>CALUPM010000005.1 GCA_944322665.1 Candidatus Gastranaerophilales bacterium | reverse complement strand
TTTGAGCCTTTGTGGCGCAGGGGTAGCGCACTCCCTTGGTAAGGGAGAGGCCACGGGTTCAAATCCCGTCAAAGGCATTTTAAATTAAATATAAACAATTCCGGGTAGGTGGCCGAGTGGCTAAAGGCGACAGACTGTAAATCTGTTCCCGCGAGGGTACGGTGGTTCGAATCCACCCCTGCCCAAACTTTTTAGGAAAAATTCTTTGAAAGCTTGACAGCTTAAGGGATAGAATGAGAATCATTCATTTGTGGTTCGAGCGGATTTGCGGACGGACGGAGAGAATTGAGTCCGGATAGAGAGGAAATTGAGCGGGGTGAACTGCAGGTTCAAACGCTAGACTTTCTGGGCGTGGAGCAAATCCAAGACGCTCTACACTGCTCTAACTTTTCAGGAAAATTTCTTTAATACAAGCAAGCGCAGGCAATTTTTCTAACGGTCAGGAGAAAATAAATGATTTTAGTAACAGGCGGAGCAGGATATATCGGAAGCCATTGTGCACTTGCATTGCTTGAACTGGGTTATGATGTTGTTGTTTTTGATAACCTTTCAACCGGACATTTTCAAACCGCAGACATTCTTAAAAATATCGGAAATGACAACTTTGAATTTACAAAGGGTGATTTACTTAACCCTGAAGATTTAATTAAAGTTTTTGAAGGCAGGCAAATAGATGCAGTAATACATTTTGCGGCATTTTCTCAGGTCGGAGAGTCTGTCACAAATCCTGCAAAATATTACAGAAACAACGTTTGCGGGACATTAAACCTTCTGGATACAATGCTTAAATACGGGGTTAAAAAAATCGTATTTTCATCAACCGCCGCAACATACGGAGAACCCGTCAGAATACCGATTGACGAAAACCACCCGCAAAACCCGATTAATCCTTACGGTATGACAAAACTTATGATTGAAAAAATCATGGACGATTACGACGGTGCTTACGGCTTGAAATCCGTAAGGCTTAGATATTTTAACGTTGCAGGAGCTCAAGGCAGAGTCGGCGAATGGCATGAACCGGAAACTCATTTAATTCCGAATATTTTAAAATCAACCATTGAAACAGGCCGGACGTTCAATCTTTACGGTGATGATTACGATACAAAGGACGGGACATGCGTAAGAGATTACATAAATATTGAAGATTTAATTTGCGCGCACGTTCTTGCGCTTGAATACCTTGAAGCGGGCGGAAAAACGGATTTCTTTAACCTCGGAACCCGTGAAGGAAGCACCGTCAAAGAGGTATTTTCAATCTGTGAAAAAGTTACGGACACAAAAATTCCGCTTAAAATAATGCCAAGACGGCAGGGGGATCCTGCAAAACTCGTTGCTGACAATTTCAAAGCCGCAAAAATTCTCGGCTGGCATCCTGAAAAAACTCTTGAATACAGTATTAAAACTGCTTTTGAATGGGAGAAAAAGCTTCACGAAATTACAAAATCATCTTAGCTTAAGATATTTTTTGCGCTTTTCTTCCGGAAATCTTTCTATAGCGTATCTTAAAGTTGTTCTCGGGATTGTAGAAATATTTTCTGTTAAAAATTTTTCAAGCCGGGCTTCATCTTTTTTGCCGGCTTCACGGAGCATCCAGCCTGATGCCTTTTGAATCAAATCATGCCTGTGGTAAAGAAAGTGTTTGCAAAGTTCAAACGTCAAATCAAGGTTATTATGCTTTATAAAATATAAAGTTGCAACAATGCTTATTCTTTCGCTCCAGAGATTTCCGGAGCCTGCAAGCAACCTCAAATCATTCTGACGCTGAAAATTAAACGCAAAATCTCCCGCAATATACGGGGCTGAATTATCAACAAGATCCCAGTTATTCACTTTACCAGAATTTTTCAGATAAAAATCGTAAATTTTCTTTTTTTCATCTGTACCGCCTTGAGAGTATTTAAGGACAGCCGCCAGAATTGTGCAGGCACGTACTTCATGGTATTTGCTGCTCAATAAATCTTCCAGATCAGCAATCAACAGGGTTTTATAATACATTTTTGCAATCCTGCGGTTCTGCGGATAAGTCAGCCCTAAAAAAATATCACCTTCTGCGTATTCACCTTTACCGGTTTTGTAAAAACGCATATTGCCACGCGCTTTTATATCGTCCTTCTCAGACAATATTGCGTTTAAAAATTCATTCTTCATAATAAAAATTATACAATAAGTAAAATATTTGACTAAAAAAATTACAATCCGCCGTGCAAACGCGATAAAGGTTCTTTCCACTCCGGCGGAAGATACATCATATTCCGGTTGCCGCCGAATCTAAATAATAAATTTGATGTAAATGTGGATTCTTCACACATGTGAATAGCATTTTTATAAAAAGGTTTAGATTCATTTTTGGCTATCAGTTTTATATTACCGCAGCAATTAGATTCATCACTTCTTCTCTGGGCGATTTGCAAAAGTCTTGTGCCTATATCCTTATAATACGGCAGCGCTTTGTTATGATACGGAGTTCCGGGAGTTGAATAATTTCTCAAAGTATCAACAAATACGTGGCTCGGATCTGATTTATATTCAAACCTGTCATAATTAACTAATTTTTTAATCTTAATTTGCGACTCACCTATCAGGTTATTAAAATCATCCATAACTTTATATTCTTCCCAATCACAATTTTTGTTTTTGAATACGTTTAAAAAAGATTCTCCGCCTCCGGCAAGTCTGACCCTGATTTTGCCGATAAAACCTTCCGCACACATACCTATATTTGTATGAGTCAGGGTTTGAACTCCGCAAAAAGACGGATTTTTCTTTTTAAAAGCGGTATTTTGAATATTAAAATTATTTTTTACATACGGGTTAAAAGTTAAATTATTTATCACAACAAAATTTCCTTTCTTATTTTTTAAAACAGATAATTTCAAATATTGCTATCAAAAAGACAAAATTTAACATTCCTTAAAAAAATTATTGAACAGAGTCGGATTTAAGTGTATTATATAATATGAACAGGTTATTTATAGGAGATAGAGTATGAAAAATATATTACGTATGATGTTATCCTCTCTTGCTGTGATAATAGCAGCCGGATGCGCATTTGCATTTCCGGATGTAAATTCCGAGCACTGGGCTGCAAAACAGATTACGGAACTCGGCGAAAGAGGGATTATAGTAGGATATCCGAGCGGAGTTTTTATGCCTGACGAAAATATAACAAGAGCAGAGTTTGCAAGCATGGCAATCAAGGCTCTCGGGCAGGAAGATATAAGTGTTGCACAGCCGGTAAAATTCACAGATGTAACCGAAAAATTCTGGGCTTACGGCGCAATTCAAAAAGCACTGTATTTTGACTTAATCAAATATGATGCTGCCTCAAAAATATTCCGTCCGGAAGACAAAGTTTCGCGGGCAGAAGCAATCACGATGGCTGTCAATGCTTTAACTACACAGGATATTTCAGATATAAAAGCTCTTGAATTTTTAAAAGGATACAGCGATCTTGCTGACACTCCGACAGATTTTATTATTCCGGCAGGAAAAGCTGAGATTTTAAATATGCTTGTAACTATGCCTTCGGAAAATTCAAAAAAAATAGAAGCTTCACGCCCTGCAACAAGAGCAGAAGCCGCAGCCATTCTTTACAGAATGATAGAGGAAGCAAGACTTAATCCGAATGCAAAACTTGCGGAAGTCATGAGTAAAAAACAGGGAGAAGGTTACGTTATAGACGGTGCAACAGTACAGGGTTCAATCGGAACAATTCCGGCCGGTGCAGTATTTCCGGTTACACTAAAACAAGCGGTAAGTTCACAGAAAAATAACTCCGGTGATTTGTATGAAGCTGTCCTGCCGGCTAATCTGGTAACAAAAGATAATTATATTCTTTTATACAAAGATTCAACATTAAAAGGACAGCTTCTTGATGTAAGAAAAGGTAAATGGTTTATAAGAAACGGTGTACTTGTTTTAGACAACAGTATTGTTGTTACTCCGAATGACCAGACCGCCGGATTTAAGGGTGCTGTTGAAGTTACAAAACAAAGAAACTGGTTTATGAAATTTATCAGAGCCGTCTTTAAAGGTGAAAAGCTTGAAGCTTATCCGTATCTGCCTGTTGAAATGAAACTTCTTAAACCATTAAGAATAGATCTTACAAACGGATGGATTATCGAATAAAGTAATATTTAGCGTGCAAGCAGCAGCTATACAAAACCGCAGGTTTAAATTCAAAAATAAAAAGCCTCTTGAAAAATATCAAGGGGCTTTTTCAATCTTTTTTTCTTTTGTAAACCCTGTCTGTATAATATTTTTGCCGAATTTACTCTCAAGTTTGTCAATACTTTTTGCAAGCCGCTCTGATTTCTGAATACTTTCATTATCCGCAAACAGAAACATCTGCTCTCCGTCAGATGACATAAAATCATCAAGAATTATGCCGGAACTTCTGTAGATAATCTTCGGATTGTAAATTTTTTCAAGAAGTTTGAAAGCGATGTCTGAAATTTCCCACTCGTAACATGTCGAATGAGGAATTGTTATTTTCTCATAATAAACTTTAAATTCGACTTTAGTCCTGAGCATTACGCCTATTCCGGAGCATTTCAAATTAAGTTTGCGAAGGCGTTTGCAGGCGCTGTGGATATGATAATTAAGCTGGTTTTTAATAAAATTCAAATCTGATGTAAAAATTCCGAAAGCACTTGTGTTCTGGATTGATTTCGGGGGTTTAAAAGTATCGTCAACGCGGGAAACGGTTTCGCCAAGAAGTTCGTGCTTCATCTCTAAGCCTCTTATGCCTATTTGTTTGTCAAGCCACGCATCGCTTTTTTGAACAAGTTCAAACGCAGTCAATATTCCGTTTTGCCTGAACAGTCGGGAAAGATTTCTGCCGATACCCCAGATTTCATCTATTGAAGTGTTCTTAAGAAGGGTTTCTATTTTTGAAGCACCGACAACAAATATTCCGCCTTCAATATTTTTGGCTTTGTCGGAAGCCAATTTTGCAAGGGATTTTGAGGTACTGACACCGATTGAAACAGGGATATCGACTTTATCAAGGATTTCCTGACGTATCATCCGCGCTATTTCAAAGTAGTTGCGCCTGTAAAGCCGCTGAAGTCCTGTTAATTCGACAAAGGCTTCATCAATGGAATATTCTTCAACTTTCGGGCTGAAGGATTTCAAAACAGCCATAACTTCATTGGAAATTTCACCGTACAAACCGTGAGAAGCCGTAATCAAAACAGACTTTTCTTTCATTTCTTTAGTCATTTTGAAAGTTGGAATTCCCATAGGTATGCCGAGCTTTTTAGCTTCACGTGAGCGCGAAATAACACATTCTCCGTGCCCTGACAGAACGCAAACCGCCTTGCCTTTAAGTTCGGGATTAACTTTCTGTTCACACGACACAAAAAAAGAATCGCAATCAACAAGAGCAATAACCGATTTTTTCACATCAATATTATCGTCTGCGTTTTTAAAAATTTCCAGTCCGTTTTTCATAGGAATATTATAAAGAGAATAAACAAATAAGTGAAGGTTGAAGAGAGTATAATTTACGAAACTGCCTCATCGTCTTAATGTCCTATCGGCTTATCACCCCGGCGCCTTAGCTTTTTTTTACACGTAACGAACTTATCGTCCTAACGTCTTTTCGTCCTTCTAAACCTAACTTCTTAGTGCCTTAGTCACCCGGCACCTTAGTTTCTTTTAATATATATTAATACTTTATTTGATTTTAAAAATTTTTGGTTGTACACTGTTTCTTAATGGAACAGGCCGGGTCGGAATGAAAAAACTTACCGGCTAACTCCGGCGGTGCAGGTATTCTAAGTTGATTACCAGCCTTCGGAAAAAACAAATTAAGGAGAAAAAAATGACACCAAAAAACTTTTTATTTACTTCCGAATCAGTAACGGAAGGACACCCCGACAAAGTATGCGATCAGATTTCTGACGCAATTCTTGATGAATTTTTGACAAAATATCCGCAGGCGCGTGTTGCGGCTGAAACAACTGTAACGACAGGCATGGCGCTTGTATGCGGTGAAATTACAGCTGATTGTTATGTTGATATTCCGTCAGTAGTCAGAGATACAATAAAAAACATCGGCTATGCTGGATCCTCAGGCGGCGGTTTTGACTATAAAACCTGCGCTGTATTAACTAGTATAGACGAACAATCATGCGATATCGCAGGCGGAGTCAATAAAGCTCTTGAATCTCGTTCAAACAACGAAGCAACGTCAGTATCAGAAACCGAAAACATCGGTGCAGGCGATCAGGGTATAATGTTCGGTTATGCGTGTAACGAAACCCCCGAATTGATGCCTCTGCCGATAAGCCTTGCGCATAAATTGTCCTACAGACTTGCTCAGGTAAGAAAACAGGGAATTTTAAACTACTTAAGACCGGATGGCAAATCTCAGGTTACTGTAGAATATGTTGACGGCAAACCTTCAAGAATTCATACGGTTCTTATTTCAACCCAGCACGATCCTGAAATTAACGGAGTCAGCGACAACGAAAAAGTTCAGGAAATTATAAAGCGTGACATCACGGCATTTGTAATTGATGAAGTTTTTGCACACGAAGAAATCAAACTTGACAGCGAAACAAAAATTCTCGTAAACCCGTCAGGAAGATTTGTAGTAGGCGGCCCTCAGGGAGATGCCGGCTTAACCGGACGTAAAATTATCGTTGATACTTACGGCGGATATTCACGCCACGGCGGCGGCGCATTTTCCGGCAAAGATCCGACAAAAGTCGACAGATCAGCAGCTTACGCAGCCCGCTGGGTTGCCAAAAACGTTGTGGCTGCAGGGCTTGCTGAAAAATGCGAAATTGAACTTGCTTATGCAATAGGTGTTGCAGAACCGGTTTCAATTATGGTTGATACTTTCGGAACCGGAAAAATTTCGGACGATGAAATTTCAAAACTGGTTTCTAAACACTTTGATTTAAGACCGGCAGCAATCATCAAACAGTTTGATCTTCGCGGACTTCCGGCTAAAAACGGCGGCAAATTCTACCAAAGACTTGCAGCTTACGGACACATGGGAAGAACAGACTTCTTTGTTCCGTGGGAGCAGACTGACAAGGCTGACGAATTGAAATCGGAAATTCTTGCATGTGGATGTGCGCTTAACTAAAATCAATCTAAACCGTAGTTCAATCTTCTCGTCATTCTGAGGCTTTAGCCGGAGAATCTCGTTTATCGGCTCTGGAATTTTAGAGATAATTCCGAAAATCAATATACTTACACTTAAAGGAGGATTAAATAAAAAATCCTCCTTTTTTATATAATTAGCAAAAAAAAATATTTTACGGGTTTTATAAAAACAGCAGAATTCACAAAATCAAAAGGAGAAAAATATGATAAATAAATTAAGCATGTCGCCTGCGTTCACATCAAAAATTTATTTAGTAGATGACGATTATTGCGGCACATACAACTACAATATGGCAGCCGGGGACAGCGGCTTTGACCAAAAAGTTTTAAAACAGGCAATAAAAAAATTAGAAACTAACGGAGAAAAAGATATTGTTACTCTGAAAGCGCTTTCGCAGGAGGAAACTGAGGACAAATATCTCCTTCAGGTAAAAGAAATGAGAGGGGATTCCGCTTATATCGGATATGCGACCTCGCCCGTTTTTTCGGTAAAAGCTGTTGTTGATACCTACAAAAAGGCAAAAGAAGATATGGTTGAAGCAGCTTCCGGCGAACTTGCTGATTATGTTATATAACTAAATTTTTCAAAAAAAAGGTCTGTTAAAAACAGACCTTTTTATTTATTAGCTTTTATTACTTATGCGCTGTACTCTTAAGATGAAGTTCTCTTAACTGCTGTAGGGAAGCTTCACCCGGAGCATCACTCATAAGGTCTTTCGCACCGGAGTTTTTCGGGAAAGCAATAACGTCACGGATGCTTTCCGTACGGCAAAGAAGCGCAACAAGTCTGTCTAACCCGATTGCAAGCCCTGCGTGCGGAGGTGTTCCGTATTGTAGAGCGTTCACCATAAATCCGAATTTTTCAACAGCTTCTTCTTCTGTAAGCCCGAGAGCCTTGAAGATTTTCTTCTGAACTTCCGACGAGTGAATTCTGACAGAGCCTCCGCCGAGTTCCGTGCCGTTGTAGACAATATCATAAGCGATTGATTTAACGTTGCCGAGATCTCCGCTGTCGAGTTTGTCAAGATCAGCAAGGCAGGGTGACGTGAACGGATGGTGCATTGCCATAAATCTGCCTTCTTCATCACTCCATTCAAACATCGGGAAGTCAACTACCCATAGAAGATTATGTTTGCTTTCGTCAATCAGGTTAAGGCGTTTTCCGAAATACAATCTTAATCTGCCCATAATATCATAAACAAGTTTCGGCTTGTCAGCGACAAAGAAAATTATGTCGCCTGCAACAGCGCCTGCACGTTCCTGAATTTGTTTAGCCTGTTCTTCAGTTACAAACTTCATAACAGGAGATTTTGCGGTGCCGTCCTCAAGATAAATAATATTTGCAAGAGCTTTAGCGCCAAATGAAACAGCAAGTTTTGTAATATCGTCGATATCTTTTCTAGAGAAGCTTGCGCCGCCGGGGATTCTGATACCTCTAACGATACCGCCGTTTTCAAGAGTATTTCTGACAATGTGGAATTCTGATTTCAAAATGATATCGCCGATATCAAAAAGTTCCAATCCAAAACGTGTGTCAGGTTTGTCGGAACCGTATCTGTCCATAGCTTCCTGCCACGGCATCTGGATGAACGGAGGTTTAACCTCGACGCCTGCGGCTTTAAATGTTTCGACAATCAAGCCCTCGACGCATTTGATAACGTCCTGCTGTTCAACAAAAGACATTTCAAGGTCGATCTGGGTAAATTCAGGCTGTCTGTCAGCACGAAGGTCTTCATCACGGAAGCATTTTGCGATTTGGTAATATCTTTCAATACCGCCGACCATCAACAGCTGTTTAAAAATCTGCGGGGATTGCGGCAACGCATAGAATTTGCCTTCCTGAACACGTGAAGGAACCAGATAATCCCTTGCGCCTTCCGGAGTTGTTTTAATCAAGATAGGTGTTTCAACTTCAAGAAAATCCTGTCCGTTTAAGTAGCTTCTTGCTGCCTGACAGATTTTGTGGCGCAAAGTCAAGTTGTGAAGCATACTTTCGCGTCTGATATCAAGATATCTGTATTTTAAACGTACATCCTCCGAAACATTTTCATCATCAAGCACAAACGGCAGCGTTTTTGCCTCAGACAAAATTTCAACGGATTCCGGATACATTTCAACCTGACCTGTTGCGTATTTTTCGTTGTAAGTTTCTTCGGGTCGTCTTGTAACTTTTCCTTTTACGCAAATTACGTATTCGGATCTCAATTTTTCAAAAACTTTGTGAACTTCGGGGTTAATCTGCGGGTTTGCAACAAGCTGGAAAAAGCCTGTTCTGTCTCTTAATTCCACAAACAAAATCCCGCCTAAATCCCTGATGGTTGCGGCCCAGCCTGAAAGTGTAACTTCTTCATTCAAGTTGTTTAAATTAAGCTCTCCGCAATTGTGATTTTTTAATTTTGTTGTTATCATTTCCATTTCCTTACTTAATTTTAAACGTCTATTTATATCATAGCAAAAACATAAAAAAAAGAACGAAAATTTGAATTTTTATAACATTTATTGAGCAAAAAAGCAAAATTTTTTATTTATGTGATTTAATTTTTACATGCGAATTACACCCATAAAATTTTACACACCGCAATTCAAAGCTCATTCTTATAAAATTGAGCCTAAAACGGATATTGATACAAAATTTCTGGATTCTAATCTTCCTCCAGAGATGTTAGCAGCAAAACAAAATTACTTAAAAAATCCTAATCTACAAACCTTTAAAGAATTTACCTCTGAGACACTTAAGCTTGCATCTATTACTGATTTAAGAACATTAACACATGAAATGAGCAACCACGTTTATCCGTTTAATTTTTCACCAGAGGACAAATATAATAAAATTAAGGAAAGATTGCATCTTTTTGATAAATTTTTAGAATACAATCCTGAAGATAAAGTATCCAATTTAAACCCTATTGATATGACTGCGGTATTCAAAACACTTTTGGATGAAAATAATTGTAAAGATATAAAAATGAATGGATTAGAACTTTTGGAAAATGTTATTATGGGGGATGGTGTTTTTGATGTTTATTACGGGCTTGCAGATTTATTAAAATTTGCTCAGGAACAAACCGATAACAAGAATATAACTCTATCATTTGGCAGAGATGGTGCCCTGTTTGCTACAGTTACCTATAAAGGAACAGAACTTGAGGAAAAAGATTTTTATAAAGCCGTTCCAAGTGCAAGAAGTTACGACGACCTTAATCCGATAACAACAAATTCTGATGGTGAGTATTCTTCAATAAAATTGCGATTAAAAACTCTTGATGGTTTTATGGTATGATAGTCCTATGATTACGTTTGACAGCCTGACTTTAAAAGCGTGGATTGAAGAAAACAGAGAATTTCTGACCGGCGCAAGAATACAGAAAATTCAACAGCCGACAAGAAAGGATTTTGTGCTTTCCATCCGTTCCGGCGGGCAGACTAAAAAGCTTTATATCAACATCAATCCGCAGTTTCATCACGTTTGTTTTATGTCAAAAGAAAACGAAGAAAAACGCATGATTGAAATTCCGCAAAAGCCGCCGATGTTTTGTATGCTTTTAAGAAAATATCTTGAAAACGCTGTGATTTCAAAAATTAATCAGCCGCCGTATGAAAGGATTTTAGAGTTTTACATTGAAACTTTTAACGAACTTTCCGAAAAAATTTATCTATGCCTTGCGGTCGAATTGATGGGCAAACATTCAAATGTTGTTCTCTACAATGACGACACAAATATAATTCTCGGCTGCGCGCACAATGTCGGCGCCGAAAAAAGCAGAGAAAGAGAAATGGCAGGAACCCTTCCCTATGTTTATCCGCCAAAGCAGCTTAAAAATGATATTCTGACTTATAACGGTGAAATTAATTATAAAACACTTTCAAAAGATTTTTACTGGTTTTCGGCGGCATTTGCGGCTCTGGTTCAGGGCTGTACGCATGAACAGCTCCGCGATTTTGTTTCGTTGAAAAACATTTCGCCTGCCATCTCTAAAGATTACAGTGAATTTTCACTATTCTCAGAACTTCTGCAGGAGTCTATCCCGCAAAATTCAGTTAATGAAATGATTGATAACTATTATTCTCATTATCAGGCAAAAGATAAATTTAAAACACTGAAATCTCATCTTTATTCGCTTGCATCCACAAAATTAAAGAAAGTGCAAAATTCTATTGAAAAAATGCACGCCCAGATTGCGGAGATTGAAAATTCTGACCGTTACAGGCTTTTCGGCGATTTGATTATGGCAAACCTTTACAGCCTAAAAGATTTTGCGCCGTCAATTACGGTTTTTGACTACGAAAACAACCGCGATATTACAATTGAACTTGACCCTGCAAAAACACTCAAAGACAACGCCAATCACTTCTACAAACTTTACAACAAATCTAAAACAAAGAAATCCAAACTTTATGAACTTCTTGAGGTCGCGGAAATTAATCAAAAATATTTACAGGAAGTAATTTACTCAATTGAAAGCTCCTCTGACATCACAAATCTTCTGGAAATAAAATCCGAACTCGCTCCGGAAACAACAGGCAAAGAAAAACCTAAAAATGCATCGTTGCCTGAAGAAACAGAGCTTGAAGGATTTAAAGTTTACATCGGCAAAAACAACCGCCAGAACGATTATATCGTATCAAAGCTGGCAAAAGATGACGACTACTGGTTCCACACAAAAGACTGCCCCGGCTCGCACGTTCTGTTGAAATGCCCGGCGCCCACAGACAGGCTAATATTTGAATGCGCAAAAATTGCAAAAAAATATTCTTCCTCCTCTGCCTCATCAAAAATCGGCGTAATTTACACAAAACGAAAAAACCTTAAAAAGCCGCCCGCTGCAAATTTAGGCTATGTGACTTATAAAAACGAAAAAGAGATTATTGTTGACTAAATGACTTTATTTTGATTCGGTCTGAATGATCAAGTTGAAATTTTGAGATTCTTCGCTTCGCTCAGAATGACATGCTATTGAAAATTCTTCGTACAGCCCCGAATGTCTGTTTTTAAATTTTGGGAAGATTTTTCATTATAAAGACCTGTCTGTTTTTTTGGAACTTCTTCGACAGGCATGAGAAAGTCTTTCATACAACTATCTAAAACTGCTATTGCACCTGATAAGAAACGCTTACTTCGATAAATTCAGAACAAACCTTCACCACAGCCCACCTTAAAGGTTCAATACCTTTTGAATGCAGAAAACTTTCTATTTCTCTATTGTCCGTTGTAAACGGAATTTTTATAATATCCGATTTAATCATAATTTTATCCAGCCTGAAACAAAACTCAATGCAGCTAAACCACATTTCCGGCATACTTATATCAGTCGGAACTCGAAGCGGCAAAGCCGCCTTTCCTGCACACTAATATTAGTGAGCCGATAAAGGGACTCGAACCCTTGACCTACTCATTACGAATGAGTTGCTCTACCAACTGAGCTATATCGGCATCCTTATTCATTTTTCAACCGGTGTGTTGGTAGAGCAAGCTCTACTGAATTATTAACACCGTTCCGTTTCACTCCACTGGGGGAGCTATATCGGCATCCTTATTCATTTTTCAACCGGTGCGTTGGTAGAGCAAGCTCTACTGAATTATTAACACCGTTCCGTTTCACTCCACCGGAAAGCTATACCGGCATTATTATTTCATTATCAGTGCCCTGCTCCTCTCTGCTGTATAACAAGCAGAAGCATGACATTTATATTCTACTCCACGGTAACTGATTTTGCAAGATTTCTCGGCTGATCCACGTCTTTACCTAAAAATTCCGCAATGTAATATGCCAGAAGCTGAAGCGGAACTATTGCTACAAGCGGTGAAAACAACTCATCTACATCCGGAACCCTTATTATATTTTCAAACAAA
The DNA here is from genome assembly GCA_944322665.1 of Candidatus Gastranaerophilales bacterium. Lineage (GTDB taxonomy): Bacteria > Cyanobacteriota > Vampirovibrionia > Gastranaerophilales > Gastranaerophilaceae > Scatenecus. The sequence goes on along the minus strand of CALUPM010000005.1, from coordinate 35,689 downwards.
TCGTCAAGTTTTGCATCTTTTGAATTTGTCAGTGCTATCATTCTTGCGTTACGCGCCTTTGCTTCTTCGCTGTTTGAGAGCAGTTTTTCATAAACAATACCTTTCATTAAAATTGACAATACCGGCATTGTTTCATCAAGCATTGCAATTGGCCCGTGCTTAAGTTCTCCTGCAGGATAACCTGTTGCATTGATGTAGCTAATCTCTTTTAACTTTAATGCACCCTCAAGCGCTGTCGGATAATTTATGCCCCTTGCGACAAATATAAAGTCTTTCGTGGATGAATAAATTCGCGCGCATTTTTGAATATTTTCGGTATTTGCAAGAATTTGTTCAATTTTTTGCGGGAGAAGCATCAATTCCATTTTTAAATTAGCAAGTTCTTCTTTAGACGCACTTGCTTTTATCTCAGCCATATACAAGGCTAGCAGATAAAATGCCATCAATTGTGCCGTATAAGATTTTGTAGCGGCAACAGAAACTTCAATACCGGCATTTACAGGAACAAGGCTGTCTGCTTCACGTGCCATCGCGCTGTCCGGACGGTTTGTAATTATCAGGATGTGCGAGCCTTTTGCTTTTGCCTGTTTTATGGCGGTCAATGTATCTGCTGTTTCACCTGATTGGGAAACTCCGATTACAAGAGTATGCTCGTCAGTTACATTTCTGCGGTAAATATATTCACTTGAAGCCTCGACATCAACTGCAATTCCGCAATAGCTTTCTATTACATATTTACCTATCATCGCAGCATGCAATGAGGTTCCGCAGGCAATAATTTGAATTCGGTTTAAATTTTTCAAATGCTCTTTTGTAAGTTTAACCTCATTCAAAATTATATCTTCATCCGGCGCATGAAGCTTTCCGACAAGAATATTTCTTATAACATCAGGCTGTTCATGGATTTCTTTAAGCATATAATGTTTATAACCCATTTTGCTTAATGCCACAGGCTCCCACGGAAGCACCTCTATTTTCGGCTTGATTTCCTGCCCTTCTGCGTCTTTCAGAACCATTTTTTCCGGAGTTAAAACCGCAATCTGGTTGTCGCTTAAATATACTGCTTTTTTGGTATGTTTAATAATTGCCGGCACATCAGAAGCCGCAAAAAATTCATTTTCACCGATTCCGACAAGCAAAGGAGCGTTTCGTTTGGTAATAACCAGAGTTTGTTTGCAGTCATTATGCATTACGCAAAGCGCATAAGCTCCTTCAATTTCTTTTGCAGCTTCTCTTACTGCTGCTGCTAAATCTTTTGTTTGTGCATATTTTTTAGCTACAAGATGAGCCACAACTTCGGTATCTGTTTGCGAACGGAAAATACAGCCTTCTTTTGACAATGCTTCTCTTAACTCTTTATAATTTTCAATAATTCCGTTATGAACGATAACCAGATTGCCGCATGTGCATGTGTGCGGATGTGCATTCAAAACCGTCGGAGCACCGTGTGTTGCCCAGCGGATGTGGCCGATTCCCATAGTTGCTTTTTCAAACTCGCCTCTGTGTTTTTGAAGTTCTTCTCTAAGGTTATTCAACTTGCCGACAGCTTTATAAACCTTGATTTCATCTTCGCACATAACAGCAACACCTGAAGAATCATATCCTCTGTATTCAAGCTGCTCAAGCCCGTCAAGAAGAATATCCATTACTGATTTATGCCCTACATATCCTACTATTCCGCACATATTGTTCTCTCCAAAAATCTAGTCTGTAATATGAATTATAACATTAAAATATTTATTTTAAATTACGTTTATAAAAGTTTTATATCGCGGCAGGCATTATCAGATTATGTTCTTTTTAAGGCAGAAATTGAGAAATTTTATCGAAAAATACTCTTGAGGCATCCAGCGCGACATTCACCGTATTCTGCGCAATTTCAGGCCATTTTGCCATGTTACGTTTTGTCGGATACTCTGTATTTTTCATGTAAGTTGCAACACTCATAAATATATCATCAAAGGTGTCTGTTTTAAATTCAACAGACGACTTTTGCGCGTTTTTGATAAAAGTATCCTGATTGTCGTATATATAATATTCAAAATTTTCATGCATCTTTTTATCGCGCCATTTTTGAAGAGCATTACCTCTCTGAACATGCAGCCCGACACTCATATCGTCAAGAAAATGCTTTGCTCTGCCTGCTTCATCCGCCATTTCGCTGAAACGACAATATTTTTTAGCCGCAAGAAAGTTATTTATATGCTCATTAAACTTTGATCTTGCATTATGCTGCCCGTCAAAGTCTAAAAAGCTTTCGCGGGGTCTGAGAAGCTTGATATCGGGATAATAAAAATGCGTGTTCGAATGAAACCCAACCTCGTCAAAATCAGGTTTCACGACTGCGTTTTTAATCATCGGGGCATAATTTTGCAGTTTGGGGTATTCTTCTCTTATAAGCTTTTCAGCTATTCTTCTGTGTGTTTCTGCTTTCAATCCGAAATTTATACCGTTTTGTATTTTTGTTGTTCTCATACAACAATGTTACATCTAAATTTAATATTCCACAAATTGTTAAGAAAATAACTTAATATTTGGTTGATAGTTATACCGAACTTCCGCCCCCCTATCCAGCCCTGTGGACACCTCTCCCGTAGAAATGGGGAAAAAACTCTTATCGCCTTATCGCCTTGCAGTCCTATCGCCTTTTTAAACGTAACTCCTTAGTGCCTTAGCGCCCTAGTGCCTTAGTATCTTTTCCCGAAACAAACTTTTCAACCCTTCAACCATTCACCCCTTCAACTCCCCTCACACTTCACCCTTCACGCCTCACTTATTAACCCCTCACCCTGACCCTCTCCCACAAGGGGAGAGGGAAGTTATTTTACGTAACGAACTTATCGTCTTAACGTCCTAACGTCTTATCGTCTTTTATCCCTGACGTTACCCGTTTTCCGCCGGTATCCGCTCAAATTTGATTTCGTCGTTCTCAACATCAATCTTGACTTTATCCCCGCTTAAGAAATTCTGAGAAAGTATCATTTTTGAAAGCGGGTTTTCTACCATCTGGCGGATTACACGTTTAAGCGGTCTTGCGCCGTAAACAGGATTGTAGCCCCTTGTTGCAAGAAATTCTTTGGCTTCCGGAGTAACTTCAAGACCAAGCTCCTGATCTTTCAAAAGACGTCTTAAGTAATCCATCTGGATGTCGACGATTTGTGACAAATCCTGAAGCGACAGGGCTTTGAAGAAAATAGTTTCATCAATTCTGTTCAAAAATTCCGGTTTAAACCGGCTTCTTAAAACAGCCATGACTTTTTCTTTTGTTTCGTCGAATTCGTTCGGTGAAACCATGCTGTTCAAAGTATTTTCAAGAATTATGTCGCTTCCGATGTTTGACGTCATAATTATCAGAGTGTTTTTAAAGTCTACAGTTCTGCCTTTTGAATCGGTCAAACGTCCGTCATCAAAGATCTGAAGCATTATGTTGAACACATCCGGATGAGCCTTTTCGATTTCATCAAAAAGTACGACAGAATAGGGTTTTCTTCTGACGGCTTCGGTCAACTGACCGCCTTCTTCGTATCCCACATATCCGGGAGGCGCTCCGACTAACCTTGCGACATTATGTTTTTCCATATATTCAGACATATCAATACGAATAAGCGCATCTTCATCGTTGAACATAAATTCCGCAAGGGATTTGGCAAGTTCAGTTTTGCCCACACCCGTCGGGCCTAAAAACAGGAAAGTTCCTATCGGTCGTTTCGGGTCTTTTAAGCCGGAACGTGCACGGCGGATTGCATCTGAAACTGTTTCTACTGCTTCCTCCTGACCGATTAGACGTTTGTGAAGGATATCTTCCATATTAACTAACTTTTGCTTTTCGCTTTCTACAAGTTTGTTTACCGGAATTCCAGTCCATTTGCTTACGACATTTGCGATATCTTCATCGTCAATTTCTTCTTTCAGAAGTTTATTATCGTTTTTTTCTTTTGACTGGCAGGCTTTCAACTGTTTTTCAAGTTCAAGAAGTTTGCCGTACTTGAGTTCCGCTGCTGTCTGCAAATCAGTATTTCTTTCGGCTTCTTCGATTTTCTTCTTAACCTGATCTATTTCATCCTTTATTGCGGCTTCGCCTGTTATTGAAGCCTTTTCTTTTTCCCACTGAACTTTTAAAACGTTAATTTTGCCTTCCAGCTCGTTGATTTGTTTTGTAATATCGTCAACTTTTGCCATCGCTTCTTCGCTTGTTTCTTTTTTCAAAGCTTCTCTTTCAATTTCAAGCTGGATTTTCTGACGCATCATAGTATCAATTTCTTCCGGCATTGAATCTATTTCAATTCTGAGAGCCGAAGCTGCTTCATCAATCAAATCAATCGCTTTATCCGGCAGAAATCTGTCGGTTATATAACGATCTGAAAGTTTTGCAGCCTGAATAAGAGCGCTGTCAAGGATACGAATTCCGTGGTGAACTTCGTATTTCTCTTTTAAGCCTCTTAAAATACTTATTGTATCCTCTACGGAAGGTTCATCAACCAGCACAGGCTGAAATCTTCTTTCAAGTGCGGGGTCTTTTTCAATGTATTTGCGGTATTCGTTAATCGTTGTAGCCCCGATTGTTCTTAAAACACCTCTTGCAAGCATCGGTTTTAAGAGGTTTCCGGCATCCATTGAGCCTTCAGTTGCACCCGCACCGACAACGGTGTGAAGTTCATCAATAAACATTACAATCTCGCCGTTTGAGTCTTCAACTTCTTTCAATACAGCTTTCAAACGCTCTTCAAATTCTCCTCTGAATTTTGCACCGGCAACAAGCGCGCCCATATCAAGAGAAACGAGTTTTACATCTTTCAAACTTTCCGGAACATCGCCTCTGACAATTCTCTGAGCCAGACCTTCTACAATGGCCGTCTTTCCGACTCCCGGTTCACCTATCAAAACAGGGTTGTTTTTTGTTCTTCTGTTTAAAACCTGAATAATACGGCGGACTTCTTCATCACGGCCGATTACAGGGTCTAATTTTCCTTTTCTTGCAAGCGCAGTCAAATCTGTTGAATATTTTTCAAGCGCTTTCATATTTTCTTCTGCGTTTTTATTATCCACTTTTTTATTACCTCTTATCTTTTTCATTGCATTTAAAACTTTATTTGAATCAACTCCGAAGCTTCTTAAAACCGTTTGAATATTGCTGTTGTCAAGCTTTGTCATCGCAAGAAGCATTGATTCAATGCTTACAAACTCATCCTTCATTTCCGCCGACTGCTGCTCAGCAATATCCAGAAGTCTGTAAGTCTGGTTGGACAAAAACATCTGCTGTGCGTTCACAGGCCCCGAAACCTTCGGAAATGAATTTACAGCCCCGACGATTTTGTCAATAAAGCTTTGATTTAAAAGCTTCAATTCGGTTAAGTAATCCTTGATAATCCCGTTATCCTTAATCATCGCAAGCATAATGTGCTCAGGCTGCAGCTCTGAATTGCTGTGAGAATTCATAATTGCGCTTGCTGACGACAATACTTCCTGCGAATAATTTGTGAATTTATTTATATCTGCCATAAAATCAACTCCTTTTTACAAACAAAATAGGGATTCTTCGCATTCGCTCCGAATGACATACGAAATCTTATATTCTTATTTTAACGTTTATTTAAAAAAAGTCAGAGATTGTTAATGTTTAATTAATGATTGTCCCCAAAATCGTCAACGAAACTTGCAGCCTGCAACGGATTTGACGAGATACTAAAATTGTAGTATAATAGTTTTTGCGCTTTATCAGTATTTAACATCAAATGTTGTCCTCGCAAACAAAGAAAGCGAGGCTATTATGATTTGGATATAACCATAGTTTTAATCATATTTTTGTAACGCCCCATAGCGTATAAGAATATACAACACAAACCACGCAAAACAAGAGGTAAAAGGATATAGTACACTTGATACTATTTGAATTATAGTGGGTTTCTTATCCTCCGATATATTTTTTGCTGCTCTTCTGGAAAGTATCGAAACCAACAAAGGTATTCCAAATGTAGCAAAAATTATAGAAACTACTATTAAATATAATACAATAGTTTCCTTTACAAGATGATCTCTTACATCAAACAAAAGAAAATAACGTATTAACAGTAAAACTGCAATAGGAATTATAATAAGCAGATACAGAATCAACATAATCTGCTGAAACCAGTAATATATCCGGAATACTTTTTGTTTACTTACTCTTATCATATATTAATTTTAGCACAAATAATAAAAGGAGAAAAACATGACAAATTTAAGTAACTTTAAATTATCTCAATGCTGTTAGTTAGCTAAATACGAATAACTAAATATAACTATCCAAACTAAAAAAGCATATAACGGAACCGTAATTACGGGAAACACAATACGTGATATTTTCTGAAGTTTGGTTAGCTTTTTACGGTGGATTGTTCTAAAAGTTGCAATTGCAGATATCGGAGTCAGTATTGTATAAAAAATCAACATTAACGATATCAGTACGACAACAATAAATGTTGGGATATATTGTAGTAAAAACAAAAAAAACAAATAAGAGTTCCAAAAAACAGTTATAGTCAGCCAACTATTAACAACAGACGCAATACACTGAAAAACAAAATATAAAATTTGCAGATAATGCATAAACTTACTCATATTTAAATTATACAAGAAAGGAAATAAAATGACAAATAGATACAATGAATTACTAATATTATGTGATGGCACACAAAACAAAAAAGATGTTCAAGGCTGGGAAACTTTACATCAATTTGAAAACTCAATAGACAATAAAGCTTTTGATGCAAAAGTTTACAAGCAAGGAAATCGTATTGTTATAGTGCTTGCAGGAACTAATTTGATAAGTCCCAAAGACTTATCAAATGATTTTGTGTTAATGAATAAATTACCGATATTTCCACTTCAAATTTACAATGCTGAAAGACTGTACAATTTAGTAAAAGCGAAATATCCGAATGCACAAATAGAAGCAATGGGCTACTCTCTTGGCGGCTCTATTGCAAATTTATTATCTTTAAGAACTGGTATTAAATCAACAGCTCTGGCACCTATTGGCAGTAAACATATTGCAAAAGCAAAACCGGAATATTTTAAGTATGATGATTCTAATATTACTACTTATGGACGCAAAGGCGATTTTCTTTTTTACAGAAATATAGATAATCAATCTGGAAAAATTTACATAATCCCTGATATGCCAAAAGAAAATTCCTCAGAACTTGCGTCCCAGCATCTTTTGCATAACTACACAGAATACGATTTTTATAGAGCCAAACCTTACAAAAAAGAACCACTACCTGAAATACGGGGATACAATGACGTTACAAATTCACGTATTGTAAATCCGGCATCTTTACAAAGAACTCAACTAACCGGATTTGCTGCCCCTTTGCCGCAGGATTTTAGCCATATCTTCACACGTGAGGAAATCGGGCAGATGAATTCGGATGATTTCAGCCGAAATGAAAGCGCGATTATGCAACAGCTTCAATCCGGACTAATCGGAAGGCAGATAAAAAATTTTGCAAACTTTATTAACCCGATTACAGGCGACGGGCGGATTTTTTCACGCGAAGACATCGGACAAATGTCAGGTGATGAATATTCTGCAAACGAATCAGCTATAATGGCGCAGTTGAAGAGTATCGGAATTCCTACAGGCGGTGAACTTGAAGCCTCTTCTATTTTTGGAGGCGGAACCGTTTACGTAAGACCCTACACAAGAGCCGACGGCACGGAAGTCAGAGGTTACTGGAGAAGTCTGCCGGCTTACTAATTTCTAAATTACAAAACACAGGAGGTTTTTATTAAATCTCCTGTGTTTTAATATATTTAATTTTTACGTTTTTCTACTATCAAATCATAGCCTAAAATATCACAAATCAACTTCAATTCTTTAAAAGTCAAATGCTCACGCTTTAGTTTACAGGAAAAATTTGAGGCCTTGGTTTCTTTTCCCAAACGCTCGTTCAATTTTTCATTCAATGTTTTCTGCAATATATATTCTTTGTTTAAAAGATACTTTACAAGCTGAAAATCGTCCAGGTCGTTAATAATCATACCTACAATTATATCGTCTTGACATTTTGTTTCAAAAACATTATCATTAGATTGATTATCATCAAACTAAATTAAATATAATCAATCTAATTTAACATTGTAATCAGGGAAAATCGCGTTGAAAGAAGAAACAAAAAACAAAACATTCAAAAATATTCAAAAAGCACAAAAGGTATTCAATTTTACAAGAATACACAACAGAATTTCCGGCTATTTATTTAATTGCTATCTGAGCTTTTGCCTGCCGACAAAAAAGAAAAAGAACTACTACATAAGCCTCGGCACAAATTGCTATGCCAGATTCAGACTTTCAGATTCAGGAATAAAACCGAGAAAAAAAGAAGGAGAACTAAGCGGCCCTTTTGATTTATGTTTAACTAAGACAAGCAGTATCGCGCAAATTCTTGAAAATAACTTTGATGATTATATAGAAAACATCAAATTTGCGACAACTCAGGAAGAAGGATTCGACAAATATATTTATAGAAATGATAAATATAACATAAATTACGTACACGACACAGACCTTGAAACCCTTGCCCAAATGAAAAAACGCTACGAAAAACGTATCAAAAATTTTTTGACAATATCAAAAAATGCAGAAGAACTGGTGTATCTTCAATTTATCTTCAATAATGACTTTACACCTGAGGATCTTAGCAGCATATACAATTCTTTAAAAAGATTGAGAAATAATAAGCCCTTCAAATTTGCGGTATTTTCATTTGTTGACAACTATACAAATATAAAAGAAAAACTTAATCCGAATATAATTTTTGAGGAATATATTCCGGATTGCGGTGTAAAGACATATTCCCAAATATGGTTCAAGAGAGATACTATATTTAAAGACTCAATTTTACCATTAATTTTAAAACAAATTGATAAATTGTAAAAAATTTGCCCTGAATTATCTAAAATGTTAAAAATATTGTATGAAAAAGACAGTCATTGCATATTTGCACACCCACTGGGACAGGGAATGGTACAGAGAATTTGAAGTTTTCAGGCTCCGCATTTTGAGAGTTTTTGATAATGTTCTTGATATGCTGGTTAAGGGGCAAATTCCGTCTTTTTACTTTGACGGACAGGTTTCGGCCCTTCTTGACTACCTTGAAATCAGACCTGAAAAAACACACCTCGTACGTAACCTTATCGGAGAAAAAAAACTTTTTATCGGTCCTTTTTACTGTTTGATTGATGAGTATCTGACTGACAGAACAGTTTTTGAAAAGAACATTGAAATAGGCTTAAAAATTGCAAGGTCTTTTGGCTGTGAAGATTTCATAGGATATTTTGCCGACACGTTCGGACACAGCAAAAACATTCCGCCGATTATGAAAAAATACGGAATTGACAAAATCATGGTATGGCGCGGGGTGCCTGATTTGCCTTCAGAATTCATTTTTAACGGCGTAAATACAGTAAACCTTGTGCGCGGATATTTTATGGACACTTTTTCCGCACAAAAAACAATAAAAGAAAAAGCCGAAGATTTACGCACAAATCTGGACAAAATCGCAGCAAAATCAGGAGATTATATTCTTCTGCCCATAGGAGCAGACCACCTTGGAATTGAACCGGATATTGCAGAACAAATAAAACAGGTAAATCAAATTCTTAAACAGGAAAAGAACGGCTTTAGCTATGAAATTAAACTTTCAAACCCGTTTGAATATTTCAGGCTCGTTTTTGACGGCTTAACAAAGGATGAAAACGGGCAGACAATAAGGAATACAGACGGAAAAGAAATTCCGGAATGGAATGATGAATTGAGGGATAATTCAAAAACATTCATTCTTCCCGGCTGTTATTCAGCAAGAATGCGGCTTAAACAATATAGAGCCGAAGCATCATACAGACTGGAACAGGCAGATAAGCTCCAAAAACATCTCAATGCAAATTATGACGGAATAATAGAATATGCTTATAAACTTCTAATCCAAAATCAGGCACACGACAGCATTTGCGGATGTTCAACAGATGCTGTTCACCTTGAAAACTATACAAGGTATGAGAAAATTCTGCAAATTGCAGATACAATTATTGAAGAAATGCGGCTTAACTATCAGGAAGCAGACAAACTTGTAAAAGAAAGCGGCTATAAATTCCGCTCAACCGGGCCGGAAAAAGGGTTTGATATAATTTCTGTTTCCCGCGGATTTGACAGCAAAATTCTTTATGATACGCAGAAAATACCGGTTACCGAGGATTATAGAGATATTTATACTCTGAAAAAAAGCCTCACTGAAAAACCTGAAGTCAACATGGATGTTTCAGCCGAAAGAATTACAATTAACGGTATCGGCATAAGTTTTGTCAGATGCAGGGATTTCGGAGATACATATAACTTCGGGCCTCTAAGAAACGATTCAGGAGAAACAGCGCAATTTTTTGAAATTACAAAAATAGAAGATAAAGATGCTTTTTTAATAAAATCCTCTTTCTTTGACATAATACTGACAAGAATGCAAAGCCTTGTGAACTTCCGCATAGAATGGAATAATGAGTTTACAGACATGCTCTGGCAGGCAAAAATTATTCTGCCTAATCCGGTCACTAAAACTTACTCTGAAGATATGGATTCTATAATTGAAAGAACATTTGACCCGTATTATGATATCCGCCAGCATTTTCCGCAGACAAAAGGCATAGAAACCCGCACAAACTTTGCTCCGATGCAGCGGTATGTAGGGGCTCAGGGAGCCGGAATTATTACAAAAGGCTTAACAGAATATGAAGTTAAAGACAATTCAATATTGATAACGCTTTTAAGAAGTGTCGGAGTAATTTCAAATCCGAAAAACACAACCCGTTCAACACCGGCAGGCCCGCCGGTAGAAGTTCCGGGGGCACAACAGTTGGGCTTTAACCGTGCAGAATTTGCAATCGGAACCTTTGAACCTGAGGATTACCTGCAATACGTGCATGAAATCTACCCGCAGATAATAAAGTAAATTTTTACGGTTTACATTGCCCAAAGCGCCATCAGTTTGACCGCTCCAATGTATTGATGTGCCTCAGAATAAGACTAAACGAATTACATGCCCAGCGCCACTTCTAATTTTGATAAGACTTTAGGTGCCGCTATAAAAGCGCCTTCAACCTAATTCCGCTCCAATGTACAGATGTGCCTCAGGCTAAAAGTTCCACGAAATACCTTCTTAGCGCCACTTCTAATTCCGCTAAGAAATGAGGTTTATCTCTAAAAGCGCCCACGACCTAATTCCGCTCCAATGTATTGATGTGCCTCAGGCACCTTCAGACACCTGCAAACCTCAACGTTAATCGTCACAAAACATTTTCCCGTTCCAAGCGCCTGCGCTATCAATTCATACCTTCCACATAAATCTGACAAAGCGCCATCAGTTTGACCGTTCCAATGTACAGATGTGCCTCAGGCACCTTCAGACACCTGCAAACCTCAACGTTAATCGTCACAAAACATTTCCCGTTCCAAGCGCCTGCGCTATCAATTCGTAACTTCCACATAAATCTGCAAAAGCGCCATCAGTTTGACCGCTCCAATGTATAGATGTGCCTCAGGCACCTCAGGCACAAAAAAAACTCTATCTGAAAGATAGAGTTCGGAATTCTTTTTAGTAATTCCTCGTGTGTAGAAGGTTAGTGTGTAGTAGGTAGTGTAAATAGTAAGTGTGTGTTTGTATATATCTCGTGTTTATTTAAGTCTTTGTTAATACATATCGCTTACATATTAATAAAGTATTTTTGCAGTATATAATTGCTATATCAAGAAAATATTGTTACATTATTTAATATTTAGCAAAATAAAGACAGGCAAGCGTGATGATGCCTGTTTTTACAGAAAAACTCCGGTACTTCCTTTCCGCATAAAAAATTCACGCTTTAAAATCCTGCCTGTAATTTAATAATTCCCATTTTTAGATAAAAAATCACACTTTTTTAAAATTTCTGTTTACCTGCTCTTTACTTAATCTTAATATGAAAAAGCTTGACCTTTTTTGAAAAAAGTATTCTAATAAAAAGGTAATTTTAAATTTTGGAGGACAGTTATGAAAGAATTCAGCCACACCCGTTTAGACGGCAGACAGTTTACCACGGAAGAAATAAAAGGGCTTATAAAAGAATACAATATTAAGTTTATAAAGCTGCAGTTTGTTGATATAAACGGACAGGTAAAGAATATGACTGTTCCCTCCCAGCATATTGAAAAGGTGCTTAATAATGAAATTATGCTTGACGGATCATCCATAAAAGGTTTTAGAAGCATTGAAACGTCAGACATGTTTTTCCATCCGGACAAAAGCTCTTTCCAGATACTTCCTTGGCGCGGGGACGATGGTATAAATTCAGCGCGTTTAATATGCGACATTTACAACTCTGACGGAACGCCGTTTGAGGGGTGCCCCAGATGCAACTTAAAAAGAGTTATGGCAGAAGCGGAGAAGATGGGATTTTCAATGAACATCGGGCCAGAAGCCGAATTTTTCCTTTTCTCAAGAGATAAAGACGGCAAAGTTACGACAACAACACAGGACAAGGCAGGTTATTATGATGTAGGGCCCGAGGATTTAGGAGAAGATGTAAGATCGGACATTGTTCTGACTTTACAGGAAATGGGATTTGACATAGAAGCATCACACCACGAAGTTGCAGACGGGCAGCACGAAGTTGATTTCAGGTATGCGGACATTCTGACTGCAGCGGATAATGTTGCGACCTTTAAGATTGCAGTAAAGGCTGTTGCGGCAAAACATAACCTTCATGCTACATTTATGCCGAAACCTATATATGGAATTAACGGGTCAGGCATGCATTGTAATATATCGCTTTTCAAAAACGGAAAGAACGCATTTTATGATGAAAAAGCAGAATATCAGCTTTCAGACGTTGCAAAATATTCAATCGGCGGGCTTTTAAAACACGTAAAAGGAATTACAGCAGCGCTCAACCCGACAGTAAACAGCTTTAAGCGTCTGGTTCCTGGATATGAAGCTCCTGTGTATCTCGCGTGGTCACTGGCAAACCGCAGTGCGCTTTTAAGGGTTCCGGCAAAACGCGGAAATGCAACGAGAGTTGAACTTCGTTCTCCGGATCCTGCCTGCAATCCGTATATTGCATTTGCGGCAATTCTGCAGGCCTGCCTTGACGGCGTCCGCAACAAAATCGACCCGCCGGCACCGGTTGAAAGCAATATCTATAAACTCACTACAAAAGAACGTAAAAAACAAAGAATTGACGCTCTCCCCGGAAGTCTTGCAGAAGCTCTTGATTATCTGGATAAATCCCTTGTTGCCAGAGCAGCCTTAGGAGATCACATTTTCAACGAATTTATGTCGGCAAAACAAAAAGAATGGGATTCTTTCAGAACCTATGTTTCTCAGTGGGAAATAGACAAATACCTTGAAAGGTACTAACAAACAACTTAAAAAAGCCCCTAAAATCAAAGGGGATTTTTAACTTACCAAAAGGAAGTCTATGAAATGTTACTTATTATTTATCCCAATCCCCCGATTTATTAAGTGAAGTCATCTTACCAATTGCAGCCTGAGAAGTAGGAGCAATAACCATAAATTCAGATTTTTTAGGATTTATAATACATATTTTTCTGTCACACTGTTCGCACAAAAACTTTTGCGTAACAGACAGGTCGCATTGTTTAGCCTTTTCTTTTTGAGTATATAAAATAGAGTCAACTCTGTATATATCAGTAAATCCTTTGTTCTCTATAGCTTCACTGATCTGTGTAAGAGTTTTATTTGCGGCAGCGCCTTCCGGATATACGAGAAAGATAGTTTTAAACTTTGATCTGAAGGTATAATAATTCGGATCATACGTATTAACAGCCCTGCGTACGTAAGCTGGAATCGTTTTTGAACCTTTTATACTCCCATCGTAAATCAAATCAGGATCTTTTTCAGGCTTTTGGGGCTCAGGCTTCTTAACAACCTCTTCCGTTTTAACCTCTTTTTTACCTGCGTTTTTCAAATCCTCAAAAAGCTTGCCCTGCTGCCAGTATTCAGGATTTGCTTTATACGCCAGAAATGCAACTATTGCAATTATAAGTACAGGTAAAATATTACCTTTCTTTTTTTTATTTCCGCTGCCATCATTCTTCTTTGCCATAAGCCCTCCATTTTTTGTAAATATTATTATTATATCTAACTAAATTTTATACAATTTGTCAATAAACTCTTTGATTGAATAATTATTTTTAAGTACTACAAACGACTTACATGTTTTTTGTTTAACATAATCGAGATTTTTTCCGTCAAGAAAATCCTCGCTGTACGGGCGCAGCATAACCGACGGAATAACAACAGTGGCAGCACTCTTGTCTTTTACAGCCTCAATCAAATCCTCTGACGTAATAAGCCCTGCAACCGTAATATTTCGCCCCCAGTAGTTTGATTTTACAGGCGCAAGTTCTATTTCAAGATTTTTTACGTTTTTATTTAAATCATCCGCGATAAACCTGAAAGCATCCAGAGCGGCATAAGACACTGCAAAAATGAATTTTGCCCGCTTTGAAAGAGATTTTGGAAGTTTCAAACTTTTGTAATCATCTATTAAAAGTCTTATTGCGCCCACACCGTCCTCAAGCTGCGCAAAATTGCCGTAATATTTTGCAGGCGGAATTTTTTCTCCTGCAAGCAGGAAAAATTCATCAGACAGGCAAACTCTTTTGAATTTTGAGGCGATTTTTATTGTTTCTTTTGCGATTTTTTCATCAACCTGCTTTAAAGTTTCTTTTCTGAACTGCGTGACGCCGACAGGCACAATTGCTGTTGACAGAACTGTATTTTTTAAGGAAGCAAGGTCTGTTAAAGTTCTTTCCAGTTCTTCTCCGTCATTATATCCCGGACATAGAACTATTTGAGCATGAAAAGGAATTTTATTTTTTCTGAACCATTTAAGATTATCCATAATCTTTGCGGCATTAGGGTTTCTGAGCATTTTTACACGTAATTCGGGATTTGTTGTGTGAACAGACACGTAAAATGGCCCGAGGTGCATTTTCTTAATACGTTCTCTGTCCTTGTCTGTAAGGTTTGTAAGTGTAATATACGTTCCTTGAAGGTAAGAAAGCCTGTAATCGTCGTCTTTGATGTAAAGAGTGTCCCGCAAACCTTCCGGCTGCTGGTCTACAAAACAGAAGATACATTTGTTAAGACATGGCTTTACTCTGTCAAAAACCGCGCTTTCAAAGACAATTCCAAGATCTTCATCAAAATCTTTTTCAAGTTCAATTTCTTCAATTTCACCGTTTGATTTTTGTATTTCAAGCGTCAGATTGTCCGATTTGCAAAGAAAATTATAATCAATCATGTCGAGCATTTCTGCCCCGTCGATTGAAAGCAGAATATCGCCTTTTTCTATTTCCAGTTCTTCCGCAACAGAACCGCTTAAAACATCACTAACGAGCGCCGGCATTGTCTTTTTCAAACCCTTCTATCATATTAATTAAATTGGTAAACTCGCAAACGGTATTGTCAAGTACGATTTTCTGGTAAAACGAAAGCTTTAAATATTCATCATTTAGAATATTTTCAGCGTACGAGCGGAATTTAAAAGCAAGAGTTTTAAGATGTAAAAACATACTGCTTTTATCTTCGCCGTCAAGGAGTTCAGCAAGAGAAAGCTTTATACGGCAGTTTGAGAGAAATTGAACGGGATTAATGCTTAAATCCTCCAACATCAGAGCTTTCAGGAGTTTTTTACCGTCTTTTGTAATAGAGTAATAGACAGAAAGCTTTCCGCCTTCAGACATCATTTTGCGTGAAGTGACAGCTCCGCCCGCCTCAAGGCGTCTTAAAGCAGGTTTTAAAGCACCGAAACTAGGAGAAGTAAATGGCGCAAATTCGCTCTCAATTTCTTTATTAATACCGTACAT
Organism: Candidatus Gastranaerophilales bacterium; assembly: GCA_944322665.1. Lineage (GTDB taxonomy): Bacteria > Cyanobacteriota > Vampirovibrionia > Gastranaerophilales > Gastranaerophilaceae > Scatenecus. The sequence continues at coordinate 19,791 of CALUPM010000005.1, read as the reverse complement.
GGTAACTTCGCGTTTTGTCAGAACGTATAAAATCAAAAGTTCAATCATAATTTAAAGATATCACAAAACGATACAAAATGGAATAATAAACTTTTGTTTGGGTAAAAGTCCAATCGAGAATTATTACCATGACATTCTGAGCGAAGCGAAGAATCCTCTTACGCTACGCCCCGTCATACTGAGAGAGAAGCCCGAAACGTTGGATTTTTGAGAGCTACTTAGCTTGCGGCTCCGGATGACGTTTTTCCTTAAATGAGATCCTTCGGCTAAAGCCTCAGGATGACATGAAATCCTTTCAACCATTCAACTCTCCTCACGCTTCACCCTTCACTTAACAAACCCCTCACCCGACACTTCGTGTTGCCCTCTCCCACATGGGGCGAGGGGATTCTTTTTTACGTAAAGGACTTAACGTCTTATCGTCTTAACGTCTTATCGCCCTGCAGTCTTATCGCCTTTATTCCGAAACCTCTTAGTGCCTTATCGCCCTAGCGCCCTAGTATCTTTTCCCCAAACAAACCTTTCACACGTTATTCAACTCTCCTCACCCTTCACACATCACTCCTCCGTCCGCAAAAACAGATTGACTTAAAACCTTGAATTCTATTATAATAAAGTGGATGAGGGCGCTTCAAAAATATTACAAACAGTCTGCGACTTATAGAATTTTCAGCGGGATATTTGCTCTTTTAGAGGACTTTTTGAATACCCTCGGGCAGATAACAATCAAAGGCTGCCAGTTTTTTAAAGCTTTATTGAAGGCGCATATAGACGGGAAAGAACTTTCTGAGCAGTGCGAAAGGTTCGGTATAAGTTCGCTCCCGATTACGCTTTCTATAGTCGGGATGACATCAATAATTGTGGCATCACAGGTCGCAAACGAGATGGTAAAACAGGGCGGCGGTCATTTCATCGGACTTTTAATGACTATGCTTATTGTAAGGGAAGTCGGGTCTATTATGTCGGGATTTGCAATAATCTCAATGATAGGCTCTTCCATGGCGTCTGAACTTGCGACAATGAGGGTTACTGAACAAATCGACGCAATAAAAGTTTTGAAGGTTAATCCTGTTGAATATCTGTTTGTGCCGCGGGTTTTGTCAGGGATTTTAATGATGCCGGTAATTGTAATTCTGGCGTCAGTTGTCGGGGTTCTGGCAGGCGCAGTTGCAACTGCGATGACTACAGACTTAAGCTTCAGAGCATACTTTGAATCAGCATGGCTCGGAATTTATATGAAAGACCTCGGTGTAAGTCTTTTAAAGGGCGTTGTATTCGGTGGAACTATCGCACTTATCAGCTGTACCTGCGGATATTATGCGTCAGGTGGTGCAAAAGGAGTCGGACTTGCAACGACTAAAGCTGTTGTCTGGTCTTTCGTCGCAATCGTCATCTGGGACATGATTTTCTCTATTATTTTCTTCTTTTGATATTTTTAAAATAAAGGACAATTAAAAATGAGTATTGAAGTTAAAAATCTTGTAAAAGTATTTGATGAAAAAAGGGTTATAGACGATATTTCGTTTACTGTTCACAACAGCGAAACCCTTGCAATAGTCGGTTTCAGCGGGTCTGGAAAAAGTACGATTTTAAAGCTTATCTGCGGACTTTTAACCCCTGACAGCGGAGAAATTATAACGTCCGAAGGTGATACCGCAATGGTTTTTCAATACTCTGCGCTTTTTGATTCGCTGAACGTTGCGGACAATATTTCTTTTGCACTCAGAGAAAGAAAAGAATTAAGGAAAAAATACTCAGAAAAAGATTTGAGGGAAATTGTGGCAAAAAAGCTTGAACTTGTGGGGCTAAAGGGGATAGAAAACAAGTTTCCGGCTGAACTTTCGGGCGGCATGCAAAAAAGGGTAAGCTTTGCACGCGCAATTGTGACAGAACCAAATTCAATACTTTATGATGAGCCGACTTCAGGATTAGACCCGATATCTTCGACTTTGATAGAAGATTATATTGTACGCCTGAAGGAAGAAACAAAAGCCGCCTCAATAGTCGTAACCCACCAGATGTCAACGATTACGAGAACAGCAGACAGGGTTATAATGCTTTACGACGGCAAGATTGTGTTTGAAGGAACGCCGCAGGAGCTGCTCAGACAGGAAACACCTTATACAAAACAGTTCGTAACTGCATCTCTGGAAGGGCCGATGAAAATGATTGCATAAGCATTTGCAATTCGATTAAGAGTTTTAAGCTATTATATATTGACACATTTTTTATATTCAGTATGGGACAAAACTCGGGAGCAAATGCTTTCATCCGGTTTCCGTGAAGGCTGCAACGTTAATGCCGGCGACTACTCAGGTGATTACTGCGGAGCACTTATTATGCATGACGGCTGGAAAATCAGCAAGGATTATCCCTGGAAGTAAATTCTGCCTGCTGCTATGTCCGGAAGTTATGTAGCAAATTCCACTGATACTATAAAAATCCGTCATTCTGAGGACTTTAGTCCGAAGAATCTTTTTTTGAGATACTTTGCTAACGCTCAGTATGACGCTGTTTTGAAAATTTTTGGTGAAATTTACTACATAACTCCCCTATATCTCCATTTGCAACATAAAATCTTTTGTGCTATAATTGCGAACGTATTAGCAAAATGAGGATATGTGAATGACTACACTGGAAGAAAAATTGTTTAATGAGCACGTGATGACATTAGACACTTATATAATGTTTAGAATTAAAGAAAAGCAGACAAAACTGACACCTGAGCTTACGGCAAAAAACAGAGCGCCTATATCTTTGTCGATGGGTGCTCCGACTGCTGCTCCGCCGGAGTTTGTTATTAACAAACTTAAGGAATGCCTTGACGAAGACGGTATTCATACATATTCAGTTCCTAAAGGGGAAGTTTACTTTAGAAAAGCAATTGCGGAAAGGATGAAAAACCGCTTTGGAGTTGAGATGAACCCTGATACGGAAATATTCTCTCTAATCGGCTCAAAAGAAGGTATCGCAAACATGATGCGCGCCCTCATCAACCCGAAACACGACGAAAAAGACAAAGATATAATATTAGTGCCGGATCCGGGATATGCTTCATACTTTGAATTTATCAAATGCTCGGGCGGGCACACTTATTCTGTTCCGCTTACTGCCAAAAATAACTATATGCCGGATATGGAAAGCATTTTGAAACAGCTTGAAAATGACGGATTTGACAAAAACAAAGTCAAAGCTCTTATTGTAAACTATCCGAACAATCCGCTCGGGGTCACAGCTACAAAAGAATACCTTCAATCAGTAATTGAATTCTGCAAAAAACATCAAATACTTTTAATATCAGATGCGGCTTATTCTGACCTGTATTACGGCAGTGAGGATGAAAAACCCTTCAGTATTTTTGAATTAAACGGTGCAAAAGACATTGCTGTAGAATTCTTCTCGTTCTCTAAGCCTTACGCAATGACAGGCTGGAGACTCGGCTGGATTTGCGGGAACTCTGCTATTGTTCAGAGATTCGGTAAAGTTAAATCCACCATTGATAACGGGATTTACAAACCTCTCCAAAAAGCAGCGGCTGCCGTTCTTAATTCAAAAGAAGGGGACGAATACATCGCAAAAATGAACAAAGGCTTTAAGCATAAGCAGGAAATTATGGTGAAAGGCTTGAAAGAACTCGGATGGCCGATTGATGAAAATAAAGTTCCGCATACAACTTTCTACCTCTGGCTTCCGATACCGCCAAAATACAAATCCTCCGTAGATTTCTGCGAAGAATTGCTTGAAAAATCAGGCATCGTTGTTGTTCCGGGAAATGCTTTCGGAAGATACGGAGAAGGATTTTTCAGAATTTCTTTTGTCTGCAGCGATGAAAAGCTTCAGGAAGTAATCAACAGAATGAAAGCCGACGGATTCAAATTTGAATAAATTTACCTTAAGTACGCCGGCTCTTAAAAATACCGGCGCAGTGCTTCAGATTTAAAAATATAAGAATACAAAAAGAGCCTTTAACAGGCTCTTTTTATCTATATATAAAATCGGCAAATTTATATTTTCCCAAATGTTCTATGAAAGTGCCATTAATGCTTTGATAGAACGGGCGTTATCTCTAACTTCCTCGTCAGAATTGTTTTCTACAGTGTCTTCAAGAATTCTGACGGCTTCGGTTTTGTCCTCTAGGGATAACAATTCGTTAATTGTGCACATTGCAACCCCTGTTGACATGTCATTAATACCTTTACCTTTGTTAGTAATGACAACCTTCAAAGATTCCGGTATATTTTTCTGCACTAGCGCTTTTGCAGTCATTTCTCTAATTTCATCGACCGGTGAATTTGTCCCTATATCTTCTAAGATAGCAACAGATTCGGGATTTTGATGCATAGCCAACCCATCAATAATATTTTTTACGTTTTTAACTACTTTCTTATCTACCATTACAAACCCTCCTATGCTCTCAGTCCTGCCTGAATAGCCCAGGTTTCCGAATTATCCATAAACAGTTGTCTTGCAACTGACAAATCTTCCATCTTAGCAATCTGATTTTTGGATATTCCGGGCTCAAACATTGAATGAAGGGCATCAGTCATTCTTTCACCGGCTCTTGAAATTGCCTGTTTTGCAGGCTCAAAAGTAATTTCTGTATTGTTTAATTTATTCCAGTAATTTACAACATTGTCTTTAATTTTGTTAGCAAATGCTGCTACTGATTCAATACCTGCTTTAATTTTTTCGCCTATGCCTGCAATTGAACCTACTAAAGCACTTGCTTTAAGTTTTCCGGTAAAGCTGACGTTTTGAGCTTTTTCTGTGTTCTGATTTTCACTGACAAAAACGTCTGCAGTCAGAACATTGCCTTTGAATGATGTCTGCGCGAACGGATTCGATGATCTCGCTACTGATTTTTCGTGTTTGGTAGGATTAAAAATACGTTCGCGGATGCTTGAGATAGATAATAAATCTGCCATATGTAGTAATCCTTTCTTTTAGTAAACTTTTCTACACTATTAGGATACCATAGCATTTCAGAATGTTATCAACCTTTTGGTGTATTGTTGGGAAATTTAAATTATACTAAAGTTGCAAAAAAAATTCATGCGATTATTTATTTGTTTATGATATTATACGGGTATGGGATATTTAAACAAACTTGTTGATCTGATAGGAGTACTCCGCTCGGAGAACGGCTGTCCGTGGGACAGAGAGCAGACGCATTCAACGTTAAGACCAAATATGCTTGAAGAAGCTTACGAGGCTGTTGACGCAATTAATGACAACGATATGACCCACTTAAAAGAAGAACTGGGCGATGTTTTGCTGCAGGTCATTCTGCACTCTCAGATAGCAAAAGAAGAAGGAGCCTTTGACATAGAAGATGTGGCAAAAGGACTTCACGACAAAATAATCCACAGACATCCGCATGTTTTCGGCAATGTAAAGGTAAATTCGCCGGAAGAAGCGCTTCTCAGCTGGGATAAAATAAAAAAAGAAGAAAAATCCCACAGGAAATCCGCAATGGACGGGGTTTCAAAATCCCAGTCTGCATTAATGAGTGCCCAGAAAATCAGCAAAAAAGCCGTCAAATGCGGTTTTGAATGGCCTGATGAAAACTCGCTTTATGACTGCATAAAAAGCGAATTTAAGGAGTTTAAAGAGGCTTCCAAAGCAGATGACAGGGCAAATATGGAAGAAGAAATGGGAGACATCCTTTTTGCCGTTGTAAATCTTGCAAGATGGAACAAAATAGACGCAGAGCAAGCCTTGATTAAGACAAATCAAAAATTCATGACCCGCTTCCGCAAAATGGAAGAGATGGCGCAAAAACCGCTTGATGAATACAACTTCAAAGAATACGACTCTCTATGGCAGGCGGCAAAACAGGCGCTGAAAGAACAAAACACCAATTGTTAATTATTGTAAACACAATTCACGCTAAATAAGCAATTATTCACCCCAAAAATTTTTTATATAAATATACAGGAAAGAGGTTTGAATTATGAAAGAACAAGAATTAAACACATTGATGTCAGTAGTTTCAGATCCGATAAAAAATGTTTATAAAATCGAATCAAGAAAAGATTTAGAGGAAATTCAAAGAATTATCCGCATTTTCAACATTGCAGATGAACAGCACAACAAACACACAATGCTGTCAATCAAAAATCTTGCAACATTCAAACTCGTATTAAGCAATAACTAATTAAAATTAACGGTAAACTTTTCTGTATAAAAAAGCACTGCCTCGCTGCAGTGCTTTTTAAATGCTTTTATACGACGCGAGCAGTAAAGATTTCCGGCTAAAGCCTCAAACCCACCGGATTACGACATACGTAAGACTTTAAATCAGAGCATAAAGTTCCGAGCCGAACATTATAAGCCCGATTGCAACTGCAATAAACGTCGCAAACATAACTGCCCCCGCTGAAATATCCTTTGCCATTCCGACAAGGCGGGAATATTTGTTATGAAACATAGCATCTAATGTAAATTCTATTGCGGAATTAAGCATCTCAGCCACCACAACAAGCCCTATTGCAAGAAGAAGAATACACAATTTTGCAACGCTCAAATCCATTACAATGCCGAGTGTGATTACGAAAATTGCAACGAAAAAATGCACTCTGATATTATTTTCGCTTTTTAAAACTATTCTTATTCCTTTACCGGCGTTTTTGAAGGTGTTGCTAAGCCCCTGCGCTTTAAATCTGCTCATACATAATCCCTATACTTTGCAAAGCTTCAATCTGCAATGCCACAACAAAATTATAATCCGCTTCCGTCTGATGGTCAAATCCCAGCAGGTGCAAAATTCCGTGGCTTATTAAAAATGCAAGTTCATCTTCGTCTTTTACTGATTTTTTAGCGGCTTCTTCTCTTACTTTGTCGAGCGCAATCAGGATTTCGCCGAGGTTTAGCTCCCTGTCAAATATGAATTTCTCTTCGCTGTCCGCAAATATCGCAAAAGTGATTATATCTGCCGGATAATCCTTATGCCTGTATTCTCTGTTTATTTCATGCGTTTTAACGCTGTCGCAAAAAAGAAAATCAAAAGACACCGTATTATACTCATGCCCGAAAAGTGCGGATTTTTCGTAAACCTCAGGCTTAGAAAGATAATATTTTAAAACTTTGCGGGCAATTGTTATAAACTTTTTCTCATCAATTTCCCAATCTGGATAAATATTCTCGCTGAAAATATGAAATTTAATTGCCATTGCCGTCCTTTTTGCCGTCATCGGTTTGATTTTCTTCTAGCTTGGCAATTTTATTTTCCAGATCTTCATCAAGAGTTTTAGCCGGCATTTTAATTTTATTCTTACTGAATTCTTCTACGATATCCTCCTGATACTTGATTCTGTTGTGCTGCATGCCGCGCAGAATCCTGCTGAAGGTTGCTGCGATAACTTTTATATCATGCAAAGTCAGCGGACTGTCTGCAAGCTGGGTGTCGTTCAGGCGTTCAACAATAATTTTGTCGATTATATCATCAATTTCCTCGGGCGTCGGATTTTTCAAAGACCTTACCGCAGATTCAACTGCGTCAGCAATCATCAAAATCGCTGTTTCTTTCATATTAGGTTTCGGCCCTGTGTAGCGGAACTGATCTTCCTTAACGTTTTCAATACCTTCTTCCTGCACTGCCTGATTGTAGAAGTATTTTGCAAGCCCTTCGCCGTGATGCTGTAATATAAAATTATTAATAACAGCAGGCAGATGATATTCTTTAGCCAGTTCAACCCCGTCTTTCGGGTGTGCTGTAATAACCATCTTGCTTAATCTCGGATTCAGCTTTGAATGCGGGTTTTCAATTCCGAAATAAGACTGGTTTTCGACAAAGAAAAGCGGGCGTTTAAGTTTTCCTATATCATGGTAAAAAGCCCCGACACGCGCTAGAATCGGATTCGCTCCGATGGCTTCGGCAGCCGCCTCGCAGAGGTTTGAAACCATAAGACTGTGATGATAGGTTCCGGGAGCTTCTATCTGCAGGCGTTTTAAAAGAGGCTGGTTATGATCCGCAAGTTCAGCAAGCCCGTAAGGAGTGATTATCCGGAACACGCTCTCAAACAAAGGTAATGTTCCCAGCGCAATCATTGAACTTATTATACCGTTCAGGAGAATAAATGCGCTGTTTTTTACGATAAGCAGATTGCTTACATCAATCAGACATTTTTCAAGCATGTAAATACTCAATACGATAATTAAGCCGCTCAAAGATATCACAAATCCGGCTTTAATAAGATCAAACCTTCTTGAATAGCGGATTCTGGATATTGTAATCATTGCAATAAGGCTCAACAGCAAAAATGTAATTAAAAACTGCGTGTCATACTGAACCCCGACGGTCAAAACCGTAAGCAGGACAGTTGCTGCGACAAATGCAATTCGAGAGTTTGTAAATATTGCAAGAAGCAAAATATATGCAGGAATCGGAAGCACGTACGGCGAAAATCCCGTCGGCAGCACAACCGCCGTCATCGCAAGCATCAGCGACAATACGGACGAAATCGCCATATACCTCGGTTCAAGAAAAGCTTTCTCGAAAAATTTCATGTAACTTAAAAATATCAAAGTGCTTATGAACACAAGCACGTAAATAGCCAGAAGCCCCTGCCAGTTGAGTTCATAGACGTTGTATCCCGCCTGTCTTAAAGCGTCGCGTTTTAATCTTGTTACAGGCTCTCCTTCAAATACTATCTTGTCACCTTTATGAATTGTTATTTCATAAGGTTTTACGGAATTTTCGGCATTTTTGCGCGCAATTTCGGTTGCAAATTCATCCACAACAAGGTTCGGAACAATTACCTGCTCCAGAATCCCTTTTATTACAGAAATCTGGCGCTTGGAAACATTGGAAATCATATTGTCTGTAACAATCTGGTCAATATTATTCCGCTCGTAATCCTTCTCCGTAATTCCGACACGCAAAATATTTGCTAAAGTCAGGTTTGCTTTGTCATAAACTTCTCTTAAAGTCATATCATCCGACTTTAACAAAAAATCTATAACGAATTCTTTTCTGTCTTTGTTTGAAATATCAAGAAGTATTGACAATTCATCCCTTTTAACACTTTCTTCGACCTCTTTTTTCCGGATTTGAAGGATGGAATTTTCAAGAGTCTCAAGGTTTGTCCTGATAAAATCGTCTTCTGCCGGCGTTAATACATAATCAACCTTCTGCGCAACTTCTTTTTTATGCTGTTCTGTCCGCTTGACGTCAATTACGGTAAAAGTCTTCTGGGCAATAATATCCTTTTTACTGATGCCGTTTTCAATAATGCTCTGAAAAAAATAGTTTTGTGAAGCAATTATTGCTGTCATTAAAATCGTAAACCCGAGAAAAGCAAGCACCTTTAAAGTTGCGGACGCCGTAAAAAAATCTCTTATCTTTTGAAAAAATCCGTTATTTTGCATTTATCATAAACCTCTTCCGAATAAATTCAACCTTTATTATAAGCGGTTAAAAACATTTGCAAATTTTGTAAATGTTTCTGTACTCAAAAATATTTTTATTATATAATTAAAACATAAAAATGACAATTTTAATAGAAATTGCAGTTAAAAAACGGCAAAACAGAGACGGTGTATAAAAAGAGCCTTTGCATCCTTAAAATTTTTATAAAACGTTTCCCGCCGGCAAAACAATTGTCTGAAATACAATTGTCGTGCGGAATACGGAGTTATAAAGCTGTGCTTAATAAAACTTCATAATTGCTAAAAAAATAGCAATTTTTATTATTTTTGAACCTATATATATATGGAAGGTTTCATTATTTGGTGAAGTGGCATGAAAGTAGAACCTCTAAAATACAATATAACAGGCACAGCCGCCTCCGGAATTAAAAAGGCAGGACAAACGAGCTTTACAGGAAGATGTAGTCCGCTTGAGGCTGCGTCCGATATCAATATGGCAAATGAAATAAAAGAGTTCATGCCGTCAGCCGTAAAGGGTATGAAAAGATTAAGCGACAATATGGGCGAAATCCAGAACATTATAATCAATGCACTCGGAACAGGTCTGGTTGCGCCTATTTTTATAAAATGGAACCCGCTTTCAAAAACAGATGAAGATACAAGAACATATTCAGCCTGGAGACAGCCTGTGTCTGCCGTTCTTGCTGTTGCAACACAGGTCGGAGTAACAATTCCGTTTAACAAAATGATTGAATACCGCGCAAATACCGGATTTTATGATGCGCAATACAACAAAACACTCTTTCAGGATGAAAACTTCATAGCCAAAAGACTTAAAAAATTGTATCCTTACGCGACAAAAAAACAAATTGAAGCCATGACAAAAGAAAAAATGGCGGAACAAAAACAAAATCTAATACTTATGATACAGAATAACAATGTAACCATGAGTAAAGCTGACGGAACTCCGGTGCCGCTTTCGCAAGCAAAATACAAAGAACTTGTTGACAGTGTAATTCAGAAAAAAATAGATTTTGAAAACGGCGAACTAAAAAAATGCAACGAGATTACAATACCTAAAAAAATCCAGCGCGGGGAATACTACAGAACACACAAAGATGAAGCTAAAAATATATTTACGGAACTAAGTAATAAACTAAAAAATACAAACGACCCGAAGGTTATAAGAAAACAGGTTAAACAGCTTATAAAACAGCACAAAAACGGAGACAAAGAACTACTTGCAATTTTTGACGAAATTTTACAACGACGCGGCAACAAGGATTCAGAACTTAAAGTTGCTATTCAGGCAAAACTTGATGATGTTTTAAGAGATATTGACTTCCACACCAAATTTCAAACAGCGGAAGCCTTAAAACAAGGAGTCATTCAGTTTGAAACAGAATCAAGAATTAACCCGATAAATGAGTCTTTAAACACTCTTAATGCAATGAAAAAGATGATAGCAGAAAACAAAACAGTAGGAGAGATTGAAGATTTTCTAACAAAAACAGTAGACACCAACGATAAACACAGGTTATTTAAGTTCAACTTATCCAAAGATGTTGCCAAAAAGATGTCAGATATTGTAAAAAATAATCTTAAAGCACATAAACAAATAACAGGTTTAATCGTATCATTCCTGATGCTTCCGATTTCCTGCTCGCTTCTGAACTGGTGTTATCCGAGGTTCATGGATATATTCTTCCCGAACCTTTCAAGCAAAAAACATCCGAAAGAAATTAAAGACCTCGTAAACAAAGCTAATAATCATAATATGGAGGTGAAATCATGAGTTTTATTTCACCTATCACAAACAGAATAAGTTCAGGATTAAAAACATGCTATGATTATTGTCTCAAGAAACCTGATTTAATGCTTTCAAGAACACAAATTTTAGATAAAGCCTGCAAAAAATTTCAGGATCCAAAAACTAACGCAGCGTGGATTGCGGGCTTGGGCGTATTTTCTGTTATATTAAAAGACGGCTTCGGATGCTATTTATATGTAACTCAAAGTTTAAATAACAAAGAAATACCTGAAGATAAAAGAAAATTCGTTGCGGCACTTGACCTTGCAAACGGCGGGCTGATGATTTTGCTGCAAATCCTTATGACATATACAATTTCCAAGAAAGCATTCCAGGAAAAAATGTTCAACAAAATGTTCGGCAAAATGTTTAACAGACAAACATCAAAGAGCATTCAGGCAGTTATGGAACAAAAAGATCACCTCAAAGGAAAAGTCAAAGGAAATCAGGACTTCCACAGAGCCTTTGAAAGTTATAAGGACGCTTCAATTGCAGCATTCGGTTCTCTGACAGCCTTGATTGCCGCAACCACAATCGGCAAACGTATAATTACTCCGTTTATTGCAACGCCTCTTGCTGATAAAACTAAAGAATGGATGTGCAGAAATGACAAACCGCCGAAAATTCATAAAGATACAAAGAACACTTATGACACATCAATTTCAGCCGGAGAAAAAGCCGAAAAACAAAAGAAAAAACAACCGCAGATCAGTAATTTACTAAATCAGGCGATAAAAAATGCCGCAAATAAAACTCCAAATTCAAAAGCATCACGCAGCGGACAGATTAGCCCTGCAACAACAGGCACGGTTGACAGAAATCAAAACGGAAATCAAGGACAGCAAAAATCCGGCAACCTGCTTGAACAGGCAATAATTAATGCTAATAACAAAACTAAGGAGTAATTTTTTATTATTAGTTTAAAGATAACTGCAGGTTTAGTGTGCAGCTGAATTTAAATTTTATTCACCGGTGTTTTGGGAGGGTTGCCTGAAAGAACGTCAACAACCTGACGGCTGACATCGTCCGCGACTTTTATCTGCGCTTCAATAGTGCTTGCCCCGAGGTGCGGAACCATAATCAAATTTTTGCAGCTGTTGTAAAGAACAGAGTTTTTAATATCCGGTTCAGACTCAAACACATCCAGAGCTGCCCCTGCAATATGTCCGTTATTAAGAGCTTTAACAAGCGCTTTTTCATTGATTATCCCGCCTCTTGCACAATTTATAAGCCGTGCGCCTTTTTTGATTTTGTAAATATTTTCCTGATTAATCAGGTCTATTGTATCTTTGTTTTTTGGAACATGAACCGTTATAAAATCACTGCGGGGCAAAAGCTCATCTATATTTTCAACCTTTTCGCATCCTGCTTTTTGAACCCTTTCAGCAGTTGCAAAAGGATCAAAAACAAGAATTTTCATACCGAGAACTTTTGCGATTCCGGCAACTCTTGAGCCTATTTTGCCGAACCCTGCAATACCCAGAGTTTTGCCGGAAAGCTCCACCCCGATAAACTGCGAGCGCTCAAATCTTCCTTCTCTTATGCTGTCATAACCCTGAGGAATGTTTCTTGCAAGAGAAAGCATCATTGCAACAGTGTGTTCGGCTGTGGCTTCGGTATTTCCGTCCGGGGAATTTACAACCCAGATACCTTTTCGTGTTGCATCTTCTACATCAATATTATCAACTCCTACTCCCGCTCTTGCAATGATTTTAAGATTTGTCGAGGTGTCAATTACTTTTTTGGTGATTCTGGTTGTATTTCTTAATATGACAGCATTATAATCGTTTATAATCCTGCACAACTCATCTTCCTGCTGCGACGTCATAACAACAGCATCAAAACCGCCATCCCGTATAATTTTTTCAGCAATTTCATTAACCTTATCAAGTATCAAAACTTTCATCACCCGAACACTCCTTATTGAACTATAAACTTTATTAAAAAAGGTGCCGGAAGCACCTTTTAAGATTTAAAACGGTTTTGTCTGATTAAGCTTCATCCTCAAATCTCTGAAACGTGCTATATCTTCCTGCGTTTTGCCGGAATCCTTAAATACAGCCTGAGTTGAGGGATGAACCATCAAGACATAGTCCATGTGAATTTCAAGAAAATTATACTTTCTCGGTGACTGACCGGCAGTGCGGGGGTAAATTTCGGCGTTCGTCACCGCTAGAAAGCGTCTTTCTCTATCGTTCAGCAAATCTGTCAATTCACGGTTGGTATTTGTGTATTTTGAAACGTAAACCACACCCTTAATATCATGGTCTGCCGTCAGTATGCTGACTTCTATTGGAACCATATCTGTGTTTTTTGCCATTTTCTCTAATCCTACTTAAGTTCTTCTGCCTTTTAACTTTTAATATTATATTATATTTGCAAATTTCTGTCTATATGTTAAATTTTATCAATATACTTACCCATTCTTGAACCGTAAGTCTCGTGAATATCGCCGATTGACATAAAGGCTTTTGTGTCGAATTCCTTTACAACTTCTTTGACTTTGGTCAATTCAAGCCTTGATACAACGCAATAAATCAAAACTTTTTCCTGTTTTGAATATCCGCCGACCCCTTTCAGGTATGTAACACTGATTTCAAATTTGTCGATAAGTTCCTGCCCGATTTCGTAAGCCCTGTCGCTTATTATTCTGACTGATTTTGAAGAATTCAAACCTTCGAGCACGATATCAATAACTCTGTATGCGATAAAATAAGTTAAAACCGAATACATAGCCTTGTTCCAGCCAAAAACAAGCCCTGCGCCAAAATATATAAAAATATTAAACGCCATAATAATTTCGCCGACAGAAAGCCCGAATTTTTTAGAAAGCACAAGCGACATAATTTCTGTTCCGTCAAGGGAGCCCTCATTTTTAAGAACAATACCGACGCCCGTGCCGAGAATTATCCCGCCAAAAACTGTTGCAAGCAGAAGGTCGTTCGTTATGTGATACGGCTGAAAAAGGTTAATTCCTAACGCCAGCATTGTGACTGCATAAAGTGTCTGAAACACAAAATATTTCCCCATTTTGGTAAACGCAAGACAAAGGAACGGAATATTCAATACTAAAATTAAAACACCGAGGTTAAACTTTGTCAGATAGCTTAAAATCATTGAAATACCGACGACTCCTCCGTCAATAATATTGTTCGGCACAAGAAAACATTCCAGCGCAAACGCAGCAACAAATGCTCCCAGCGTTAAAAAGAATATTTTGTTAATCGAAAATACAAGTTTTTCTTTAAATGTTGTTTTTTTTTCGGGCATAGTTTATCTCTTTTCATTAATCATTTTTTGTATCTGTTTTTCTTATTGCAAGAAGGTTGTTGATTTTAAAAATTGTTTTTTTGTCGTCTTGCTCTTCGGAATCTTTATAACCTAAGATTTTTTCTAAATCCTGCTTTAGAGAAACTAAATCCTCATATTTTTTTAAAGTTCCGTCAAGCGCAATCGAAACATCTCCTGTTTCTTCAGACACAACAAGACAGGCTGCATTGCTGGTTTCAGTCATACCGATTGCTGCTCTGTGGCGGGTTCCGTATTTCCAGCTTAGTTTCGGATCTTCAGTAAGCGGAAGAAGAACACCTGCGGAAATTATTTTGCTTCCATTAATAACAACAGCACCATCGTGAAGCGGTGTATTCGGGTGGAAAATTGTCAGCAGAAGTTCGGTCGAAACATCTGCATTAAGCCTTGTTCCGACGTCATAATAAGTATTACTTAAATCGCTCTGGAAAACAATTAAAGCGCCTGTGTGGGATTTTGAAAGGAATTTAACTGCCTCAATAAGTTCTTTAATAACGTCGATTTTTTCATCTTTATGCTTGTTTCCGCCGCCGAAAACTTTTGAAATCCAGTCAGCCTGCCCGAGATACCCGAGAAACCTTCTCAATTCCGGCTGGAAAATAACTATTAAACTCAACGAAATAAGAGTTACGATAGATTTCAGGAAAACACCGAGAATTTTCAGGTCAAATCTGATAAGAATTTCCGAAAAAATCCATAAGAAAACAAGAACAAACGCACCTTTTACAAACTTCTCGGACTGTGTATTTTTGATAAACTTTTGATAACAAACAAACAGAATAAGGGCAATAATAAATATTTCGACAAAATTTGTGCCGCTGAAGGACAAATCAAGCATTCCTATTTGCATTTGAAGGTATTTTAAAAGCTCATCAACCATTATTTTAACCTATCCGGAATTACATCATGAGAAATCAAATCTTCCAATGTCTCTCTATTTACTATAATATCAGATTTTGAATTATTTACAATAACCATTTGAGATTTTTGCACCCTGTTGTAATTTGAAGCCATTGAATAATTGTACGCGCCTGTATTAAAAACGCACAGAATATCCCCTTCAAAAAGTTCTGGGAGAGAAATATCCTTAATTAAAATATCTCCGCTTTCGCAAAATTTTCCGGCAATTGTAACGGTTTGTAAAGGAAGATCTTCTTTAAAGTTTGCTGCCTCTGCAAGATACTGTGCCTGATACATTGAAGGCCGCGGATTGTCAGCCATCCCGCCGTCAACTGCAACATATTTTCTGCCTTTTGGAACCTGTTTTGAACTTCCGACAGTGTATAAAGTTACGCCGCAAGTTGAAATAATGCTTCTGCCGGGCTCTATATAAAGTGTTGGCGGTTCTATTTTGTATTTTTCAATATTTTTATTAAGGCTGTCGATTATAACCTCCGCAATTTCATACGTTGAAGGCGGGCAGTCAGAATCCGTATATTTTACGCCCAATCCGCCGCCTGCATTAATTTCGTCGAGTCTAAGCCCGAATTTTTCATCAAGCCGTGCTATTTCTCTGATTAATATTTCTATTTCATCCGCATAAACTTTTGTTTCAAAAATCTGTGAACCGATATGAGCGTGAAGCCCTCTGAGGCGAAGATGTTTGTAATTATTCTGAATAAGTTCGACAGCCTCATCAATCTGCGTTAAATCAAACCCGAATTTTGAATCAAGATGTCCGGTTTGAATGTATTCGTGAGTGTGGCATTCAATGCCGGGAGTAATTCTAAGAAGAATATCAACAACTTTTCCCTGTGATTTTGCAATTTCGTTCAAAAGATCAAGTTCCAGAAAATTGTCTACGGAAATTCTTCCAACACCGAGTTCAACAGCAAGCGTAAGTTCGTCAAAGGACTTGTTATTGCCGTTAAACAGAACTTTCGAGATATCAACGCCTGCTTTATAAACAGTATAAATTTCGCCCGCCGACACAACGTCAAATCCGAAGCCTTCACTGTTCAGAATTGCGGAAGTCGCCATTGTACAGAGAGATTTTGAGGCAAACATCATATTTACTTTTTCATAATTAGAAAAAGCCTTTTTGTAATCCGCACAAATACTTCTCAACGTCGCCTCATCAATAACATATAAAGGCGTTCCGTACTTTTCCGCAAGTTCAATAAGGTCACACCCGCCGATTTCAAGATTTCCGGCTTCGTTTCTTTTTGTTGTAAGCGGTTTTAAAAACTGATTTGTGCTCTCCATTGTCCGTCCTCAATTTTGAATACTTTTACACTCTGAGAATACCACAGAGAAAAGATTTTTTGAAGATTTTTTTTTAAATCACAACCGGTACTGTCAAAAAATAATCAATAAACAGATGAAAAAACAACCCTGCTGACACCAGAAAAGCAAATAAAGCCATAACTTTTGCAGCACCTTTCAAAACAGCAAGATAAGAGTCATCACGCATATAATTTTCCGGAGAAGAATATGCGCCGGCGGATTTGTACAGCGCCGCAACAAAAGGCAGCGACAAAAAAGCTGATAAACAAAAATATTTTTTTTCTAATATTGCAAAAAGCAAAAGAAAAACGTATCCCGCGCCATAAATAAAACGTGAAAATTTCAGGGCAGTATCTTTATCTTTAAACTTCAAGGCAAGAGTGCGCTTTGATGAAACTTTATCGCCCTCGTAATCAAGGATAGTATGAATATACATAACCCCGGTGGTAAACATCACAATCGACATCCCGAGAAGCAAAACACCCGCAGAAAAACTTTTTGTCATCACGTAGTACATACCTTCAAAAAGCAGAGGGCCGAAAGCTATTCCAACAGCAGCTTCGCTTAACCCGACTCTGGAAAATACGGGATAACTCAAAACAATTACTCCGCCTGCAAGAGCAAGCCATATTACCGGCACACCGGCACGGAAAAACAAAACAACACCCGCCGCCAGCGCAATAATACAGTATAAAAAAATCACGAACAATAAATCTTTCAGGCTGCTTTCGTTTTTTCTTAAATACGCACACTTAACATCCGGCGCGAATTCACTTGCTCTCGGGTTTTGAGATATAACACCGTAATCAGAATAATCATCATACAAATTAGCCGCCATGTGTGCAAACAAAATTCCGATAAAGGCAATAATGCCATTCACAACACAACCCTTTTCTCCTAAAGCATACAAGAAGCACGCAAGGCATGAAAACACAGTCATATCTGCAGAATACCATCTGGAATTTTTAACGACAGTCCAAATTCCCTTCCATCCCATCAGCCTAACAATCCTCCAAGCCCTTTTACAGCTTCATAGCTTGCGCCTGCCTCAAGAAGCTCCTCCGCTGTAATCCCGAACAATGTCACAAGTGCATAAATATCTTCATTGGCGCCTTTTTTAAGCGCGTCTACAACAAGCTCAACAGCCTCGCTCCGGCTCAATTTGCTGAAACGGTCGTGAATTCCTAAATGCAGACTTCTCTTTTTTGCTTTTCCCATAATCAAGAAATACCTTAATTGTTTTTCTGCGCTTGAAATGCAAGAAGCGCCGCGCCTATCATTCCTGAATAATTGCCTGCAAGAGCACGTCTTATTTTAGTATAAGTCGTAACTATTTCTTTATTAAGCTCCGATTCAATATATTCAACATCGACAAACTCTGCCATTGAACCTGACAAAACAATCACATCCGGATCGAACAAATCCGCAAGACCTATACAGCCGATTAAAATATCCTCCTGCCACCTCAAAAAAGCTTCAACATACTTTGAAGATAAACCGAGAGTAAGTCTTTCTGTTTTTGTTTTTTCGCCCTGTAAAGCTTTTGTCTGTTCCAGTATGGCATTTACCTCAGAAATAACATCATACGTCGTCACATTCGGCACGCCCGTAATTTCAGCCGCAGTAGTCCTCAATCCTGTACCCGAGGCATAAGCCTCAAAACAATCGTAAGCCCCGCATGTACACTTGCGGCGTTTGTCGCGGTAAAGTTTAAAATGCATTTCGCCGGCCGCACCGCTTTTGCCTTTCAAAAGCTTGTTGTCAACAATAATTCCTCCGCCAACACCGGTTCCGAGGGTCAACATGATACTGTGAGCACAACCTTTTGAGGCGCCGAGAATGTGTTCAGCCCACGCCGCGGCATTTGCGTCGTTTTCAACAAAAACTTTTTTACTGCTTAAATTCACAAAATCCATATCCGGATATCCGGCGGCAATATTTCCGGTTGAACCGATGACGCCTGTATTTTTGTTATTAACCGCACCTGCGGTTGCAAAAGCGATAAAATCAGCTTTATCTTCATGCTTTTTTATAATTTCTGACAAAACTTCGCGGATTTCATCAAAAGTTTTCGGAGTTGATTGTTTTTCAACTTCTGCAACAATTTTACCTGTTTCGTCAACAATTGTGTTATAAATTTTAGTTCCGCCGACATCTATCGCTAAAGCTTTCACGATTTAATCCTCTTATTTTTCCTCTGTACAAATCGTTTCGTAATCAACTGCGGACGGGTTATTGCCGAACCGATAACAACGCAATGAGCACCCAGTTCAAAAGCTCTGTCAACTTCCTCAGGCTCCCATATTCTGCCCTCAAGCACAACCGGAACTTCAACTTTTTTAACCAGTTCTTCAAGAAGTTCAAAATCCGGCCCGTCATTTTTCAGGGGAGATTCAAGGGTATAGCCGGAAAGAGTTGTTGAAAGCATATCTGCGCCTGCTTCCGCTGCCTTAAGTCCTTCTTCCACGGTTGAAATATCAGCCATGGAAACTCTTTTGTTAATTTTAATATATTTTATAATTTCACCTAGAGTTGCTCCGTTCGGACGTTTTCTCTGAGTTCCGTCGAATGCGATAATATCAGCTCCCGCTTCAACCAGCGCAATTACGTCTTTAAGCTCCGGGGTTATATAAACAATTTCCTGCCAGTTCGGCGGGATAACTTCCGGTTTTGTAATCCCGATTACCGGAATATCGAAAAGCTGCTTTGCATTTTTAACATCCCTGACACCCGCAACCCTCAAGCCGCCGGCGCCGCCTTTTACAACAGATTTCATCATTGCTGCCATGCACTTTTCAAGATACAAAGGCTCTGACGGCATTGCCTGAACCGAAACCACTACTTTATTCTTCAAACGATTAATCATGAGATTATGATACTACAAAAACAATTTTTATTGTATAATTAAGTAAAGGAAATTATATAGCAAATTTCACAAACAATATTAAACGCCGGTCATTCTGAGGGCTTTAGCCCGAAGAATCTCATTTATTTAGATACTTCGCTTACGCTCAGTATGACGTAGTTTTGAAAATTTTTAGCGGAATTTGCTATATAAATCCCTAAGTAAAAATTAT
>CALUPM010000004.1 GCA_944322665.1 Candidatus Gastranaerophilales bacterium | reverse complement strand
GATTAGCGCAGTTGGTAGCGCATCACATTGACGTTGTGAGGGTCACGTGTTCGAGTCACGTATCTCCCAGTTACTTTTAAATAATTTATGATCAGAAAAATTACGGAAAACGACAGAGAGTTTTATATAAATTCAGCGCTGGAATTCTATGCATCAGAGGCGGTTGATCACAAAATCCCTGATAGCTATATTGAGAAAACTTTTGATGAATTAATGCGGTCGGACGTTTATGCCGAAGGTTATATAATAGAGCATGACGGTCAAAGAGCAGGATATGCATTGCTTGCAAAAACTTTTTCTCAGGAAGCGGGCGGTATGGTTATGTGGCTTGAGGAAATTTTTATTTTGCCGGAATTTAGATGCTGCGGGCTTGGCGGGGAATTTTTAAGGTTTTTGAAAGAAAATACTACAGCCGCAAGACTCAGACTGGAGCTTTGCCCGTCTAATATTAAAGCCTGTGATGTTTATAAACGACACGGCTTTGAAGTTTTGAATTATAACCAGATGATTTTTGATAAAAAAGAGCCTTAAATAACAAGGCTCTTTTGGGTTGTATTAAAAATTAGACATTCTGTACATATTTTTCTATATCGCTGTCCGAAATCATTTCTGTTGCTGCAACAAGAATATGGTTTTCATCAAGCTTAATCCCGCCTAAAATCCCGTTTGCCTTAAGATTTTTAAGAAATTCATCAGAATTTTCAACCTTTATTACAAACTCATTAAAGAAATTTTTGTTCAGAGTTTTAATTCCTTTTCCGGAAAGTTTTTGGGATAATTTGTGCGCCTGTTTTGTGCTTAAATAGCCTGCCTGTTTAAAACCTTTTTCGCCGAGAAGGCTTAGGTATAAAGTTGCGCAAAGCCCGACAAGCGCCTGATTAGAGCAGATATTGCTGGTGGCTTTTTCTCTTTTTATATGCTGTTCGCGGGTTTGGATTGTGAGGCAGAAGGCCTGATTGCCGTCAGCATCAAGGGTTCTTCCGGCAAGGCGTCCGGGAAGCTGGCGCATATATTTTTCACGGCAGGCAATAAATCCTGCATGAGGCCCGCCAAATTCCTGCGGAATCCCGAGAGTCTGAATATCTCCGACTACAATGTCCGCACCGTATTCTGACGGCGGTTTGAGAATTGACAACGATGAAATATCAGTGCAGACAATTAAAAGCGTGTCAACAGGTTTGATATCAAGAATTTCGCCGTAATAATCCGGTGTCTGCACAAGTACACACGCGTAATCAGCCGTATTTTCAGGCAAATTTTTAAAATATTCAATCTCAATCTCATTTGCCCACGCATAAGTGTCTATTACTTTTTTGTATTCAGGATTTATATTCTCAGAAACAAATGCTTTTGTTTTTTTAGAAATTCTTTTTGCCATTAATATAGCTTCAGCCGAGGCTGTTCCGCCGTCATAGACTGTAGCATTTGAAATATCCATCCCCGTAAGCCGCGAAATCATTGTTTGAAATTCGTACATAACCTGCAGTGTGCCCTGCGAAATTTCTGCCTGATAGGGTGTGTATGCTGTCAAAAATTCAAACCTCTGCGCAATCTGTCCGATTGCCGCCGGAATGAATTTGTTGTAAACTCCGCCGCCGAGAAAACTGATATAATTTGTTTTGTTTTTGCTCGCAAGCGTCTTAATTTCTCTTTGAACCTCCATTTCGCTAAGAGCTTCCGGTAAATCAAGCGGGCGCATTCTTACTTCTTGAGGTATGTCTGAAAATAAATCATCAACGCTGTTTAAGCCGATTTCTTTAAGCATTTCTGCTTTTACTTCATCATTATGTACTAAAAAATTCTTCATTATTCCAAATCTTCTTTATAATCTTCGTATTCCATTAAATCGCTAAGTTCCGTATCATCGCCTGTTCTTTCGATTTTCACAAGCCATCCTTTTTCGTACGGATCTTCATTAAGTATTTCCGGACTGTCAGCAACTGCGCTGTTTACTTCCGTAATTTTTCCGCTGATTGGCATATATATTTCACTTGCAGCTTTTACTGATTCTACTGTCGCAAAAGTTTCACCTTTCTTAAATTCTGTGCCGGCTTCCGGTAACTCAAGAAAAACAATATCTCCAAGCTGTTCTACTGCATAATCTGTAAGTCCTGCTGTGTATATATTGTTTTCGTTTTCGTAAATAAATTCATGAGTTTTGGCACATAAAATTTTTTCTGTAATACTCATTTTTATCTCCTTAATTTATTTTAACTATATTCCTTTTTGTTATGAATGGTCTTTTTACGATTTCGGCGTCATGCAATTTCTCTCTAATCATAATCTGAACAATTGCGCCTGTACAAATTTCTTCAATATTTTTTACATAACCGAGAGCAATATTTGCATTCAACATTGGAGAAATTCCTCCGCTTGTAATCACACCGATATTTTCGCCTTTGTAAAAAATCTCATACCCGTGCCGCGCAATCCCTCTGTCAAGCATTTTTAAACCCACAAGTTTCTTCTCTGTGCCGTTTTTAATCTGATTCATTATAGCTTTTTTGCCGTTATAGTCTGCAATTTTGTCCTTCGGAACAGACCAGGAAAGCCCTGCCTCAACCGGTGTAGTATTTTCGTCTAAATCATTTCCGTAAAGATGCAATGCTGCTTCAAGTCTTAGGGTATCTCTTGCGCCAAGCCCGATGGGTTTTATCCCGAACGGCTTTCCCGCCTCAAGAATCCTGTCAAAAAGTTCTTCGCTGAATTCGTTTTCAACCAGAAGTTCAAACCCGTCCTCTCCCGTGTAGCCGGTGCGTGAGGCAAGAAGTTTAATACCTGCAACTTTAGCAGGACGAATTGTAAATGAATTCTGGTTTATATCAAGTCCCATTGTATGAAGAAGCTCTGCTGCTTTTGGCCCCTGTACTGCCAGAAGTGAATAATTATGTGACTGGTTGTCGATTTTTACCTCAAAACCTTTTTTATTTCTGACCATCCAGTTTAAATCTTCGTCAATTCTTGCGGCATTGCAGATTATCAAATATTCCAGAAGCCCGAGTTTATAAATAATCAAATCGTCAATCAGACCGCCGTTTTTGTTTGGAAGCTGGCAGTATATAGCTTTTTCATATACAAGTTTTGAAATATCCTGAGGTACGATTTTATTCAAAAATTCCAAAGAGTCTTTTCCGGAAATGAAAACCTCCCCCATATGCGACACGTCAAAAAGTCCGACATTTTCTCTGACGGTTTTATGTTCTTCAATAATTGATGTGTATTGAACAGGCATACTCCAGCCTGCAAAATCAACCATTCTTGCACCAAGTGCAACGTGTTTGTCGTGTAAAAAAGTTTCCTTAGTCATAAAATCCCCCTTGTTTTTATTTTCTTCTCAAGAGCCGGAAATGTCAATTTGTATAATTTTTTTGTTATGTTTTATTACATAAGAAGAGATTTAATCGGAATGAAAATATCTTTTTAATTTAAAGCCTCCGGCGGGTCTTTGGCAGACATCTGTCGTTTTTTCGGAAAAGCGGACGCAAACCGTGACCTGCGCTTCGTTCGCTAATTAAATATATTTTTTATTATGTTCATTCTTTTTTTTTGTTGCAATGCAAAGCGGATTGTCGGCAGAGGGCGGAGCGGTCAAGGCGAAGAGCCTTGCCGCGCAGACCCGTTTAATGCCGACAACCAAGCTGAGAAAAGAATGTACCAAGAAAAGAAAAGAAAACATGCGACCAAAAAGCATCTCTAAGGCTCAACTCTAGGCTCGCAAACTCGCTTCGCTCAAACAGTGCTCGCCCAGTTAATGTTTCGCTAAGAGATGCTAAAAGTTAGGAATTATACCGTAATTACGGATTTTTTATTCAACTACAATATTTTGTCATGCTGAGTTTGCGGATTTTGGAACTTTCTTGTCAGCACAAGAATGTTCCATATTAAAATAACAATAAATTAAAAATACCGATTAAATCTCTTAGGTATAACAAAAACGCCTTGCATTTCTGCAAAGCGTTTTTGTATATATATTGATAAATATTAACGTTTTGAGAACTGAAAACGTTTTCTTGCACGTTTGCGTCCGTATTTCTTACGTTCTTTAACACGCGGGTCGCGGGTTAAAAGCCCTTCCAAACGAAGTACGTTTCGGTATTCTTCATTTGATTTAACAAGCGCTCTTGCAATCCCGTGTCTGATTGCTCCGCACTGTGCAACGACACCACCGCCAAGAGTTTTTACTCTTACGTCATATTTTTCCTGATTGTCAGTTAAAACTAACGGTCTGTAAACTAACATCTCGACTGCCGGTCTGTTGCCGATGTAATCTCTCAATGTTTTGCCGTTTACAAAAATTCTGCCTTTGCCTTTGACCAATTTTACCACTGCTATAGAGGTTTTTCTGCGGCCTGTTGCCATAATTTCTTCTGCCATTATTTAGCCTCCTTTTCCAGTACAATCGGTTTTTGTGCGGCGTGCGGATGTTCGCTGCCTGCATAGATTTTCAGTTTTGTAAGCTGCTGCGCGCCAAGTGTGTTGTGCGGAAGCATACCTTTAACTGCTTTTTCCAATGCCAGTGTGCCGTCTTTTTCCATCAGTTCATTAAAGCTTGCGCTTTTCAATCCGCCCGGATATCCCGTGTGGTGATAGTAAATTTTATCTGTTTCTTTTTTGCCTGTTACACGAACTTTGTCTGCGTTGATTACAACTACGAAATCGCCTGTATCAACATTAGGTGTGTATTCAGGCTTATTTTTCCCTCTTAGAATATCAGCGATTCTGCTTGCAAGACGTCCGAGAATTTCGCCGTCAGCATCTATCAGATACCACTTTCTTTCTACTTCTAGAGGTTTTGCTGAATATGTCTTCATGCTAATGTCTCCATTTATTACTTTTAGTATTGTACTTCTAATAAGGTCAGACCATACGGACTGACTGTTTGACCGGCCTTGCGCCGATCCTTTGCTTCCAGAACATTTTTCATATGTTCTGAAGTCAAATTGTGACCCTCTATTTCAAGAAGGGTTCCGACTATCGTTCTTACCATATTATACAGAAACCTGTTTCCGATAATATCAATAACAACTCTGTCGTCTTCGAGTTTTTTGCACCCGGCTTTTTCGATAAAACAGACTGTGCTCGGGTTTAGCGTTCCGGAGCTTTTGAAACTTGAAAAATCGTGTTCGCCAAGAAGGTAATCTAACGATTTTTGCATTCTTGTAAGGTCAATTTTGTATTTCACTCTCATCAAATCCCCGTCAAACGCATCTTTGTTCCGCCTGTTTACAAATTCGTAGCGGTAATATCTGCGTTTTGCGGATTTCTGGGCGTGAAATCTTTCGTCAACCTCGATTAAATCCCTGATTGAGATGTCCGGCGGCAATATTTCATTCACTGAATACACAAACCTTGAAGCAACAATCGGCTTGTCGTAATTGAAATGAAGTATCTGGCCTTTAGCATTGACACCTTTGTCAGTTCTTCCGGAGAAGACTGTCTTAATCGGTCTTTTATTATTTTCGGTGATTTTCTCACCTGTCACTGTGCAGATTGCTTTTTCTAAAATCCCCTGTATAGTTGGCTTTTCTATATCTTTACCATTCTCAAATTGTATCTGGCTTCCGTGATAGTTTTTACCGATATAGCGGACTTTCAAAGCATATTTCATTTTGGCTTATACCAGCTGGATTAAAGCCATTTCAGAAGCATCGCCGCGGCGTGGGGGAAGTCTGAATATTCTTGTGTAGCCGCCTTTGCGGTTTGAATATTGCTTCCCGATTATTACAAATAATTTTCTTAACACTGTTTGAGGTGTAAGTTTTTTATCTGCAACAGGTGCTTCAAATTCTTCACCGGTTTTCATATCAATGAATTTGCCGGTTTCTTTGTTATAGATGTGTCTTGCTGCCTGACGGATTGCGTGGAGATCGCCCTTTTTGGCAAGTGTAATAATTTCTTCAGCATAAGGTCTCAATGCTTTTGCGCGAGCCATTGTTGTTTTTATTTCACCGTGCACAAAAAGTTCAGTCGCCAATGCACGCAAAAGAGCATCTCTTTGGTCTTTTGCTTTGCCAAGCGTGTGTTTTTTTGTCATGTGTCTCATTGTTCTTTTCCTTTTATTTTTAATTTAGTATTATTTTCTGTTATTAACCGATTTCTTCTTCAGTTTCAGGGTTCGGCGCAAGGTCAAGTCCGAAGTGGTGAAGTCTTTCGATTACTTCGTCTGACGATTTTTTACCGAAGTTTTTAATGTTCAGCAAATCGTGTTCCGATTTCTTAAGCAATTCAGCCATTGAATTGATGCTTGCGCGTTTCAGGCAGTTGTATGCTCTTACTGAAAGTTCAAGTTCTTCAATTGTCATTGAAGGAACATTTGAATCTTCTTCTGTTTCTTCCTGAACTGCTACTGCAGGCTGAACTACAGGCTGTCCGGTAATTGAGGCTATCTGCATAAAGTGGTCAATCAAAAGATTTGATGCCTGGCTTAATGCTGTTGATACTTCAATTGAACCGTTTGACCAGATTTCAAGAGTCAACTTGTCGAAGTCGATTGAATCGCCGACACGTGTGCTTTCTACGTTGTAGCTTACGCGTTTGATAGGCATAAATGTCGCATCTATCGGCAATACATCAATTGAAACGCCTTTTGATTCTCTTGGAACGTCGTGTGCGACGTAGCCTTTGCCGGTTTCAACGATTACGTCAGCGTGGAAGCTGCCGCCGTCTGCAACCGTACAGATTAACCAGTCAGGATTTACAACTTTTACGCCTGCAGGAAGCTGAATATCGCTTGCAAGAACAGGTCCCGGACGATCTATATCTATTCTTAAGTGCTGAGCATCTTTAGAATCGGTTTTTACCACAAGTCCTTTAAGATTTAGCATTACATCGATTACGTCCTCAAGAACACCCGGAATTGCCGTGTATTCGTGTGTAATACCTTCAATTCTAGCTGAAGTTACCGCTGTGCCTTCAAGGCTGGAGAGCAGTACGCGTCTTAAAGAGTTTCCGATTGTTGTTCCAAATCCCTTTTCAAGCGGTTCTATTACGAATTTTCCGTACTGTGAACCGTCTGAACTTGTTGTGGTATTAACGCATTTGATTTTTAATTCCATGTTTTAATCTCCTAGTTTTTTAATTAACTATTGTGGATTTCTCCGTTTGATTTTCTAAAACGCCTGAGCCGGATCTTTTTTAGCATCCTGCCCGGTGTGCTTTGCGCTACTTAGAATAGTACTCGATTACGAGCTGTTCTTTGATTTCAGGATCTAATTCTTCTCTTTCGGGAATTCTGTCGAATGTGATTTTCAAAGCTTCCTTGTCGATTGTCATCCATGCAGGTGCGCATGCCATATCTATCATTTCAGTTACGGATTTTAAGAATGCTGCGCTTCTTGATTTGATAGTAATTACATCGCCTGCTTTTACCTGATATGACGGAATATCTACCTTTTTGCCGTTTACAAGAACGTGTCCGTGGTTTACGATTTGTCTTGTTTGTTTACGTGTTATGCCGAGACCTGCCCTG
Organism: Candidatus Gastranaerophilales bacterium; assembly: GCA_944322665.1. GTDB lineage: Bacteria > Cyanobacteriota > Vampirovibrionia > Gastranaerophilales > Gastranaerophilaceae > Scatenecus. The sequence goes on along the minus strand of CALUPM010000004.1, from coordinate 44,041 downwards.
TAAAGAATGTTGTCAAGTCTTGATTCAAGAAGCTGAAGGAGGATTGTACCGGTTACGCCTTTTCTTCTTGCGGCTTCGTGATAATATTTTGCAAACTGTTTTTCGCTAACAATGTAGGTGAATCTGATTTTCTGTTTTTCTGCAAGGTGTACTGCATATTCAGACAGTTTCTTTCTGACTGCGCCGTGCTGGCCTGATGCTGTCTGGCGCATTGATGATGTCAATTTTCTGTTTGAAATGTCTTTTACTTTTTTATTTCTGAATAATTTATTTTTTGGTCCTGTGTATCTTGCCATTTTAATTTTCTCCTTTAATTTGTTGCGGGGCGTCTATGGTTTGCGCCTCTGGCTTAGGTGCAAGCCCCCGCTGTTTGTACGTTTTTGTTGTATGCCGGTTGTACTATCCGGATTATTGCTTCACGCTTCGCAATCATTCGCTTAATTTTACTTCGTAAAATTGCCGCTCATTTGCTCCGCGCTATTGCGGGCTGGGTTCGCTTTTAACTTTACTTGTACAGTGTTATGTGACTTGTGGTCAAAGCTCACGCAGCGCCCTGTGCAAAATCCGTTATACTCTGCGTTTTTTAGGCGGACGGCAGCCGTTGTGCGGGATTGGAGTTACGTCTTTAATAAGAGTAATCTCAAGTCCTGCAGCCTGAATTGCTCTGATTGCGGTTTCTCTGCCGGAGCCAGGTCCTTTAATATGAACTTCAACTTTTTTCATACCCTGGTCAATTGATTTTTTTGCAACCAGTTCTGCTGCTGACTGGGCGGCAAACGGGGTGCCTTTTCTTGCGCCTTTGAAGCCTGTTGCACCTGCTGTTGCCCATGCAATAGCATTACCCTGGGTATCTGTTGATGTTACTATTGTATTGTTAAAGGTGGATTGTATATGTACAACACCCTGCAATACGTTTTTCTTTTCTTTTTTCTTTGTTTTTACTGGTCTTGCCATTTCTTTATCCTTTATCTTTGTTACTTTTTAATTATTTTTTCTTAGCTACTGCGCCGTTTTTCTTGCCGCGGCGTGTTCTTGCGTTTGTTTTTGTTCTCTGGCCTCTTACAGGGAGTTTTCTTTTGTGTCTTAATCCTCTGTAGGAACCGATTTCCTGAAGGCGTTTGATATGCATTGTTACTTCACGTCTCAAGTCACCTTCAATGTGGTAGTTTGCAAGTTCGTTACGCAAATTTTTAATATCTTCTTCAGTCAGGTCATCTGTTCTTAAGTCCGGTGAAATTCCTGTTGCTGCAAGAATTTTTGCGCTTCTTGTAGGCCCTATACCGTAAATATAGGTCAGTGCTATTATCATTCTTTTGTTACGGGGTAAATCAACCCCTGCTAATCTTGCCATTTTTCTGTTTTCTCCTTTTCTTGTTGTTAGATTTTTTTGTGTATGAGGCTTAAATACTTCCTCACCATCCGCCGATTTTGCCCGCGGATCCGGCTCTGTGTTGTGTGTACTGTCTGTTTTTGCTTCACGCTCCGCTGCCATTCGCTCTATTTTACTTCGTAAAATTGCCGCTCATTAGCTCCGCGTTACTTCGAGTTTCGTTCGCTTGCGCTCACTTCACTCTAACCTTCCGGATTATTCGGCTTTCCGGCTTCTTTTGTTCGCTTTAAATTCCTCTGGAATTTAGCCGCTCACTGCGAAGCTTCGGAAGTTTCGGGTTTCGCTCACTGTGTTCGCTTCACCCTGAGAACGTTTAGATTATTGCTTCACGCTACACTGTCATTCGCTTAATTTTACTTCGTAAAATTGCCGCTCATTAGCTCCGCGTTACTTCGAGTTTCGTTCGCTTGCGCTCACTTCACTCTAACCTTCCGGATTATTCGGCTTTCCCGCTTCTTTCGTTCGCTTTAAATTCCTTCGGAATTTAGTCGCTCACTGCGAAGCTTCGGACGTTTCGGGTTTCGCTCACTTCATTCGCTTCACCCTGCCGAAAATCCGCTACCCTTGTCTTTGTTTGTGTTTAGGGTTTTCGCAGATTATTGCAATGCGTCCTTTTCTCTTGATGCATTTGCATTTGTCACACATTGGTTTTACTGATGATCTTACTTTCATTGTTTTGTTCCTTTATATGGTTTGTATCATTTTATTGCTTTTGAAATTGTGCTACTTGAGGCGGAATGTTATGCGTCCTCTGCTTAAATCGTAAGGTGTCATTTCTACTTTTACTCTGTCGCCGGGCAGAATTCTTATGAAATTTTTTCTGATTTTGCCTGAAATATGAGCCAAAATTTCGTGGTCATTTTCAAGTTTGACCCGAAACATTGCATTTGGCATTGATTCTATTATGGTACCTTCGATTTCTATGACGTCTTTAGACATTGTTTCCTCTTTTTCGGCTAAATTTTATATGTGCACAATTGTCCCCTTATAAGGGAACATGTATATATTACTTGGAAAATATTTCAATGCAAGTGTTTTGGAAACGTTTTTTGAAGTGTGTTTAAAGAAAATGTTTGATTGTTTATCTAATTAAGCCACACAATCAACTGTTTCAATGCTGTTTGAAAACTTTATATAATGCAACTTTCGGGTTCGATTGTAAATTTTTCTTAATAATTTTAATGTGTACATTTTTATTTAAACAATTATTGCGTTTTTATTGGATAATCAGCTTTTATTTTCCACCCGTCATACAAAATAAGTTTTGTGCAGGAATATCCTCTATCTTCGTAGGATCTGCATTTTTCTATAAGTTCATCTCTGCTGTAGTTTTCATCAGGCATAAATTTTCCTGTTTCCGTTGATATATGAAAAGTAAAAACGTCTGAACCCATTACATTTGGGGTATTCATACCGTTAGTGTCTACGTAAATATTTAAACCGTTGACTGGATTCGGGTTATTTTCTATTCTGTCGGCTACATCTAAGTCAAATATTAGTATAGTGCCATCTGCAAGTACCAATACTTGATGTTTTGAACTCTTATAGCTGCTATTAGTTCCGAATGTAGGATCTGCATAACCAAAATCCGTTAAGGTTGTGTATTCCTCTTTTCTCAATTTTGCGAAGTATGGTATAAAATATTTTGAGGCAAAAACTTTCATTGCCTGAGTTTCTACCATATATTTTCCGTGTACCTGTTCCCATTCCCACTGTTCTATGTCGCCGTGTTCTGCTTGCGAGCGGTTTAAAGCTTGCGACAGTGTAGAATAAACTTTTTTAAGTCTGTTTTCCACAACTATTTTTTTGTATTTCATGACAAGCTGTGGTAGTGTCATCGCCGCAACAATCCCTATTATGCCTATTGTTATAAGCACTTCTGCCATTGTAAAAGCTTTTGATTTCATAAAAACTCCAAGCGGAATAATAATGTTAGTATATGTGATATATCACATATACTAACATTATTACACATTTCATTACTTTGTCAATCCATAAATAATTAAGTTGTTATGAAAGACGTAAGACTTTTAGAATTAGGTAATAAAATTAGATTTGAGCGAATGAAGCGTGATATTTCACAGGAAAAACTCGCTGAACTTGCAAATCTTTCAATTCGTACAATAAGTGATATAGAACGCGGGATTACGGATATAAGATATACTAATTTACTTCAGATTTCGTCCGCATTTAATATTTCTATATCAGAACTGTTGGCTTTTAAAATGTAATATTAATTTTTATTACAAAAATGTGCTTTCTTGAAATCAGAAGGGAATATTTTACTTTATATAGTTATGAGGTGTAAATCTTAGCGTACAAAGGAGAGCACTATGCCGGACAGAATTAACAGTATAGAAGATTTGGAAAATGTTAGAGCCGCTGCGGCTGCGCAGGGCGCAACAGTTCCAAATTATAACGAGTGGTATCAGATTATGCAGCAGCTTGAGGAACTCGGGGTTGAATCTACCGGTTCTTACGCGGGTGACAAGGCTAAAATTGAAGAAGTTCAGCAGTCTGTTGAGGATTATATCAGGGAAGCCCAGATTGAACAGGCGGCAGAGGAAAGACGCCGTGAATCACAGCAGGTTAAGGAAGTTTCGGAAACGGACAGCGAGCAGACCGTAAAGGCTAATGTCGCAAATGCTACCAGTTCACAGCTTATGGCTGATTACATGAAAATTTATCACTTCCTGCCGTAATTTGCTGCGGCTTTAATCTTTTATTTCATAAGGATTATTCCAGAGTCTGTGTATTCGTTTTATCGGCCAGACAATAGTAACTGCACGGCCTATAAATCTTTCGCGCGGCAGAAGCCCCCAGTATCTGCCGTCCTGTGAATTGCCGCGGTTGTCGCCGAGCATAAGATAATACCCTTCAGGTATATCAAATTTGCATTCAATTGCTTCTGAACACTGCGGATAGTCATAAGGGCTCTGGATATAAGTTTCTTCAAGCGGGTTTCCGTTTATGTAGACGGTATATTTGCCTGCTTTGTCCGGTTTTATTTCAACTTTTTCACCCGGAAGTCCGATTACACGTTTAATATAAGCGATATCCTTGCAGAAAAATCCGGTTAATCTTGAAAATACCCGCCACGGTGTGTTTTTTAATTTTTCAAACGGCGGATAAAATACCATTATATCCCCGCGTTTGGGAGCTCTGTAAAATCTTGAAAATCTTTCGACAACAATTCTGTCACCTTCAAGAAGCGTCGGATGCATTGAAGCTGACGGTATCCAGCGGATTTCACCGATAAAATATCTTACAATGATTACCATTACAATGACAAATATTACTGTTTCGATTATCTCTCTTGTCAGCGGGTTTATGGCTTCGTATTTGGTTTTTAACAGATTAAAAATTTCTTTTATTTTATACATCGTTTAAAAGCTCCAAAAGCTCCTCCAGTGCGGTTTTATATTGGGTGTTTTTAAATCCTTCAACAATTTTGAGTGCTTTAATTACATAATTATTCAACAAATCTCCGGTTTTTTCAATACCCCGCTCAAGGTTTTGGAGGCTGCCGGCAAAAATGACAGGGGCGTTATAAATTCCGCATTTGATGTCATTTTCGGCGGGTTTAAGAGAGTCGGATTTCAAAATATTTAGCAGGTCATCTCTTATCTGGAAGGCTGTTCCGAAATTGATTGCAAAATCCGCTGCTGTTGCAATGTCTTTAGAGCCTGAAAGTATCATCGCGCCTGCAATTGCTGTCTTAAAAAGTCCTGCGGTTTTTTGTTCCGTTTTTTTTAAATATTCTTCAATTGACGGAATTTTGCCTCTGGTAAAGTCCTGAAATATTTCACCCCTGCACATTTCCCGCATTGTATCCGCGCACATTGCGGTAATTTGCGGGTTGTTCAGCCGGTTAAGCCTGTCAAGCGCTGCGGCAAGAAGATAATCTCCTGATAAAATTGCGGTTTTGTTGTTGAATTCATTATTTATAGTGTTCTTGCCGCGTCTGATTTTACATTCGTCAACTACATCGTCGTGCAGCAGCGAAGCATTATGGATTATTTCAACGGCTGTTTGGAGAATATAATGGTTTTCTTCCGGCTCAATTCCGGCGGCTCTTAAGTATAAAAATGCGCTCAGCGGTCTTATTCTTTTAGATTTTCCTGTTAAAAAACTCTTTAATGCAGGGTCTAACGCCGGAAACAGCCCTATTTCAGTCTGCAGCTCCGCCTCCACTTTTAGAATATCTTCTTTTACAAGATTTGAAATTTGCTGGTATTTATCCCCGAAATTCATGAGTTTATTATATCACGAAGAAATTTTATCTGGTTTTGATTAAGTATGCTTCTTGGATTATTTCTTGTAATTGTTAGACTGACGTTGCCTCTGACAGGGGCTGCCCCTCGCCAAAAACGGCACCGCTCACAATTAAAACGAAAACAAACAGTTTCCGTTTATAATTGTTCGACTGACAAAATGCTTCGCATTTTTCTGCCTCTGCCCGGGGCAAAAAAACGGCTTTGCGGCCGTTGAAAATTAATAGGAAAAAGGAGGGACCCCGCTTTTTTGATTGAGTATCAAAAAAGTGGGGGGCTTTCCCGCCGTCGGAATGAGTTTTGTAAAAGTGCAAAAAAAAAACGGCTTTGCGGCCGTTGAAAATTAATAGGAAAAAGGGAAAGGAAATGTTTAAAAACTTTTTGATTCATTAACTTTTTTCCTTGTTATTTATATGAAATCCGGTATTTACCGAATTTGTTTTTGTTTCGTCAGCAGTTTTCGAGCTGCTGCCTTTTTCTTATTAACCGAATGTTTTGAATGTTGATTCAACGTTCTTTTCGATTACTTTTTCTACTGCATCCATTTCTGTCTGAATTGCACTCTGTTCTGTATCTAACTGTTTCAATCTCAATTCAAGGTTCTTATCCTGTGCCTGAATGATTTCGATTTTTGCGTTAATCTGGTCAATTGCCTGATCATACAAGTATTTTTCGTGTTCGTATTCATTCATTGCGTCGTTATAAGCGTCCTGGTCAGTAATTGTAGAAGTTGTGAGAGTGTAGGTTGAATAAGATAGAACGTTACCTTCTTCATCTGTTTCTTCCGGTATTGAGATTGCCATAAATCTTCCTGAAGAATCTCTTTCAACTTTACAATCTGTTACGTGTTTAACTTCACGTACTTTTGTATCGCTGCCGATTGTGTAGCAATTGATATTAGATAAGATATTGCCGTTTTCATCGGTTTTGTCTTTATTCTTTTCAATCTCGGATTTTTTGTAGAAGTACGGAACATCTTCGCCTGTTGAGGTGTTTGTTACATATCTTACGTACCATTCAGTTGTTCCGTATTTATCATTAAGCTGTGTTATCCAGGCATTTTCTTCTTTTTGTCTTGCATCTATGGCTGCCTGATCTTCAAGAGTTGTATCAGGTTCACCAAGAGTTCTTAAAACATCTGCACCTACGTAATAAGATGCGCCCTGAACGTTGATAATGCTTGTTGCGGCTGCAACAGGAACATAGTCATCCTGCCATTGTGAAAGATAGCTGATTGTGTAAGTTCCGTCTGTCTGTGCTATCATTGCCGTAATTTCGTTTGTAAGAGACCCATCTTCAAAGGTATAAACTGTTTTTGTGTAATTATCGACTGATGGAGGAACCGGAACAGTCATACCCAGCAGGTCGTTATAGTAGTTTGCAGACTGGTTAGACAATGAGGTACGCTGCTGGTTAATCTGCTGACCTTCGTACTCAACATTGGTCTTGCGAGCTGTCAAACCTAAAAATCTAGCTTGTGAAGCTGCCATTCCCATAACTGTTTGCCTTTCCTTTCATCATCTTGTGTACTTACATGCATGTTTACGACAACATGAGTTTCAAACTTTAATTTTTGTTTTAATAATGTTAAGAAATTGTAACAATTGAGTCTTGCCGCTAGTTTTTAAAACGGTCTGAAAGGTATGCCAGTATTGCTCCTCCGATTTCTTCATTAGGATCAAAATTTGATTGCGGAGGATTGATAGAATTCCTGATAAGCATGGCGACTAAAGGCCCGAAGGCATCCGGAACCTGTATTTTTCTGTAAATTCCCGCTAAAAATGTCTGAATGTTCGGCGAATTTGTGCTGTTGAAGCGCGAAAGCACCGGATACATTTTGTCTATCCCTTTTGTTCCGGCTTCTATCAGGCGGTCAGTTATGTATAGGGTTTCCGTAATCTCAGCTTCGTCGTTTGAATTTGCAAGTATATTATATATATATGGAAGAGCATTTTCTTTTTGTTTTACGAAAGTATCAACCTTTATCGGGTCTACAAGTATGTGGTTTCTTGTCCCTGAAGGCATTTGTATCGGGCGCGGAGGCTGCAAATATGGAGCTGGGGGAGCGGGCATGATTGCTCCGTAATTTTTAGAATACATGTTATTATATATATATGGTTGTACCGGTTGAAGCATTTTGTAATCCTTTTGGGTTTAAGTCAGTCTGTGTGCAGCTTTTCGGTTAGTTTTGCGGTCAAAGCCTTGACGTAAATACCGCTGCTGCGGTTTTATGAATATACGAACGGCGGGCCGTTTTTGATTTCAAACAGGATATTTTCTGCCATTGTTTTTAGTTCTTCTTTTGGTTTTCCCGATTTTGCCTGTTTGTAGAATTCCTCCATCAGAGGTTGAATTGCCGCGTCTTTTTTTGATTTGAAGTTCCTTAATTCAGTGGAAACCAGTCGCTGCTGGAGTTCGGCTTCCGTGTCGGCGTTCAGTTTTTTGACCTGAACATCCTTAACGGCTTCTCCAATCAGCTTTCCGCCGTAACTTACAGCCGCAAGCCCCGTTGTGCCGAAAAAGAGTGCCTTAAACTGTTTGTTATCCGTATCAAGCAGGTAGTTGTAGAAGAAGGCTCTAAAGTCATCTACGTGTGAATAGAACGTGACTTTCGGGGTTGAACCGCCGCCGCAGCCGGGGTTTGCGTCAACAGTGGAGCGTTTCAGCTCCTTCAATACCGACTGTATAAAGTCTTCTTTGTCCTGCCAGTCAAGGTTTTTCAGATATTCTCTTATTTGCTGTTCCGACGGATCAATTGATTTAAAAAGGCTTCTTAAATCCGCTTCTGTTTGTTGTTTGTTACTATCAGAGGCTTTTTTAACGACTTTTTCAATCTCTCTGCCTGTTTGTTTAATAAAGTCGTTAATATTTCCTTTGCTTTTTGTAAGGTTTTTGAGCGAAAGGAAACCCAGCCCGATGATTCCGGCAAAAGTGGCAAGTCCGAGCATTATATAATTAATATTGTTATTGTCTTTTTTTGCTGAAGTCCGGTTTTTGCCTGCAAAGCCTTCAATCCCTTTGAACATTATGGCTTTGAAGGTTTCGTCGGGATTTCTGCGTTTTGGTTCATATTTCAGGTATTTGCCCAGTTCAATGGCTTTGTTGGAGAGCATACTCCGCGTAATCTGGATTTTGCCGGCAAAAGATTGAGTTTCTATATCAATAAGCCTTTCCTGAAGGTTTTTCTGGATGTCGGCTTCCCGCTTTTTAACCCATACGTCGCGGAAGCCGTCAAAAAAGGTCTTTCCCATAAATGCCATAGCTGTGAGCGCAAAAACGCCCGTGCCTGCCGTTATTGTTTTCCAGTTCGGGCATTCGACTATTCTGTAAAGCGCCTGAACGGGTTCGTCGTTGATTGCGACGTTCCTGAGTGTCGGCGGAACTCTTTTCAGGGAATCAATATTCAGATTTATTTTTGCGCTGTGATGGATAAATGCCGTAATCCCTGCGATTACGCCCATTACGCCGAGCGCAATCCCGCTTACAGGAAGAATGCTTTTTTCTTTTTTTGTGTCCTTTTCGTAAAGTTTGTTCGGAAGCTGTGTGTTTTTTGAGATTACAAGGGTGTCCATGGTGTCGTCAAGAGTCAGACTGCGGGTGTTTTCTGTATCTTTTATAAACTGGTTTACAAGGACGCCTTCTTTTGTGTCGGAATTCGTTCTTTTTTGCGCTCTGGTCAGGTTCTTTTGCTGCCTCAGCGTTTCGTTATCGTGAAATGTGTTATTGTTGACATTCATTGTCGTCTAAATCCTTTTCGTTTTCAGTCAGCTTTTTATATAAATCGTGAATGAAGGTTCTTAATTCAAAAGTCTTTTTGGTTTCGTCAATTTGTTTTTCGTCGTTGTCGGCGTCGAGCGGGCGGAAAATTCCAAAGAGAGATTTTACTTTTTTCTTTAATTCGCTGAAGGTTTCGGAAATTTTCTTGTTGATTGCGGCTTTAAGTTCGCCCATCATTGCGGTCAATTTGTCTGAAATATCGGCAAGTTTTTGCCCTAGTGCCTGAAAGGTGTTAGAAATTGCTGCCGGTAGATTTTTAATTATGTTTAAAGTCCCGCCGATTACTGTATTAAGTACAAAATTTGCGGGTTTTGAGATAATTGCCGGAGTGTTTTGCGTGAAAAATTTTGCAAGTTCTGCAAGTCTTCCTTTTGCGGCTTCCATTGTGTTCTGAAAATTCTGCATCTGGAGTGCAAAATTCTGCGCATCCTGCTGCCTTTGTGCTCTTGCGTTTGCCTGCGCTTTTAAGAAAGCTCCGATTGCGGCACACTCATTCCAGCTCATTTCGCCCGGTTTTGCAGAAAAGTCGGCTTTTCTCATTCCGCCTCCGCCGCCGGTTCCGTTACAGATAGGGCAGGCGCCTAACGGAAGTCCGTGCGGGCAGGTGCCGGCTTTCAATGTCGTTGTCTGCATTGCTGCAAGCTGCATAAAAAATCCTCTCGTTTGTGGAACTTTTAAGATAGTTCCTTTTCTTACGCGAGGACACTTAGAAAAATTTTTGCCCCTCCAAACAGCACGTGGAGAAGGTCGTTTTTCCGAGTGTTCCGGCTTTTACGGCTGCGGCTACAGCTGGAGATGTTCACTCCATTTCCTCTCTTTTTAAAGCCTATGACAATCGGAAAAAGTTGTCAATTTTTTGTTAAATAAAGTTAATTATTCTGCTGCTGTTCAAACAGTTCTGCGATTTTAGCTATACTTCGCGGAAAATTCTGCTGCAGATAATATGTTCGGGTTTCCGTATGAGGAGAAGTTAAAATTTTGTGGCTTTCTGCTACGGTTTCGGACTGCGCGCTAATAGTGTTTCCGTCGTGGTCAATAAAGTAGTCAATATATTCCTGCATTTTTGAAGTTGAATTCTTTTTGAAATTTTCAAGTTCTTCATTATATATTTTGATAAACTCCGGATTTTGAGAAATTTCACCAAAATTTTCGCTGTCGATTTCTGTGTCAAGAAAATGTCCGAATTCGTGCATAAATATGCCCATTTGTCCTGATTCGTCTGAATATTCGGAGGAAGTCATATTTAAAATTCTGTTATCAAGATCCCAGCTTGGAATCATATCGTCAATGCTTATTTTATTGAGATTTCTTTCTGCAATGTCAATAAGTGCATCTCCGGAAAGTTTTTTTAAAGCGTTAATGATGTCTTTGTTCTGCGTGTCCGTAATTTTGTTCAAGTCAAGCGTTGTTGTTTTATTTTCTTTTTTGTCTGTTATATTGACCGTGTTTTCGGTATATTCAATTTCATAAATCCGGTCATTAAAGGAGGATATAAATTTATCGGGATTTCCTTCAACCGGCTGAAATGTTCTTGTCTGATTAAGAAGAACTTTTCCGTCTTTGTCTGTTATTTTGTATGCAAGAACAGAAAATCCTGAGGGCGCTTCTTCATAATAATATTCTGTTTTCGTGCCGTCCGGAGAAGTCATATTTCTCTGGATGATATCATTTCCTGTTATTTTATCACGGGATTCCCACTGCACCGGTGTTTGGGTGCCGTTTCTGTCCGTGATACTTACATTGCGGCTTCCGTCTTTGCCGCGCACCATTTTTTCTGTGGAAATAAGATTATTATCTTTATCGTATCGTTCAATGGTTTCTTCAAGTGCCTGTTGGGTTTGTGTGTCGATTTTTCGCGTCTGGCGGATGTTGTTGTCTTTGTTTGTAATTATTTCTGTCATGATATTGCCAGAAGTTTGTATTTGTCTTAATGTTTCCGCCTGTTTGCCGGTTTCGGTGTCAAAGACAAGATACTCTTCATCATATACAAAGTTTTCTTTAAACGGATTTTTTATCGCAATAAAGTGTGAATTTATGTTGTAAACTTCCGCATTCGGGTCTTTTTGAAGAATTTTATCAATTTCATTCCTGTCAAGCTTTGTCAGAGTACAAAGAACATCTCCTGAAAATTGATAATCTCTGTTTTTAATATTAAATAATTCTTTTGCTCTTTCATATTGTTCGTCAGGCAGAGATGCAATATCTGCAATGGAACGCGCTGATATCGAATTAAACTTATCGCCGAGGTTCATAAGTTCTTTTATTCTGGGAAGATTTTCTTTATCCATCCGGCCGATAATTATTGATATATCATCCGTTGTGTAAATTTCATTTTTGTCTGCCTTAAATAGTTCTTTTGCAATATTAAGTTCTTCATCTGTTATATCGGATAGATTTTCAAAAATATCAAATGAATAGTTTCTGCCGGTGGCTTTAGTTATTTCATTTTGAATATGTTTTTGCCGTGCAAGCCTGTTAAGCCAGTTTAATACAGGGTTTTTCCCTTTTTCAAAACTTTCAACTTTCTCAAAATTTTTGTCGTTGTCCGACATAAGTTTGTTATAGAAATCGACGGATTCTTCTTCGGAGAGTTCGTCCGGATTGCCGTCTTTTGCGGCAAAAATTGAAAGTTCTTTTTTGAGAAGCAGGAGGCCTTCATCCGAAATAAAATAGCCGTCTTCATCACTGAATTTTTTTAAAAAAGCTTTGTCCTGATCAATATACACACCGGCTCTTAGAAGGCTTAAATCAGGTTTTATTTTGTTCGGGTAATTTTCCATATAACTAACCTTTCATACAATTGTTATTAATTTATATCGGCAGAGGTGCAGAAAACTTAAGTAACAATTTGTAAAGTTAGTAATGCAGGGAAAATAATGTTTTTCAGCCGCTTGATAAAGATTGTAAAACAATTTTATTTTGCACTAGCAAAAAAATATTTTCCTGTGTATTATATAATGCATATTAATATTCACCGGAATTTTATATGCAATTGTTAATTGATAAAGAATTAAATTCAAATGACAAGATTTTGAAGCCTGATTTCAATTCAAGAACAGGACGCGAGCTTCTGGCGTTTTATCTTCAGACAAAGTTTAAGCAGATATTTGCCTACGACAGAAAAAACGACACCCCGCTTTTTAAAGAAATAAGCCCGTCTTTTATAGGTCATTTTACCCGCAGGCTGATAACAAACCCGCACAAGCGCATACTTATCGGGATTACAGGCGAGTCAGCTTCCGGAAAGTCTACAATCTGTCATGAAATTAAAAATTTGATAGAACAATTATCAATGCCGGTTTCTGTTTTAAGTACGGACAATTATTTCAACGATATATCAGAACTTATAAAAAGATACGGAAGTTTTGATAATCTGCGGGACAACGGTTACGATATCGACGCTCCTGAAAGTTTTCAGCTTTCTCTGTTGCGTAAGGATTTGATAAGGCTTGCGGAAGGCGAAAATATAAAAGCACCCAGATATGTTCCAAACGGCACCGGCGTTTCAATTCCGGCATCAATGGACGTTAAATCCGACAAACTTATTGTTGTTGAAGGGATTGCAACAATGTATGAAGAAGTGAAGGATGTTTTTGATGTCAAGATTTATATAGAAACCGAAAACGAAATAAGATACAGACGTTTTATGCGCAGAGCTACTCAGGAAAGAAACCAGACAGCTGAAAATGCGAAAAAACAATGGAATTATATTTATGAAGCCGGACAAAAATACGTCCAGCCCGGCAGAAATTATGCGGATTTTGTCCTCGACGGAAACGTAGATTTGAAATATTTTGACAAAATTCTTGAATATATCCACACTATTACTAACAATTTCCAATAAAATTTTACAAATCCTTAACACTTGTAACTTATTTTGCACTAAAATTCAAAATGTGTTAAACTAAAATAAGCAAATCGTAAAATTCGTTTAAACTGGGAGCGTTATTAGAATTAAATACATTAAATAACTGATACTTTAATTTATTAATTTTAATATAATCAATAAATATAAAACCAGAAAAAGTAACAGGTGGCGAGTGATTAAAAGTTTTATGAATAAGTTAAGAGAAAAAATGGAAGTAGCGGGAGCTTTCCGTGTAAATAAAGCGGGGATGTTTGTCGTTGTTGTGTTTTTGACGGTGCTGGTTTTTGCCGCATCAGGCTGCACCGGCGGCGGGAATTCGGATATATCAGCAAATGTTCCGGCACCGGAGGCTCCGGCTCCGGGTACGGCAGCAGATACGGGGAATGCAGACCCAGCAGCGGTTGATGCCGCACCAAATTCCGGCGGCGGAGTTGATGCAGGCGGCGGGATTGACGTTGAAGCCGGTTCCGCGCAGGATAAATCAAATAATAAGAAGCCAAAGAGAGAAAACGTAGAGGCTGCAGAAGATGATGTTGACGTCATAGCTGCGGACAACGATAAAATGGTTCTGGTTACGGTAGAAGATACAGGGCGTGTAGATCCGTTTTTACCGTATAACGAAGCCAAAAAAGAAGAAGAAAATAAAAATACTCTGGATTTGGAGAAGGCAAAGCTGGAGTTTGATCTGGTAGATCCTCCGAAAGCGGCGGCGTCAAGTCCGGAAGCCGACAAAATACTTACAACAAAAGTTTCCGGTATTATATACGATTCAGAAAGCCCTTCGGCCATTTTGAATATAGAAGGGTCTGATTATCTGGTAAGATCCGGCGATGTTGTAAACGGCTATAAAGTGTTATCAATACAGCCGACTGTTGTAACGGTTCAGCTCGGGGCGAATGTTTATCAGGCAGGAGTCGGACAGCTGCTGGTTACGGATGGTATTCAGTATAATACGATATCAAATCTGGAAAATAAATTCGGCGGCAGTAAAAATAAGTAAAAATAAAAATAAGCAGGAGCAGATATGAAAAATACAGTGATGAAGAAAATTTTAGCAGGTGCAATGTTGGCAGCGTTTTCGTTGTCAAATTGTTCGCTGCCGGTGTTGGCTTACGGAATTTCCGATTATATAGATGATAGCGCAAACGGAATTCTGCTGGCCGAGGATATGAGCGGGATTAGAGGGTTTAACTCATCGACGGTTGTTTCGGATGTCTTTTCGGGTGCTTCTGATGACGGCGATGTTCATAAACCTACGGAAAATATAAAACTCCGCGGCGATGTTTCTCTTACTGATAAAAACATCCCTGTAACTTTGAGTTTGAGGGATTCTGACATAACTCAGATTTTGAGAATGTTTGCTGATAAGGCCGGCTTAAATATCATATTTGCTCAGGATGTATCGGGTTCTGTCACAATGGATCTGGTTGATGTTCCGATTAACGAAGCTTTTGAACTTATTATGGAAATGAATCATCTGTTCTATTTGATAGATAACAATACTTTGATTGTTTACTCGGAACCTGAAGGGTCTACAATCAATATGAAAGAGATGATTGCAATTCCGGTCAAATATATTGACGCAATGCCGATGGCAAGTTTCTTGAACCAGAACATTTTCGGATTGAAGAAACCGGGGCTTTCAGGAACTTATGTTGCGACAACCAACCCGCGCAAAAACGAAATCTTGATTTTCGGAACAAAAAATGACGCGGAAATGGCAAGAAAAATAGTTGAACAGTTTGATACAAAACCGGTGTTCAGAACATATAAAGTAAATCACGTAACGCCGGATGTAATGGCAGAAATGATTTGTACCCAGCTTCTTCCGACAATCATTGATATGGATGCGGCTAAAAAGGGTGACATCGGACAGATTACAGGTGCAGCTGCAAGCGAAAACGGACTTTCAATAGGCGGCGGCCAGATTGCGTGCGGATATACTTCCGATATGCAGGCAAGCAGCAGCGGCTCCGGCGGGGCTGTAGAATTTTCTTCACTTCCGCTTCTGGCACTGGAAGTTTCATACTCTCAGGGACTTGGCACAATCAATATTATGGGTGCAACAGATGCACAGTTCGGGATGATTGAAGATTTTATCAAGAAAAACGATATCAAAGAGCCTCAGGCATATCTTGAGATCTCAATTATCGAACTTAACGAAGCAGGCAGCAGAACATTTGACAACACATGGAAATTTATAAGCAAAAACCTGAAAGCATCATTTTCAAGTGAAGGCGGTATAAGTACAATGCCTACTTATTTTATTGATCACGCGGGAAATAAGGTTCAAGACTGGGTAGCTGACGGGGAAGAAGGTCAAAGATGGAATTCCCATGAGACCGCATATCCTAAAATGTCATTGTCCTGGACAATCAACTATATTATAGAAAGCAGAAAAGGACGTATTGTTGCTAATCCTAGAATCCTTGTCACAAACGGTAAGGAAGCAACAATCGACCTGACATCAGACTACGTAAAAACCGTAACCTCCCAGATTGTACAGGGTGTAAACAACGCAACTTCGCAAAAAGACTACGAAATCGGTGATGACAACGGTATTAAAGTTACCCTGACACCGTTTATCAGCCCTGACGGCTACGTAACACTCGATATCAACCCTGATTACGCTACAATCAGCGGTCGTGAATATACATACAACGAAGACGGCGATCAGGAACTTGCGGCAACACTTCTTCAAAGACGTAACCTCGAGTTGAAAGGCGTTCGTATCAAAGACGGCGAAACCCTCATTATCGGCGGTATGATAAGAGATGAAGAATCCAAAAACATCGCAAAAATTCCTTTCTTAGGTGATATCCCGTACATCGGCGCAATCTTCAGAAGTACAAGTACCGAAAAAACAAAAGAAGAAATGATTATAATGATTACGCCGAGAATCATCACTGATAACGAGGATGCAATAAGCGAACAGGATACATTATAAGCGGTAGCAAAACAAAATAATGAATGAAGTTTTAAATAAATTAAAAAACAGTGTAAACAATCAGATTCTGAATAAGGTCAATTTCTCGCTTATGGAAGAATTCAACTTTGTTCCGATAAGCGTGAAAGACAAGTTTCTGTTTGTTGCAATAAATTCAAAATCCGACAAAGAAGTAGTAATGTTAAAGCTGAAAGAAGTTTTTCCTTTTCAGATTAAATTCATACAGATTGCGGATAATGATTTGCTGCAGCTTATAAATAGTCTTAAGCCGATGATGGCGTCAGCGTCATCAAGTTCCGAAGCTCCGGAAAATCAGGCAAAACTCGGTGAACTTTTAATTAAAAAAGGCTATATCTCAGACCTTCAGCTTCTTCAGGCTCTTGCGGAAAGCAAACGCCTCAAAATGCCGATAGGTTCGACGCTTTTTAAATTAGGCTTCATTACCCTCCAGCAGTTGAAAGAAATCCTGCATGACCAGACGGGTTTTGAACTCGTAAGCCCCGAACAGCTTGCAAAACAGGACAAATTTATTAATATGCTGCCGGAAGACTTTATTAAAACAAATAAAGTCGTTCCGATATCTTCTGACGGCAAGACAATTTTGCTCGGTGTTGTTTCTCCTTTAAAACCCGATGTTTTGAGGGAAGTTATCTATTTAACCGGACAAAACCCGAAACAATTGCTGATGACTCATTACGAGTATCAGAATACACTCGATACATTCTTCTCGGAACAGAAGAAAGAAACAGAGAGAATTATCAAAAAGATTGAGGAAGAATCCGCAGAAATCGAAAAGGAAGAAACTCTCTGGGAGCAGGTTGATAACGAACTTCAGGATTCAACCGGTTCTATTGCAAAATTTGTAAACCAGATAATAACAACGGCAATTGATAATAACGTTTCCGATATTCACATAGAGCCGCGTCTGAACGGATATATTGTCCGTTACAGAAAATTCGGCATGCTTCAAAAAGTTCTTGATATTCCGCCGAAGGCTGAGTCTTCGGTAATTGCGCGTTTCAAGGTTCTGTCAAGAATGAACATCGCAGAACACAGACGTCCGCAGGACGGTACGTTTTCTATCAAATACCGCGACGGATCTTATGACTTCCGTATAAACACCCTTCCGGTTTCAGGCAAAGAAAAGGTCTGTATCCGTGTACTTGCGCCTGCTGTCAGTTTGAACGCGGCAGATAAGAATATCAAGCTTATCGGCGGTTCTGATGAAGATATTGCAAAAATTAAGAACATGGTCAGCTGCCCGAACGGAATTATCCTGACATCAGGGCCTACAGGTTCCGGTAAAACAACAACGCTTTATTCGGTATTGAAAAGTTTGAACAACGAAGACGTAAACATTACAACGATTGAAGACCCGATAGAAATTAAACTTGAAGGTATTAACCAGTCGCAGATTAACGCAAAAGCGGGTATTACATTTGCCTCATGTATGAGAGCTATCTTACGTCAGGACCCTGATATCATCCTCGTCGGTGAAATCCGTGACTATGAAACTCTTGAAATCGCAATTTCTGCGGCGCTGACAGGGCACCTTGTATTAAGCACAGTCCACACAAACTCGGCAGCCGCAACAGTTACCCGTCTGATAGAAATGGGCGCAAAAGATTACCTCGTTTCATCAACTCTGTCAGGCGTTATCGCCCAGCGTCTTGTGAGAAAACTCTGCGATGAGTGCAAGGAAGAATATTATCCGACTTACGAAGAAGCAAGCCAGATTCTTGTTAATGAAGACGATATCCAGAAATTAATGAAAACACCGATATATCGTGCAAGAGGCTGTAATAAATGTGAATTCACCGGCTATAAAGGCCGTCTCGGCGTTTATGAAATCATGCAGATAAATAAAGAAATCAAACGTCTTATCGCAATGGGCGCACACGATCTTGAAATTGAAGATGCGGCTGTTAAAAACGGCATGAAAACCTTGCACCAGTCGTGTATGGGGCATATTCTTGCCGGTTACACAACAATTGATGAATTCGTCAGGGTTCTCGGGGTTGTTAATGAATAGGAGTTCCGATGACAATTTATAATTACGTAGCATTAAAAAATAACAAAGATATAGTAACCGGTAAAGTCGAAGCCAACAGTTTGCGCGATGCAAGGGATCAGGTTCGCAAACTGGGTTTTTTGCCGACCAAGGTGACTGAAGAAAACTTAAAGAAGGAAGATGTAAAAAAAGATGACAGCAAGGGGATGATGAAAAGCCTCGGGCTTCAGGATAAGATAGAATTTACCTCAACCCTTCAAATTCTGGCGCAGGCAGGTATTCCGATTATTGAATCCCTGATGTTTATCGAAAACGACGCCGCTAAATTAAAACAGAGACTCGTTTCAAAAGAATTAAGACGCCAGATTATGGGCGGTGCAACTTTTGCAGATACCGTCGCAAAATATCCTGAAATCTTCGGACAGGTTTATATCGGTCTGGTTAAAGCCGGTGAAGATTCCGGTGAATTGGAAAAAACTCTTGAACGTCTGCTGGAACTTCTGAATAAAGAAGCAAACATCAGAGGCAAAGTTATCGGTACGCTGATGTACCCGATGTTCGTAATCGTTCTTGCAGTTTTGATTGTACTTGTCATGTTGATGTTCGTATTTCCGGTATTTAAAGACATGTTCGATAATATGGGGCAGGAATTACCGTGGATTACGGCAACCTTGATGAGTGCAGGTATTTTCCTTAAAACATACTGGTATTTTGTTCCGCTGATCTTTATTGCTATATTCGGCGGGCTGTCATTTTTGTTCAAATGGGAACCCAGCAAGAGAAAAATTGACGAAAATGTCTTGAAAATTCCTGTATTAAGCGACTTGATACAATATTCAAACTTCGCAAACTTTATTGCGGTTTTGCAGGTTGCCTACGACGCGGGCGTTCCGATTATTGAATGCTTGTACCTGTCGATTTTGACGCTTACAAACTTTACCCTCAAAGAACAGGTCGCGATAGCAACAGGTAAAGTCCAGCAGGGGCAGCATCTGTCAACTGCATTAAGAGCAACCGGTGTTATGCCGAAGATGATTTTGTTTATGATATCAACCGGCGAACAATCCGGACGTCTGGGTGATATGATGGGTCAGGCTACCAAGTTTATCGACAAAAAGCTCGATACAATCATTGATACAATGACCAAGATGATTGAACCTATAATGCTTATTGTAATCGGTTCTATCGTACTTGTACTTGCGCTTGCATTGTACCTTCCGTTGTTCGGATCTTACATGGGTCTGTAAAAAACGATGAAAACTTACGTAATAACAGGCGCAACTTCAGGAATAGGCGAGGCTCTGTTAAAAGAGTTTGCAGGAGTCGGCATAGTATTTGCAGGCTATAGAAATTCTCAAAAAGTTGAAAAACTTAAATCTTACGGCGAAAACGTAATCCCGTTTTATATAGACATGACAAAACCGGATACAATTTCTGCAGCGGCGGATTTTATAAAAAAGAAAACCGGCAAGATTGATACGTTGATAAACGCTGCCGGCTGTGTTGTTGCAGGTGCTGTAGAAAACCTTTCTGCAGAACGTTTAAGATATCAGTTTGAAGTTAATACTTTTTCGCACCTCGCGTTTTCGCAAGGTCTTTTAAGTTTGCTTGAAGGCGGAAAAATTATCAACATAAGTTCAATGTCGGGTTTTGGAATTTTTCCGTTTATTTCGCCGTATTGTGCTTCTAAAAGAGCGCTTGATATTATATTTAATTCACTTTTGATTGAAACCGGCGGACGGGTTAAGGTTGTTTCAATAAAACCCGGTGTAATCGCAACACCGCTGTGGGAAAAGTCGGTGGAAGAAAATTTTGAAAGCCTTAAAGAAGACAAAACTTATGAAAAAGAAATGGCTTTTATGGCTGAAAATGCGCTTAAGAACGGGAAAAAAGGACTTGATGTAAGAAAAGTTGTTGAAGTTGTTAAAAAAGCTGACAGCCTGAAAAACCCTAAATCTTCTTATACCGTCGGGCGGGACGCAAAATTGGCTGAAATTTTCTCAAAACTTCCGCAGGATTTGCTGAATACTTTGATAAAAGCCGGTTTGAAGGCGCGGATTAAATAATTCCTTACAATTATCCTGAATAACAATTACAAAAAAAGTTGTTCATGTTAGACTTGTTTTGTAAAAGATGAGGTTTTGAATGAAAATAGCACTGGTAAATAACGGATGTGCAAAAAATCTGGTGGATTCCGAACTTATGCTCGGGCTTCTGGCGGAAAAAGGGCACGAAATTACTCTTGACGACAAAGATGCGGACATTGTTATAGTAAACACCTGTTCATTTATTCATGATGCAGAAAAAGAGTCGGTTCAGTCTATTTTGCAAATGGTGAATGAAGGTAAAAAAGTTATCGTAACAGGCTGCCTTCCGCAAAAACATAAAGCCGAACTAAAAAAAGCAATTCCGGAAATAAGCGCTATGCTCGGGACGTCCGATTTTGGCGCAATAGTTGACACTGTAGAAAAAATTGCCGGCGCCAAAACCGACGAATACATAGAAAAAATTTCGGAAAAGCCGGAATATATTTACCCGGAAGAAATTGAACGCCAGCAGATTACAATGGGCGCAAGCTCCTATATAAAAATCGCAGACGGCTGCAATTACCACTGCGGCTACTGTATAATCCCGCAATTGCGCGGGGCTTACCATTCAAGACCTGTTGAGAATATTATTGAAGAAGCAAAACATCTTGTTAAAAAAGGCGTTACTGAAATTGACCTTATCGCACAGGACACCACAAGCTACGGAATTGATATCTATGGCAAAACATCTCTTGCAAGACTTCTGGAAGAGTTAAACAAAATTGAAGGACTCGGCTGGATAAGGATTATGTACGCATACCCCTCCCAGATGAACGATGAACTCATAGATGCAATCGCAAAGCTCGACAAAGTCGTTAAATACATTGATCTTCCGCTTCAGCATTCGGATCCGGAAATTTTAAAAGCTATGCGCAGACCTGTCTTTGATTATGAAGTTTTGATAAAAAAACTCCGCGCAAAAATTCCGGATGTTGCAATCAGAACAGCCTTTATTGTCGGATATCCGGGCGAAACAGATGAACAATTTGAGCATCTTTACAATTTTGTTGAAAAAATGCGCTTTGACAGAATGGGTGTTTTTGAATATTCCCGCGAAAAAAACACAACTTCATACGACATGCAGGATCAGGTTCCGAAAAAGATTAAAAAAGAACGTTACAAAAAGCTTATGGCGCTTCAGCAGCGGATTTCTTATGAAATTAACCGGTCAAAAACCGGAAAAATATTGCCCTGTATTGTCGAAGGTTTTACGGATGACGGAGTAGTCATTATGCGCTCTTACGCAGATGCTCCGGAGATAGACGGGCTTGTTTATGCAAAAAGTGACAGTCCGGTGGTTCCCGGGGATATTGAGCAGGTTTTGATAGACAGGGCGGACGAATACGATTTGTTCGGGAAAATAGTTGGGGAATAAAAGACGATAGGACGATAAGACATAAGGACGAAAAGTTCTTATCAAAGTGAAGAGTGAAGGGTGAAGTGTGAGAAGAGTTGAATGGTTGAATGGGTGAACGGATTGCTACAAAACAATTCCCTCGCCCCTTGTGGGAGAGGGAAGAATTTCTTAATGAGCACAGCGAATTTAGAAATTCGGGTGAGGGGTCAGATAAGTGAAGGGTGAAACGTGAAGTGTGAAGTGAGTTGAATGGTTTGTTTTCTGAAAAAGATACTAAGGCGTTAAGGCGCTAGGGCACTAGGAGGTTTCGTTTTGGACGGCGATAGGATTGCAAGGCGATAAGGCGATAAGAAATCGCCCCATTTTGTCTAAGTAATGTCATTCTGAACTTGTTTCAGAATCACGTAGAGATCCTGAAATAAATTCAGGATGACAAAATGGGGCGGAAGTGAATGGTGAAGAGAGTTGGGAAAGGCGGTAAGGCTGCAAGGCGATAGGACGATTAGGCGTTAAGATGAATAAATAATTCTCTTCGCCCTGCGGGAAGTGATATTCAACCAGTATTCCCGGGCTACAGGTAAAGAATCTTATCCAAAACCTCTGGATTTATTTTTCAATTTGTAGTACAATTAATCAGGTTTATAGTTTGTGCGGGATTATGAATGAATTTTGCTGAAGATCAACCGGTTGATAAAGAGCAGTTGAATGCTATATTTAAAGATATAGTCAAATATTCGCCTTCAAAACTGTGCGGAATGCTCGGTAATGCTTTGATTGTACCGGTTTATACAAATATCCTTCTGCCGGAAGAATACGGGCTGTATTCACTGTCTATTGCGTTTTTGTCGTTCCTTTGCATAATCTTTTCTGACTGGGTCGGACTTTCAGGCTTAAGATTTTTCCGCTCGTTTCAGCTGTCGGATGAATTACCGAAATATCTGTCAATGCTCGTTACTATTTTAACCTTTAACATCTGCGCGATGTTTGTTTTTGCCTATGTATTCAGAGGCAATTTTTACGACTTTTTTAATATCCAGCCAAAATACTTTTTTAGTATTTTGTTCCTGATAATCCCTGTCGCGATAAGAGCCTTGCTGTTTCAGCTTCTCAGAGCACAGTTGAAGTCTGTCGCATTTACGTTTTCGACTATAATAAACCAGATTTTGACAATGGGGCTTTCTGTTTTGATTGTTAAATGCTTTCACCTTGGCGCACTCTCGCTATTGCTCGGTATGGGAATTTCAATCTCTTTGATAGATATTCTTCTTATTTATCAGAGCGGAATTTTAAAGTATTTCAGAAAGCCGAATTTGCAGCTTAAAATTCTGTTGCCGATGTTCCAGTACGGAATTCCGATAGCTGCAACTTCCTTGAGCGCATGGGTTATTAACCAGAGTAACAAATTTATTATGAACAGTATCAGCGGATTTAAGGATGTCGGGCTTGTCGGGGTTGCATACGGACTGACGCTTCCGCTTTTTATGACAGTATTTTCAATTATTACTGTTGCTGCAATCCCGCGGATTTTTAACATGTTTGAAGAGAAACAGGATGTAAGACCGATTGTGACAAGGTTTGCAGGATATTTTCTCGTAATATCACTTCCCGTGATTACTGTTGTATCTGTTTACGCACCGGATTTTGTGAACTTGTTTGCCAATACAAAATTTTCTCAAGCTTACAGACTTATACCGTATTTTTCGTTCGGATGTCTTTTTATGGCACTGTCTGATTATACGACTTTACAGTATCACCTTGCAAATAAAACTTATATGGATTTTATTTTGAAATTGATTTCCGGTGTTGTCGGAATTGTTGCAAATATAGTTTTAATTCCTAAAATGGGGCTGGAAGGTGCCGGAATTGCTACGTTAAGCGCGAATTTCGTATATTTCTTTTTGAGTGCGGTTATAAGAATTCCAAATCTCGGTATTTACTGCCCGATGAAAACAATATTAAGAATGTTATTTGCTTTTGTGCCTGCCGGATTTTTGTATGTATTGTTTAAAAACACTGAAATTCCCGGAATTATTCAAATGACCGCTCTTTTACTTGTATTTTATGCTGTATATTGGCTTGTATGCAAAACAATATTGAGGCGTCCGGTTTATTAAAATTTACTTAACATTTTGTAATAAAATAGCAATAAAAAATTCCTTTGATTTTTTATATAAATATATATTTATGATTTTATGTCCGAAAAAGTCGTAATATAAAGTAACAAAGAATAGAAAAATAAAAATCAGCCTGTTAATATGGTATGACAGGATTTTACAAGATAATCGGATAATAAATTCAGTTAGGGAAAAATTGAAAGGAAATAATCATGGCTCAAAAGAAAGCTGGAAAAATGAAGTTTGTACTTTCTGCGCTGACATTATGTCTGGTTGCACAGCAGTCAATTTATAACAGCGCACAGGCAGGAATGATTACCGGAATTGCTCCTGAGATAGGTGCTGACGGAAATAAGATTTATAACATAGATCCTTCTGTAATAAACGGGGATACCGGATTCAGATTGTATGAAGAATTTCAGCTTAATAAGGGTGAAATTGCCAACCTTATTTTCAAATACGGCGAAAAGAACGTCGAAAAGTTTGTAAACCTTGTTGATAACCAGATTAACATTAACGGTCTTGTCAACTCAATGCGTGACGGCAATTTCTACAACGGTCATGCTCTGTTTATTTCCCCTAACGGTATGGTTGTCGGAGCTTCCGGTGTTTTGAACGTAGGTTCGCTTACAGTTCTGACTCCGGATAAGGACAAGTTTGACCAGTTTAAAACCGATTATGATATCAGACATGATTTAACTGATTTATATTCACAGGGAACCGGTAAAGTTACTATAGACGGTAAAATTATCGCACGTGACGCTGTTGATATTAGAGCCGCCGGTGTAACTATCAACAATTCCATAATGTCAGGTGTCGGAAACAATACAGATATTCTTACAACCCATAGTCAGGCAGACGTATTGTTTAACAGCCTTGTAAATACCGACAATATGAAAGCCGGCAACAGCTTTGCAAGCGACAGCGGAAGTATTAAAATTACTTCTTATTCGGGAAATGATGGTATTAAGCTTGCAGAAGGCTCTACTCTCAAAAACTTCGGAAAAGGAAACATTGAACTTACAAGTATGGGTTCAAAAGGCATAGTTGCAGATGGAGATATTAAAAATCCTGATGGCAATGTGCTTATGACAACTACTAAAGGTTCAATTGATATCTCAGGTGATGTTCATAACAAAAACGGAAACATAGTTGCAGACAGCGCAAATGGTATTGCTCTTGCACAATCTGGTTCAATGAAAAATGAAAACGGCAATATTGAACTTAGAAACAGAGGGACAAAAGGAATTCATATCAAAGGTTCCGTTGAAAACAAAGACGGAAATATCTTGATGGACAATTCCGGCACTGAAGGTATTCTTCTTGACGGCGCTCCGATTTCAAATACCAATGGCGATATAAATGTTTTGAATACAGGCGCTGGCGGCACAGAAATTAACGGAACAGTAACAAATACAAACGGCAATTCAACTTATACAAACAAAGCCGGCGAACTGGCAGTAAACGGTAAAGTTAATAACGAAGGCGGTAATCTTAAATTTGATAATACCGGTTCAGGCATCAGTGTAAATTACGATGCAGCCATAGCAAATCAGGGCGGAAACCTTGAAATGTTGAATACCGGTGTTGACGGAATTTTAGTAGACCGCGGTGCAACCGTAACAAATCAGACCGGCAATACAATTGTAACAAACAGCGGTGACGGCGGTATTAAAATTAACGGAATTGTTGAAAATAATGACGGCAATTCAACTTATACTAATGAAGCCGGCGGTTTGACAGTAGACGGCAGCATAACAAATACAAACGGCGACCTTCTTGCACAGAACAGCGGCGATGAAGGTATAACAATCAACGGTCTATCTTCAAATATTACCGGAAATTCGACTTACATTAATAAAAACGGTGCATTGACGGTAAATGGCAACGTTGAAAATCAGGGCGGCAACCTTAAATTTGACAATACCGGAACCGGTATAAGCGTAAATGACGGGGCTTTAATTTCCAATAAAGACGGTAATCTTGAAATGCTGAATACCGGAGCTGATGGCATTCAGATAGAAGAAGGTGCAGTTGTTACTAACAACACCGGAGACACAAATATTTATAACAGCGGACTTGCCGGAATTGGAGTTTACGGAGATGTAACAAATATCGGCGGAAATTCAAATTACACGAACGAAGCAGGTGTAATCCTTGTTGACGGAAATGTTTCAAACAGCGGCGGTGATTTGAATGTCACAAATCGCGGCGAAGGCGGCATTACAATTAACGGAACATCCTCAAATGAAAACGGTAATTCCACTTACACGAACGAAGCAGGCGGTTTGACAGTAGACGGCAGTATCACAAATACCAACGGTGACCTTCTTGCACAGAACAGCGGCGATGATGGTATTACAATCAACGGACTTGCCTCAAATATTACCGGAAATTCAACTTACATCAATAAAAACGGCGCTTTGACCGTAAACGGTGAAGTCAAAAATGAAGGCGGCAACCTTAAATTTGACAATACCGGAACCGGTATAAGCGTAAATGACGGGGCTTTAATTTCCAACAAAGACGGCAATCTTGAAATGTCTAATACCGGTATAAACGGTATATTTGCAGATAAAAACTCAAAAATTATCAATGATAATGGCAATATGCTTGTTTCTAACAGCGGCGAAGGCGGCATGACTCTGAACGGTCTTGCCTCCAACACAAAAGGAAACGCTGAATTTAACAACGCTGCCGGAACTTTGAATGTAAACGGAACAATTTCTAATAATGACAAACTTCTGGCAATCAGAAATACCGGCGACGGCTTGAACATCAATGAAGATGCTCTTATAGACAGCGAAGGACAGCTACTGATAGATAACAGCGGTTTTAACGGAATGAATATTTCAGGTACCGTCAACAGCCTTGGCGACGCTGATATAATCAATTCAAACGGTGATTTGAATATCAATGAAAGCGCTGATATTAACCACACCTCGGTTGCAAACAATTATATAAATATTTCAAACACCGGAAACAAACTTTATATCGGCGGCAATGTTGAATCCGAAAACGGAAAGATGAACATTTCCAACACCGGAAAAGGCGGACTCCATATTGATGAAGACGCAAATATTACAAACAATGTTGTCAGCGATGATAACATTCCGGTCTTTGAAAAACATACTCCGGAAATTAACATTTCAAACAACAGCGAATCCTCAATGGATATAGACGGAACCGTTACTGCGAACGGAAGCAGCTACAATATAGTAAATGCCGGCAAAGGTGCTTTAAATATTAATGAAACCGCAAATATTAACGGCAATATCACAAAAGAATCAAATATTACAAATCACGGCGACGGCGGTCTTAATATTGCCGGAACCATCACTACAGACAACGGATCAACCGAAGGAAAATATCTTGATGCCGGTTTAACGATTAAAAATGACAACGAAGTATCAGGAATTCATATTACGAAATCCGGAAAAATAAATTCTAAAAATTCTAATCATACAGTTATTTCAAATAACGGAGCGAAAGGAATTGAAATTAACGGTGAAATTAACCAGAATTATGCCGGTAAAAACGCCAACTCTCTCAAAATTACAAACACAGGTGACGGCGGCATAAATCTTACATCAAGCGGCAGACTCAATAACACTTCAAGCACTTATGTTGAAAACAGCGGTAAAGAAGGAATTAAATTTGCTGGCTTGACGAAAACCAACGGTTTGAATGTTAAAAACTCAAATTCAAATGTCGTAATAGGCGATGATACCAAAAATGACAAATATATAACTTCAACAGGCGACGTAAATATTGACGTAACCGGCGGCAGCATTCTTAACTACGGCGTAAATAAAACTTTGATTAACATTGAAAACGCAAGCAATCTGAATATGAATGCTGTGGATGGTACAATCGGTCTTGATGACGGCAACTGTGGCGCTGCTTGCATCGGCGTCGGTCCCGATTCAAGAGATTTCACAAAATCAATCAACGTAACTTCAGACGGCAGAATTACTGCAACGACTTCGCAAAACACATTGGCTGATGATCTGGTAATCAATATTGCAGGTAAAAATTCAGACCTTAATATTGACCACGTAAAAGCAGACGGCAAAGTCTTATTAACAACCGCAGATTTTGACAAAAACGGCAAAGGTTACTCAATCCTTAATGCTTCATCAGATCCGTCAAAAGCAAATGTTGAAGGTAAAGGAATAGCACTTATTGCAAGTGACAAAATCGGCGAAACCGATAACAAACTTACATTCAACCAGACTGAAGGCAAATTTAATATGGAAGGCTATGACCTTGACAACCTTACATACCAGCCTAATGCACAGTATGGAATGGATGTTCTTGCAATTAACGATGTAAATATCAAAGGTCAGGATGATAAATATGATACAAATGTCTGCACAATGATTTCAAGAGAAGGTTCAATCAATGCTGAATTCTCCGGTAATACTTATATCAGAGAAGTTACGGCAGATAAAGACCTTAACCTTGTAACAAGAGGTGCGGAATTTGTAATAGATAACCTCGGCACAGTTCCTTACACTCCTGAAGATTACTTCGGACCTAACGGAAACAACGCTCCGGAAACGGTTATTGTAAAAGCTCTTGATATTAACCCGAATACAAGGGTTGATGATGCAGGACTTGTTGACGGAATTCACAGCCACTGGGCAGATTCTCATTTGATAATCAAAAATGCCAAAGTTGATGACAATGCAAAAATTGTTCTGACAGGTGATAATGTATATGCAGGCGGATACCGCTTCTATATGGGCAAAGACAGAAACGAAGACGGTAAAACCTACTGGGTATATGATGACAGAACTGCAATGACTGATATGAGCGGCAACGGCCCGACAATCAGAGTTAATGCGGTTAGAGAAGATGACGTAACCTCAATCGGCAGACAGGAAGAAGAACGTAACTACTATACCGGCGGCAGTGTTCAGGAAGATAAGCCATGGTATGGTGACGACGATGATGATGATGATGATGATCATTTGATTGTTCCGGAACCAGGCGATGATGACGACGATGATGATGGACCGGTTGATCCAGGCGATGATGACGATGACGATGATGGTCCGGTTGATCCTGGTGATGACGATGACGACGACGGACCTGTTGATCCTGGTGATGACGATGATGACGACGGCGATGACGAACCAATCCCGGGTGATGATGATGACGACGACGGTGACGATGAACCAATCCCGGGCGATGATGATGACGACGACGGTGACGATGAACCAATCCCGGGCGATGATGACGACGACGGCGACGACGAACCTATACCGGGTGATGATGACGATGACGGCGACGATGAACCAATCCCGGGTGATGATGACGACGATGACGAGCCGACACCTCCGCCATCAGGCGATGACGATGACAATATTCCGGTTACAAAGAACGATGCAAAACAAACATGGAAGAAAATTATTGATGACGGTGTCAACATAATCGACAAACGTCAATACATAAGATTCCGTGTTGACCACAACCCGCATCCGGTAGTATTTGAAAGTATTCCGACAGTTTCATCTCTTGTCGATATTTCAAGAGGCGGTGTTGCCTTAACTCACAACAACAGCTTAAAAGTTGGTGACGTGGTTCCTGTACATATCAAATACGGCGACTTGAACATTGATGCTGATGTTAAAATCGTAACCGCATCCGACGTCAGAGCAGGTGCAGAGTTTGTAAATCTCGACGGTACAACAGCAAACAGACTTCTTTATCTGAACCTTATGCTGGAAGAAGACCAGAAATTGACACTCGGCAGCAATAACCAAATATAATAATGTGAAGTATATTATATAGATAGAGGCTGATCAGAAAGGATCGGCCTCTTTTCTGTTAGAATTGCTAAAATGTATTAAATATTTAATGCAAATTTGCTTTAAAAATATATTTTTGATAAAATCATTAAGTAGATAGAAATTATTGATGAGGGAGAAATAATTATGAAATTAATGGAAGGCAAAAAAGGTGTTATTTTTGGAGTTTCAAACACACATGGTATTGCTTATGCAATAGCAAGACAGCTTTACGAAGCAGGTGCGGACATTGCGTTCACTTATGCAGGAGAACCAATGGAAAAGAGAGTCCGTCCTCTTGCTGAAGAAATGGGTGCAAAAATTATTATGAACTGTGATGTAACTAAAGAAGATGAAGTTGCTGCAGTTTTCAAAGAATGTGAAAGAGTTTACGGAAAGATTGACTTTGTTGTTCATGCAGTCGCATTCGCCGCAAAAGAAGATTTGCAGGGCAGATTTATAGATACTTCACGTGCCGGCTGGGATCTTGCAATGGGTGTGAGTGCTTACTCTTTGATTTCTCTTTGTAAACATGCTGAACCGATTATGAATGAAGGCGGATCAATTTTTGCCCTGACTTACCTCGGTTCGGAATATGTTGTTGCAAACTACAACATTATGGGTGTTGCAAAGGCTGCTCTTGAATCTTCAATGAGATACTTAGCTGCTGACTTAGGTAAAAAAGGCATCAGAGTCAACTGCATTTCTGCAGGTGCTGTTAAAACTCTTGCTGCAAAAGGTATTTCCGGATTTGATAAAATGCTTAAAGCTGCAGTTGCTAAAGCTCCTCTCGGACGCAACGTTTCACTTGATGATGTCGGCAAAGCCGGTTTATATCTGGCTTCGGATCTTTCAACAGGAACAACAGGCCAGATTTTGTACGTAGATTGCGGATGCCATGCCGTTTATGCATCATTAGATGAAATGGAAATTATCGCAAATTCTATTCCGAAAGCGTAGAAATTATATTTTTAAAGAATTAAAAAGTGCTGTTTTATTTAAACGGCACTTTTTATGTTCATTTACGCGTAAATAATTTATAATATTTTTTACGCAAAGATTTTTTTATGCTATTCTGGTAGATAGAGAGGCATAAATAAAAAGGATTTAAAATGACAGAAACTGCAATAAAGATAGAAGATTTACCGACGGTTTACGACCCGAAATCAACAGAAGCAAGTATATACAAATTCTGGGAAGAAGGCGGATTTTTTAAGGCTGACGCCAAAAGCGATAAGCCGCCGTATTCAATTGTAATTCCGCCGCCGAATGTAACCGGTGTTCTTCATATGGGGCATGCGCTTGATGAAACTTTGCAGGATATTCTGACCCGTTATCACAGAATGTCCGGGTTTGAAACTCTCTGGCTTCCCGGAACTGACCACGCCGGAATTGCCACTCAAAACGTCGTCGAGAAAAAACTCCGCGAAAAAGGGCTTTCAAGATATGATTTAGGACGTGAAAAATTCCTGGAAGAAACATGGAAATGGGCAAATCAGCATAAAAGTGCTATTTTAGACCAGTGCAAACGACTCGGAGCCTCTTTTGACCGCTCAAGAGAAAGATTTACCTTCGATGAAGGCTGTTCAAAAGCCGTAAAAGAAGTTTTTGTAAGATTATACGAAAAAGGCTTGATTTATAAAGGCAAATATATCGTAAACTGGTGCCCGAGATGCAAAAGTGCGATTTCAGATGTCGAAACAGAATACGTAACCGAACAGGGGCACATGTGGGAGATTTCATATCCTCTTAAAGGTGAATCGGGTGCGATAATAGTTGCAACCACGCGTCCTGAAACTATTTTCGGTGACGTTGCAATTGCTGTTCACCCGACGGATTACAAATACTCCGAACTTATCGGAAAAACCGTTGTAATCCCGCTTTCAGGCCGCGAAATCCCGATTATTGCGGATGAATATGTAGATAAAAACTTCGGAACAGGTGCTGTTAAGATTACGCCTGCCCATGACCCGAACGACTATGAAGTCGGCAAGCGCCACAATTTAAAACCAATCTGGGTAATAGATGAAGAAGGCAAAATGAAAGCCTGCGGCGAGGTTCCGCCGGAACTTCACGGACTTGACAGGTATGAAGCCAGAGAAAAAATTATCGGAATGCTTTCTTATAAGAATTTCTTATTGAGAACACGCGATCACGAACACAATGTCGGCAAATGCCAGCGCTGCGGAACAACAATTGAGCCGCTTCTTTCCGAACAGTGGTTTGTTAAGATGGAACCGCTTGCAAAAGAAGCTATCGCCGCTGTCAATGACGGACGTATAAAATTTGTTCCTGAAAGATGGGAGAAAAATTACCTCAACTGGATGGAAAATATTCGTGACTGGTGTATTTCGCGCCAGTTGTGGTGGGGGCATCAAATTCCTGCTTACTATCACAAAAAAACAGGCGAAATGGTTGTCGCAAGAGAAAATCCCGATCCGGAAAATTACACTCAGGATCCTGATGTTCTTGATACATGGTTTTCATCAGGTTTGTGGCCGTTCTCAACTATGGGCTGGCCAAATACGGATTCTGAAGATTTCAAAAAATTCTATCCGACAACTACGCTTGTTACAGGATTTGATATTATTTTCTTCTGGGTTGCAAGAATGATTACAATGGGGCTGGAATTCACAGGAAAAGCACCGTTTTCAACCGTTTACATCCACGGGCTTATCCGTGACGAAAAAGGCCAGAAAATGTCAAAATCCAAAGGCAACACGATTGACCCTGTTGAAATTATCGACAAATACGGCAGTGATGCTTTGAGGTTTACAATGACATCTCTTTGCACATACGGGGGTCAGGATATCAAAATCAGCGACGAAAGGTTTGAATACGGCCGCAACTTCGCAAACAAAATCTGGAATGCTTCAAGATTTGTGTTGATGAACCTTTCAGGCGTCGACAACAAAGATATTGATTTTGACAGGCTTACAATCGCCGACAGGTGGATTTTGAATGAATTGAATAACACCGCTAAATTGATTAACGAAAATATTCAAACATTTAGAATCGGCGAAACCGCGCATATTTTATACGATTTCTTCTGGAACAAATATTGCGACTGGTATGTTGAAATAGCCAAAATCCAGCTTCAGGATGAAAGCTTGAAACTTAATACACAGAGGGTTTTGAGGTATGTTCTTGATATGTCATTAAGAATGCTTCATCCGATAATGCCTCATATAACAGAGCGTGTATGGCAGCTAATTCCGAAAGAAACAGATGTTAAGGCTTTGATAGTTGCGGAATTTCCGACATTCAGCGAACGTCTGGAATTTGCAAAAGAAGCCGAAGAAATGGAGCTTGTTTTTGAAACAATCAAATCTTTGAGAAACCTCCGTCAGGGCTTCAACATTGCAATGTCAGTCAAGTTTGACATAGAAATCCGCGCTGACAGAAATGAAAAACCGATATTTGAAGAAATCGAAGCTTATATTAAACGTCTAGCACGTGTAGAAAACATTTCTTACGGAAACGATACGACCGAAACTCCGAAAAAATCAGCAACTGCGGTTGTCTGGTCATCTAAAATAATCGTTCCGCTGGAAAATTTGATAGACTTCAATGAAGAAATCGCCCGTCAGCAAAAGAAACTCGACAAACTGACAGCCGAAAAAAAATCGCTTTCAGGCAGAATAGACAACCCCAGGTTCGTGGCAAATGCGCCGCAGGAACTTATAAAACAGACAAAAGAAAGAATTGAGGAGATTACCCTTCAGGAAAAAACAATAGAACAACTGATAAATTCTTTGAAAAACTAAATAATATGCCAAAAAAGAGCAAAATACAGGCTTAATTTTAATCTTTTTTAAGTTTTATTGCTAAAGAATGTTAAAAAAGATTTACAAATTGGCCAAATTTTGCTAAAATAGAATTTGTATAACACAGATAATCGGTAAAATGGAGTAAAGATGGCATCAAGTGAATTAGATTTTGAAGAATTATTAAAACAGTATGACTATAATTTTCAGAAAGGTGATTTAGTAAAAGGTATAGTCTGCGGGTATGACAGTCAGGGCGTAATGGTAGATATCGGCGCAAAAACTATTGCCGTTGTTCCGACCCGTGAGGCTGCCGATAAAGACGAAAATGTTGAAACAAAACTGGAAAAAGGCAAAGAATACGAATTTCTTATTATAAGAGAAGAAGATGAAGACGGAAAATTTCTCCTTTCGCGTAAAAAAGTCGATTATGCTTATGCGTGGAAAGAACTTGAAAAAGCAAAAGCCGCCGACGAAACTATTCTCGGAACTATTGCCGGAATCGTTAAAGGCGGTGTTCTTGTTGAAATTTCCGGTATCAGAGGTTTTGTTCCTTCATCTCAATTGAGAAGCAAAGAAACTGACCTTGAAGTCGGAAGCAAGCTGGAATTGAAAATACTTACTCTTGACAGCCAGCAGAATAACTTCATTCTTTCTAACAAGAAAGTTTACGAAGACAGCGCTGTAGAAGCCCGTAAAAATGTGTTTTCGCAGATTGAACCCGGACAAATTGTGAAAGGTGATGTTGTAAGAATTACCGATTTCGGCGCATTTATTGATCTTGGCGGAATTGACGGACTTCTTCCTCTTTCACAGTTAAGCTGGAGATGGATTGACCATCCGACTGATATCCTTAAAGTCGGTGACAAAATCGACGTTGAAGTTATTGCGGTAGACCACGACAAACAGCGTGTTTCTTTAAGCCTTAAAAATCTTGAGCCTGATCCGTGGCTCGAGGCTGAAAAACAGATTAAAGAAGGCGACAAAGTAGAAGGTACAATTACAAGAATTAAACACTTCGGTGCATTTGTTGAAGTGTTCCCGGGTGTTGAGGCTCTCCTTCCGCACAACGAAGTCGTCGAAATTCAAAATCAAAAAGATTGTATTCTGCAGGTGGGAGATAAGGTTGAAACTTACATATTGAAGTTCAATCCGACCGACAAACGTATTGCTTTAACGGTCAGCGAACCTAAAGCTTCAACCGAAGAATAAAATATTGCATAATAAATTGTTTAAAGCCGGCAGTTTTTAAAGCCGGCTTTTTTATTCGTTTAAATGTTTGAAATTATGAGTTTTTCTACACCGTACGTATGAAATTTCCAAATTCTGCCGTTAAAAACTCTTAATATTGATTTATAATCTAAATAGCAATATTGACTTTTAAAAAAAAATCATTACAAGACAAATTGTAGCAGGTATAAAAATAAGATTTTATACAAGAAGGAGAGAACTTTATGGGCATGGCAGCATCACAGGCAAGATACTTAGGCTTGACCGCAAGAAAAACCAACGTTGAATATGAAGGACAACAGATAAACCAGGCACGTACGGCGCTGGCCAACCAGAGTGCAAATACATTTAACGAACTGCTGGCTCTGGAAGTTCCGACAGCCCCGAGCACACAGGATTATACAACGACGCAGTATTCTTATGAAGACGGTACTGTTGCTGAAACAATTACAGAAATGACGCCTCTGGAAAATGATCCGGACGGATACAACTATCTTGTAACACATTACCATTATTCGGATGTATTTACAGGTATTGAAAATGTAAAACGAAATCCGCAGGTATATGTAAACGACCGAATAGAAAAAAATGAAGTAGATAAAAACAAAGTCGGAAGCACAACTGATCCTGTAACCGGTGAAACTACATATTCCGTCAGAGGTTATGAGTGCCACGCTTACGATGAAACCGACGACGCACAGAAAACACTATTTGAAGATTTGTCAAATACTTACGCTGCTTTACAGGAAGCAGATCCTGCTGATCTTATGACTTATACGGATTCCGGCGGAAAACTTCATATTGTGCTTGGCAGTGAGTTAGAAGGTGCTGTAAGCGGTGAAGCTGCAGCAAACGATTATTATATGAGCGGTTCAAGAGCTGCAGTTATGGAGATTGAGCCGAACCCGATAGGAATTACATCAGACCCTGAAACAGGTGAAACTTCATATACCGTCAACGGTTTTGAATGCACAAAATACGACGAAACTAATGAATCAATGAAAATAGCTTATGATAAGGCAGTCGCAGAGAATGCAGAACTTGGCAGAATAGATACTGATAGTATATATACTTATACGGATGATGATGCTGTTGTTCACTTTATATCACAGAATGATATAAACGGTGTAATTGCAGGTGATGCGGATGCTATTGAATATTCGGTTGCAACCGGAGTTCCGACAATGCTCGGTAATATAGAACTGTCAGTATATGATCCTACAGACAAAGAACAAAAAGAACAATATGATCAAATTCTTGCAGATTGGCCGGATTCAACTTTTGCAAGTTCTCCGTCAACTATTTATACCTGGGAACAATCAGGGCAGAGATATTTTGCCTGCTATGAAGATTTGATGGCTTCGTGGGAAGGTGCGACAGACGCTTCTATGCCGACAGAAAACCAGCCGGAGTTAAAATACTATTGCGCACAGGATGTTTCTACTAAAATTGAGCGCACAGAGCGGGCATTGATTGATTTTAACAGTGAAGGCCGTGCTGAAACCATCAGATATGAAAATTCTTCTGCTGTCAGAACTTTGAAAACCGAAACAATTACTGATGAAGCGGCTTATGATGATGCAATGAACCAGTATTATTACGACCAGCAGGTTTACGAGAAAAAGATAGAAGACATAAACGCAAAAACAAAGAAAATTCAGGAGCAGGACAGAACTCTTGAATTAAGACTCCGTCAGCTTGATACCGAACAGGACGCGCTCCAGACAGAAATGGAAGCTGTTGCAAAGGTTATCGAAAAGAACATCGAGTCTACCTTCAAGACATTCGAATAATCGGAATAAATTTAAGATTACAAACTTCCTGCAGAACATACAAAGAGGTAAAAATGGCTTACAAAAACGACAGTTATCTGGTAATAGCAAACAAATTCGGCTCTGCAAGCGGAGATGCCAAGGCTATGTTATTTGAAACTTATGACAAATTACGTGACCTGACTGTATCCGGAAGCGGTACAGGAACCGGTTTTGAGATGACCGGAAGTTTCTTGTACAGAATGGCAAGTTTACTTGCACCATCATCGTTTGCGAATGTTTTTGGCGCATCCGAGGTTATGAATATTCCCGGAACTTCTTATGCCTCACAGTATAGCGGAAATTCCGCATTTGGAATTGATTCATTGTATAATTATTCCGGTTTCCCCGGAGGCGGGGCGGCTCCTATATCATGGGGATTAGATGGTTATGCAACAGGCGGTGCTGCTTCAATTGTTTCCGGCTGGGGTACTGACAGCGGTGTTGCAACTGGTTACGCATCAGGCGTGGGCGGAATTGCAGATATCGCAAGCGCAGCGGCTTACGGAGTGGGTACAGCCAACGGTTTTGGTATGGCGGCACGTAATATTGTTCTCCCGATTGCAGGTGTAATTTCAGGCTGGGGCGGCATTATGCAGGCTGCAGCTCCTTATCTTGGAGAATACGGGCTTCCTGCTCTTGTTATGGGCAATCTGATGCAGGGGACGACTTCTGCCGCCCTTGCTGCGTATCAAAACGTAACCGGAAATATTACGGCAAACGCTGATGTTATGCTTTCAAATAAAGTCCGTAATATTGAAACTGTCTGCAAAATGCTTGATACTCAGGGCGATGTTGTTAAAAAGATGCTTAAAGAATCTATTGACGGCGACAGCAAAGCTATTCAAAACCTCTAATTTAATTGTAAATTTTGGTTAAAATACTTTAAAGTTTTTATTAATCTTTGCCGATAAATACTTTGTAATGACACAAAGTAATAGTGGGCTTGCAACGTTAAGACATGTTAAGTAAATCCGAAAAACATGGCAATTTCAGGGTTCCAAATGTTTTTATATAGTTGTAGGTCTAAAGTGTAAAGGATTAATATGATTCGTGATACTTTAGAGATGAATATAAAGCGGTTTTTGGACTTTGCGATATATTCAAAAAACTTCCTGATAAGGAAAAACCCGATAAAAGCATTGATAAATTCGTTTGTAGACGGTTTAAAAGATTTTCTGACAATGAACAAGAAAAGAAAAATGGCGCAGTACAGATTGAATTATCATATGCACCAGTTTAAAAAGATGGAACAGTTGATTGCAGAAAACAATCAGCACACCTTTTTAAAGGGCAACAATCTCAACGAAACCAGATAAAGGAACGGAAAAATGGGTGTCATTACAGATTCCATAAGGATGCAATACCTGATTAATCAGAAGCTGGATCTGGAATACAAAATTCAGCTTGTAACCCAGTCAAGAATGGGTTTGACTCAGGCTGCGAGTGATTTGATGCAGGTAGGCACCGATTATTCTCCGGATTCTCCGGTTGTCAAACAGTTAAACCAGCGTCAGGCGAAGTTAAAAGTATTGGAGCAAAAACTTGAGCAGCAGATGACCCAGTATCAAATGAGGCTGCAGATGGTATCAACCGAACTTGAATCCTGCCGCGGAAGATTGCAGGGTAATATTGGCAGAGCCTTCTCTTATAACTAATAAGATTTCTTAGTTCCCTGCCTGAATAAATAAGCTTATTATATCGTTAAGCATAGTGTACTGACGGTGAATTTTTTGTGTCTGGTTTTCAAGAAGTCCTATTTGTCGTCTGCATTCAGCAATGCTGTTCTGGCATTCACGGGCAGAGGCATTAAGGTTTTCCTGAACAGCCTGTGCTTCCTGTAAAACACCTTTCATCGAAATCCCGAGAGCTTCCATTGTTTGTTTAATAATCTGAGCTCCTGTTTGTTTAGAAACATTTGAAGGCAGTTTTGTAATAAGTTGTCTTAAAACTTCAACATTCGGCGGAAGTTCAAAAATATCAGATTCTGTGTTAAAACCTTCATTTACGATATGTTGAGGTGCCGGCTGTTGTTCCGGAACCGTGCCGAAGTTGTAAACATTTTTGTTAGGGTTTGACATAAAATCACTTGAGGTATCAATATCAGGCTTTTGTCCCTGGCTTCCGTCCTGTAGAAAGTCAAACGGAGGCATAGGTTCATTGTAAATAGGCTCAGCATTATTTTCAGGCTGCGGAGAGTATTCTTGTGCGGATTCCTGCTGTGTCATTATCTCAACATCTGTTTGTTTTTTTAATGCATCAACTATTTTTTTTCCGACCCCTTCGGTCATTCTGTTATTTACCATTGTTTCCCTCAAATTTTTCTGTCAACTACCAGAATTATACAAAGGACACAAATATATTTCAAGAAAATTTGCGTTTTTTAGTTAAAAATGATTACAAAACGTATCAGTTTAAGCAGGATGCAGGGATTATATCTTGTCAGGATTTAGCGGGCATGATATATTAAGACTTGTCAAGGGGATAAGTATGAAGAATAAAGTTTATATCAGTGTTTTTGAAAATGAGCAGCGGATAGCGGATTATGCGAAAGTTTTGTCGGAAAAATTCGACTATGAGATAGTTTCATCAGGCGTAACTCTGGAATTTTTGAATAAAAACGGGGTTAATGCTTCAAACATTGATGAGCTTATTCCTGCTGACGGTTTTAGCAAAAAAACTTCTATTGAAGATTTTGTCCGGGACAGACTGGATATGGTGATAGTAATGCTTCAGCCGGTCGGTGATATTGCAGAAAAGACCGACGACATAAGGCAATTTACAGAAGCCTTAAACATTGCTGATTTTTCTATATTAAGAGCAGGGGCAAAATATTTTGAAAATACAATTGTTGTTACGGATATAAAAGATTTTTACGGATCAATAAACGTCAATTCTTACGACAGGCAGATGTTAGCACTGAAAGCGTTTCAGTATTTGTCGGATTATGACGGGGCAGTATCCGAAAAAATCGGAGTTTACTCGGGCGAAGATGAACGCAAGCTTTTCAGCTGGTCAAAGCTTTATGATCTAAAATACGGCTCTAATCCGCATCAGAAAGCTTCCCTGTACAAATCTGACGTGATGGCGGATTATATAATACTGAACGAAAAAGAGCTTTCACATAATGATATTTTGAATATAACAACAGCAGCAAGTCTTGTAAGTGAATTTTATGATGTTAATGCCGCGGCTATTGTAAAACATAATCTTCCATGCGGGGTGGCGCTCGGCAGAAGTATTTTTGAAGCTTATACAAAAGCTTTTGATTGTGACCCGTTCGCAACATTCAGCGGTACAATTGCGTTTTCGCAGACCGTGAATTTTGAAGTCGCAAAGCATCTTAATTCAATGTCGGTCAAGGTTGTTGTTGCACCGTATTACGATGACGATGCGCTTGAACTTTTAAGAAAAAATGAGGAGCTTAAGATTGTTCGGATTACAACTTCTTTGAAAGATTACAAGCATTACGTAACGGAAGAAATTACCGTAACTCCGTTCGGAACTCTTGTGCAGGAAGCGAATAAAAGCGAACTGGATAAGGATTTATTCAAGGTTGTTACAAAAACAAAACCGACGACGGAACAGCTTGAAGACGCGATTTTTGCGTGGAAGGTTGCAAAGTATGCAAGAACAAATTCCGTTTTAATTGCAAAAGATTTTAAAACATCCGCAATAATTCAGGGTCAGACAAATCTTGTGTCGGCAGCAGAACTGGCGCTTGATGTCGCCTGTGAAAATTCAAAAGATGCCGTTATGGCATTTGATGAGGCTGTGGAAAATGAGGATTGTATTAATGCAGCCGCGCAGGGGCGTATTTCCTTGATAATTGAACCGGGAGGGTCTGTGAATGATGAAGAAGTCTTTCAGGCAGCAGACAGATTCGGTATTGTTGTGGTTGTAACAGGTATTAGAAATCTGAAATTCTAGCTGTGTAAAAGTTTCTGGTTTTTTATGCAGGCGTAAACTTTGTCTTTCAGTTCTCCGTAATAATTAAGTATATTTTCAAGCTGGACGTAAAAAAGTTTTTCTCCGTGGTTGTTGATATCTGAAAGTTTCGGGCTGTCATAAGTTTCTTCAATGATTACCGGCTCATCAATGTTGTGATCTATTTTCATAATTTTAGTGTTATTTAAAACAGCCGAAGCCCAGAACCACAGGTCGTCATTTGTCGGCGCAAGTTTTGTAAAAAGTTCTTCACTTACGGCATCTTTAAACAGTGAATGCGGCGGATACAAAACCCCTCCGACCCCGACCGGAATATTTGCAAATGAAGGATATTTGTAGCATTTCTTTTGTTTTGCGGTTATTTTGCCGTCTTTGAAAATTATTTTTTTTGTTTTGTGGCAGTGTATATTTTGCGGAAATTTTTTATATGAATTATAAAGTTTTTCAAGCATTGTTCTGTCATAAAATACGTCGTCATCTGCCGTGACAATTATATCATGCGGAAATTCTTTGAGTGCAGGAACAAGCTTTTTATAAGATTTAATATCATTGCACCAGCGGATTGAAAGCCCGAACTCTTTGAGGTTTAAAATTTCCTCGGGCAGATTGTTTTCAAGGTCGGGAAACTGCTCTTTTGCAAGCCATAAAATCACCATATCAGGTTTTAATGTCTGGTTAAGCAGTGATGCAAGGCTCCGGTGCAGTGTTGGAATTCTGTCAGGAAATGAGGTTAAAGAAACGATAATCTTCGGGGTTCTTCCGGTTTGAGACAATCCGTATTCCCTGACAGGAATATATTTGTATTTTTTCGCTGTGTTGTAACTGAATTTCAGACCGAAAAAACTTATAATTCTTTTGCTTCCGTTTTTTTCTTTTTGAAAAAACTCCATCAGACCTCCGGTTGATTTATCTAAATTTTAATAAGACCTTTATGTTATGTCAATCAGCCTGCAAGGTTTGCTGAAATGTAAAAAAAGACGGCGTGAAAACGCCGTTTACTTTTATCGAGAACATCAAAAAGATTATCGTATCAATCTTTTTGTCCTTTCAAAATAGTTTGAAAAAGTTTTTGGAATTATAATGTCTGTTTTTAATTTTTATTTTTCAAGAGTGTCTATAAGGATAAATACCTTGCTGTATCATAAATAGAGGCAATGTTTACCCCGCAAACATGCTTCATTATATGACGTATTAAGTCTTGTGTCAATAGGGCTGATGACTAAAAATGACTTAATGCGCCCTTAAAACGTTTTGAGAATGAGGCTAACATATTGAAAGGCAGGTATTTATGTACAAGAATTTGAAAACTGCATTCGGAGAAAATCTAAAAGAGATTAGGAAATTAAAAGGCTTAACGCAGGAAAAACTTGCAGAAATGCTTGGTATGTCGCCAAGACAGATGTCAAGACTTGAATCCGGCGAAAATTTCCCGTCAGTTGAAACTCTTGAGAAATTAAGTTTGTATTTGGAGATAGACCTGAAAACTCTCTTTGATTTTGAATGGGATAAGGAATATGCAGTTTTGTCGACAGGAACAGACGAAAGACCGGTAGTAGAAGTTTCTCTGAACGACAAAATAATAAACATTACAAATTACAACAGAAAAATATCAAGTTTCAGCCCGGAATTTTCTTCTTGGGAAGAAAACGCTGAAAATTCAGATAAAAGTATGCTCCAGTCTGCAAAGAATATCGACAAACCGATAACAGTTGTCTACAAAAATCCTGACGGCGAACTTTCGCATATCAAAACTTATTATCCGGACGGCACGGTAGAAGTTGCGATGTCAAAAGAGCAGGTGGAATCAGGCAAAGTTCGCAAACTTATAAACGAAAATCTCGACAAAATCGGTGAAGATTTAAATAAACTGAATTTTATAAAGCTTGCCGCAGAATCGCTTGACAGCCGAGAAAAACTTGAACAGCTTAAAAATCTGATAAAAGGAATGGAAATAATTCTCGGTTCAAAATAAGGGACTTATATAGGAAATTCCACAAAAATTTTCAAAACAGCGTCATCCTGAGCCTAAGGCGAAGTTCCTTTAAAAATGGTATGTCATCCTGAGGCGCACGAGCAGAGGGTGAAAGGCGTCAGCCATACCGTTTACTGCAAGTGCGAAAAGCCGAAGGATCCCCTTAAAAATTCTTCTGTCATCCTGAGTGAAACGAAGGATCTCCATAAAATTCAATAAGATTTTTCGGGCTAAAGCCCTTATAATGATGTGCTTTTTATAATATTAGTGAAATTTGCTATATAAATCCAAAAAATAATAACTTTGCAGGATTTTAATTTTATACTAGAATAAATTTAGCAGAAAGGGATATGAAGTATGGAAATAAAATCTTGGAACGATTATTTTTTGGATCTTGCAAAAACCTGCGCAAGCCGTTCAAACTGTATCAGAGCGCAGGTTGGCGCGGTAATTGTGGGTGACGATAAGAAGATAAAAGCAACAGGCTATAACGGCACACCCTCAAAGGTTGAATCCTGCTATGAGCGCGGCGAATGCTACCGTATCAAAAATAATATTCCGTCAGGCACAAGATATGAAACCTGCCGTTCAATTCACGCGGAACAGAACGCCATAATTCAGGCGGGACAGGACAGATGTAAAGGTGCAACAATGTATATTTACGGGCATGATTTCATTTGTATTCTGTGTAAGAGGTTTATTGTTCAGGCGGGGATTAAGGACGTTTATCTGAAAAAGAATGAGGATGCACCGATAAAATATGTGACTGTGGAAGACATCCGAAAAGAACTCGACGAAACCAGATAGGGGTTGTTTTGTAAAAAAGATACTAAGGTGCTAGGGCACTAAGGCACTAGGAGATTACGGTTTGAAAGATGAAAAGGTTCCGCCCCATTTTGTCTAACACTGTCATTCTGAACTTGTTTCAGAATCTCGTTTAGATCCTGAACTAAATTCAGGATGACAAAATGGGGCGGAAGTGAAGTGTGAGAGTTGATAAAGGCGATAAGACTGCAAGGCGATAAGGCGATAAGTTCTTATCAGAGTGAAGGGTGAAGGGTGAAGTGTGAGGGGAGTTGAAAAGTTGAATGGTTTGTTTCTGAAAAAGACGAAAAGACGTTAAGACGTTAAGTCCTTTACGTAAAATAATCCCCTCTCCCCTTGTGGGAGAGGGTAGAATTTGTTAGTGAGCAAATGCGAACTTACAAATTCGGGTGAGGGGTCTGAAGCGTTAAGAGTGAAAAGTGAAGTGTGAAGAGTGAAGCGTGAAGCGTGAAGCGTGAGGAGTGAAGGGTAAAGCGTGAGGAGGGTTGAAAAGTTGAAAAGTTGAACGGGGTGAAAGGATTTCATGTCATCCTGAGGCGCAGGCGAAGTTCCTCTAAAAATGGTGCGTCATCCTGAGCCACTCTGCCGAACAAAACGATTAAGTATCGTTTTGTGAGAGGGCGAAGGATCCCCATAAAATGCCATTGGATTCTTCGTTCGCTGCGCTTTCCTCAGAATGACATGAAGAAAGATACGTCATCCTGAGGCTTTAGCCGAAGGATCTCCTGAAAATTCCATGAGATTCTTCGGTCGCAAGGCTCCCTCAGAATGACGTAGAAATAAAAAGTTGCATGCGAAACCAAAATTTGATAAAATAACATCATAGAAGAAGAAAATTAGGAGGACGAAATGCTAAAACACAGTCATA
>CALUPM010000003.1 GCA_944322665.1 Candidatus Gastranaerophilales bacterium | reverse complement strand
GGCGTTCTCATCGCAGCCGGCAGTTTTTAGTGGTGTAATTCAACATAAAAAAAAAAACGGCCCCGGCGCGATTCGAACGCGCGATCTTCGGTTTAGGAAACCGCTGCTCTATCCTGCTGAGCTACGAGGCCTTTTTAAAAGTCAGGTTATTATCCTGACTTTCGGTTTTTCAACCGGCTGTCAACCATCC
The DNA here is from genome assembly GCA_944322665.1 of Candidatus Gastranaerophilales bacterium. Classification (GTDB taxonomy): domain Bacteria; phylum Cyanobacteriota; class Vampirovibrionia; order Gastranaerophilales; family Gastranaerophilaceae; genus Scatenecus. The sequence continues at coordinate 54,912 of CALUPM010000003.1, read as the reverse complement.
AGATTTTACCATAAAATTTTTTCCCGCGCAAAATTTTTCTTAAATGTATTGTTTCTGAACGTAAGCCGTATTAAATATGATTAACTAATATTACCGTTTTGAGTTTTTGCTCTGAAAAATGTAGAATATAAGCATTATGATTGAAAATTATATTGTCTATCTAAAGTTTGTTGATGAAAAACTGAAAAACTTTTTTGATCGCCAGAAGCCTTATATAATGTGCAAAAAGGGTTGTGCAATGTGCTGTAAGGATGCACAGATTCCTTATTCAAAAATCGAAATGGATTATCTGATGCTCGGGGCATGGAGCCTGAGCGACGAAAACAAGCGGATTGTGGCGGAAAATGTTAAAAAAGTACTTAAAGCAAAAGAAGAATACAAAGGAGATAATTTCCGGTATGACTGTCCGTTTTTGATTAACGATGTCTGCTCTGTATATGAGTTCCGCGGGATAATCTGCCGTTCCTTCGGGCTTTTGACTGTCGGCGCGGACGGAAGGGTTAAGGTGCCTTTCTGCTGCTTTAAAGGTCTTAATTTTTCTAATGTAATGGAGGATAACGGCAATAAAATTTCCTCTGAAAAATTTAAAAATTTAGGTGTAAAGGATGAACCTGTTGCTTTCAATGTAAACTACGAATTTTTGACTGATGACGACTTTGCAAAAGGTTTCAAATTTGAATTTGGCGAGAAAAAGCCGCTTATTGACTGGTTTATACAAAAAGAAGAAAAACAAAATATGCTTGACAAAAGTTAGATATCTAACTATAATATTTTTTGAAAGCGTATTAAATATGTATGAAGCACTTTCTTTAATATCAAAAATTCATGAGAAAGGAAACAGGTTTATTATAGAACAGCTTGAACAAAGTGGCGCCGGCGGTCTGGTGCCCAGCCATGGAGATATTCTTGCAGTTCTTTACTCTTCAGGCGCGTCAACTATGAAAGAGATTGCAAACCGAATTCACCGTACGAAGCCGACAGTGACTGTTCTAGTTGACAAGCTTGAAAAGATGGGTTATTTGAAAAGAGAAAAATCAGAAGAAGACAGCAGAAAAACATTAATATCGCTTACCCGAAAAGGTGAACAGTTTAAACCGGTATTTGAAGATATATCTGTTAAATTAAATAAAATGCTGTATAAAAATCTAAAACCGGAGGAAGCTGTGAAATTAGACCGAATTTTAAAAAAAATGGTGTAAATTTTTTTAAACAAATGGTTAGATATCTAACGAAAGGAGAAAATTATGACAAACTACAAAACAATCGAACTTGGAAAACTTAATGAAATTATCAATCTTGAAAATGGAAAAGTGTTTTTACATGACAAATTGGACTTAACCGGTTGCGAAATTTCTATTAATACAGTACCAAAAGGATTTAAAGTTCCGTTTAGCCATAAGCATAAACAGAATGAAGAAATTTATATTATTACTAACGGGCAGGGAAGAATGACTATTGACGGAGATAATATAGAAGTAGTGGAAGGTACTGTTGTTAAAGTTCTTCCGGCAGCTTCAAGAACAATAGAGAATACAGGTGACGGAATTTTTCAATTTATTTGTATTCAGACAAAGGTCGATTCTCTGGAGCAGTATGGTCTTGGCGATGCAGAACTTTGTTAAAACTTGCAACGCCGGAGCTTTTAAGGCTCCGGCGTTTTTGTATATAAAATATTCAAAAATTTCCCTCTAATTTTATATTCGTATTATAATTTTCTTATGATGAATATTTCAAATGTAATAGAACGGTTAAGGGAAATACTTGATGATGAGAATCAGGATCAGCTTAGAGAAGAGCTGGACAGCTTTCACAGTGCGGATTTGGCTGATATTTTTCCGGAACTTAAACCTGAAGAGCGTTTGAAATGTTTTAAGCTTCTTGATATTGATAAAGCTGCGGAATTGATGGAATACATAACCCCGCAGCTTCAGGTTGAACTTCTGGGAGATATTGATCAGGAAACAGCTTCAAAAATTTTGACCCGTTTACCTCATGACGCGGCGGCTGATGTTCTGGGGGACATGGAAGAAGATGAATCAGAAACATACTTAGACAAACTTCCGCACAAATTTTCAGAAGAAGTAAGGGAACTCCTGACATACAACGAAGATACCGCAGGCGGTATCATGAACCCGGTTGTGCTGACGGTTAATTCCGATATGAGCGTTCAGGATGTTTTGAATTACATAAGAATTAAAGCAGAGCGCGACAATCTGGAACTTTATTATATTTACGTTGTAGACAAGCAAAACCATCTTCTGGGCGTTGTGTCGCTCAGAAAACTCTTAACTTCGCCTGTTACGAAAAAAGTCGAAGATATTATGATTTCAGATATTGTAAAACTTCATGTCGATGACTACAGCGACTATATAACTGATGAGTTTATGAAATATCAGTATAATGCGCTTCCGGTTGTGGATTTGTACAACAGGCTTAAGGGCATGATTACGTGGGACGACGTTCATGATTTGTTTGAAGAAGAAACCACAGAAGAAATCTACCAGTCATCAGGTATTTCAACGGAAGTCGTTGATGAAGATGAGATCCTTTCCGGAAACATTTTCAATGCAATCAGGGCAAGAACTCCGTGGCTTTTTATAACTTTGCTAGGGGAGTTTATAGCGGTAAATGTTGCGCATCATTATGACCATACTATTGCGGCAATTCCGATTGTTGCGATATTTATGCCGCTTCTGGCAGGGCTTGGCGGAAATATCGGGACTCAAAGTATTACGCTTATGGTAAGAGGACTTTCAACAGGGCAGGTTACTATGAGTTCCGCTATGTATCATATTGTAAGAGAAATGTTTATAGGACTTTTCATCGGCGCAATTTTCGGAATGCTGGTAACGTTTGCAACTTTTGGCTGGCAGCATAGTATAGAACTCGGTGTTGTTGTCGGGATTGCAATGACAATCAATATGACAATGGCAACAATGATCGGCACGTTTACTCCGTTTGCCTTGAAAGCTTTAAATATAGACCCTGCGGTTGCATCAGGCCCCGTAATTGCAACTACTATTGACGTTGTCGGGCTTGTTGTATATTTTTCGCTGGTGTCAACTTTTTTGCTCAAAGTTTTTTAAAATCATTAAATTACTGTATGCACAAATATTAATTGTATAATATTATTATTGGATGAGAACACAATACAAGGATATGACCATTTATGAAAACAGATACTCCAAAAGGACCGAGAAGAAGCCAGTATAATAAAGATGACAATGCAATCCGTCAGGCAAAACTTATAAGACGTGAAAGCTCTGTATTTATGCGCACGATTATGGTGCTTACAATTATTATAATAGGTGTTGCGTTGAGCTTCTTTGTCCTTGCGGACAATAAGGAGTTTCTTGAAAAGCATCTCGGTAAAGATAATGCAATAACAAAACTTTTCGTAAATCTGTCAAAAGACAATGATACAAAACATAAAGCAGATTTTTCATTTCCGTTCGGCAACAAAAGAAGAAATATTCTTCTTTTAGGCGTAGACTCAAACGGCGAAGGCACGGATCCTTTTGAAGGCACAAGAACAGATACAATTATTCTGATGAATATAGACCCGAGGACAAAATCCCTGAATGCAATTTCAATTCCTCGTGACAGCAAGGTTTACCTTCCCGGAGATCACGGCGTCCAGAAGATTAACGCTGCCCATGCAATCGGCGGAATCGGTATGACTATTAAAACAATAGAAGATACCCTCGGTGTCAAGATTGACCGCTATGTTATGGTTCACGATCAGGCTGTTAAAGAAGTTGTGGATGCTCTGGGCGGAATTGATATTTATGTTGAAAAAGACATGCACTACAATGATTATACAGGCAAACTCTTTATCAATCTTAAAAAAGGTAATAATCACCTTAGCGGAAAAGAGGTTATAGGATATTTAAGATTCCGTCACGATGCAATGGGTGATATCGGTAGAACACAGCGCCAGCAGTGGTTTTTAAGAGGTTTGATGGAGGCTCTTAAAAAACCGGAAACTCTTGCAAAACTTCCGGAAATCATTAATGTTGCTAACAAATACATAAAAACAAATATGTCTTTCTACGAGCTTTCGCAGTATGCGGGGCTTGCAAAGCATCTTGATATGGACAAAATAGAAATTGCGATGCTTCCGGGAGCGCCAAATAAAAAAGGATATATCAGCTACTGGATTCTTGATCCGGAAAAAACTCAGGAAGTTGTTGACAGACTTATTTACAGAGTGAAAGCTGATCCTGCAGAAATGGGTGCTCAGCTTAAAGCCGGTATTATGTATTCAAATGGCAACGAAGAAGAAGCTAACTTGATTAAAGAACAGCTGACAACTTTAGGTATTGATGTTGTATGCACGGGGCATGTAAATAAAACACACACACAGTTTATCGCGCACTCAAAACAGGTAACAAACGATTACTTCAACTGGCTCAAGAAAAAAACGCCGTCAATCATAGGTTTTCAGTTTGTTTATGAGCCTTCTGATAATTATTGTAACGGAACAGACTTTACAGTTGTCATAGCCGGAAAATAATTATATACTGGTTATATAAAGTAAATCGGAGGCGGCATGGTCTTAAATGCAATCATAAACAGAAAAAGTGTGCGTTCTTATTCGGAAAAACCGGTAAGTGACGGGGATATAAAATCAATTTTAGAAGCCGGCATAATGGCACCGAGCTGGGTGAATGTACAGCCGTGGCAGTTTATTGTTGTTAAAAATCAGGAGCATAAAGATATTTTGTCAAAAGCCGCAGGCGGTCAGAAACAGGTAAGTTCAGCTTCTGCCTTAATCTGCTGTGTCGCGGATATGACAGCGTGGGAAGCTGATAAGTTTTCAAAAGTTATGGAAAAACAGGGGCGGGATTCTCAGACAAGGGAGTATATTCTAGCAAGCAAAATGCTTAATCCGTCGCTTCTTGGCGAATACGAAACTTTATTGAGAACGGTTGAACAAATGTCTTATTCGATAGGGTATATGACATTAAGAGCAGAAGAATTAGGCATCGGCTGCTGTATTGTGGGCGCTGTTTCAAACGAGTTGACATCAAAAGAGGAAGGCAGCATACGGTCTGTTAAAGAAATGCTCGGGCTTGGAGAAAAGCAAATTTTACATTCAATTCTGGCTCTCGGATATGAAAAGGCTCCGTCAGCTGCTCTAAAAAGCCGTAAAAACTTTGACGAAGTAGTGTCGTTTGAAAAAATCGGGAATAAATTTCAGGTAGTATAAATAAGAGGTAGAGATTATGGAAAACGTGGTAGGCGGAAAACAATTTGCCGACAACATTATAGGAGGAAACGGAATGTCAACATCAACAATTTTATTAATTGTACTGGGTGTTCTTGTTTTGATTGTGATCATCATGTACAACTCGCTTGTACAGAAACGCAACAAGGTTAAAGAAGCTTTTTCAAGTATTGACGTGCAGTTGAAAAAACGTTATGACCTTATCCCGAACATCCTGACAATTGCAAACAAATTTATGGAGCACGAAAGAGGTTTGCTGGAAAATATTACGGCTTTGAGAGCACAGGCAATCAAGCTTGATTCAAATCTCGGAAATATTGAAAACAAACTCAAACTTGACGGCGAAATTCAGCGTCAGATGGGGCAATTAATGGTTAATATGGAAAATTATCCGCAGTTGAAATCTGACCAGACCATGCTTCAGTCAATGCAGACATACAATGAAGTTGAAGAGCATATTGCTGCTGCAAGAAGGTTCTACAATTCGGCTGTTCTTGATTTGAACAATGCAACGGAACTTTTCCCAAGTTCTGTAATTGCTGCTATGTTTAACTTTAAACAGATGCCCTTCTTTAAAGTTGAAGATGAGAAAGAGCGTCAGCGAGTTAATGCTCAGGAATTTTTCAAATAAAAAAATCAAAAGAACCGCTTGTAAAAAAGCGGTTCTTTTATTATGATAAAGATCAGTCAGGTTGAATTTAAAAAAACAGCCAGAAAACAAATTTAAGTGCCTGTAGCTCAGCCGGATAGAGCGTTTCCCTCCGAAGGAAAAGGTCGTGCGTTCGAATCGCATCAGGCACATTTTTAAAATCTTCCATCGCATTTTGTGCCGCAAAACCTGCAGCTGCCTTTTTTGTCAAGATTGTATTCAATAAGCCGGTAGCCGTTTCTGACAATTGCAGCCCTGCTGCAGTTTTTGCAGTATGTGCTTGAAGTTTCCGTGTTTGTGAGGTTGCCTGTGTAAATGTACTTTAATCCTGCCTTTTGCGCAATAGAATAAGCTCTTAAAAGCGTTGAAAAATCAGTTTGTTTTCTGTCAGAAAACTTATAGCGGGGGAAAAACGCGCTGAAATGCAAAGGTACACAATCCCCTAAGTTCTCTAAAATCCATTCACATTCTTTTTTTATCATATCGTCTGAATCGTTTTCCCCTTCAATAAGCATTGTCGTAAGTTCAATCAGGCAATCGGTTTCATTAGCGGCATATTTTATCGTATCAAGTACGGGGGCAAGATGCGCCATACAGTTTTTTCTGTAAAAATTCTCGCTGAATCCTTTTAAATCAATATTGGCGGCATCCATATATTTAAAAAATTCTTTTGCGGGTTCGGGGTTTATATATCCGGAAGAGACTGCGATTGTTTTAATCCCTTCCTGTCTGCATAATCTGGCGGTGTCTATTGCGTATTCAAAGAATATGACAGGATCATTATAAGTAAATGCAACACTTTTGCAGGAATATTTTTTTGCGATTTGTACAATTTCTTCAGGTGTAGTTTTATTTAAAAGCCGGCAGTCTGATTTGATTTTGGTAGTCTGCCAGTTCTGGCAAAAAAGACATCCCATGTTGCACCCGAAAGTTCCGAAGGATAAAACCTGTGTCCCCGGATAAAACTGGTACAACGGCTTTTTTTCAACAGGGTCAATTGCAAGCCCTGTATTGTATCCGTAAGTTGTGAGAGTAATTTCCCCGTTGACGTTTTTCCTGACGCGGCAAAATCCCTCCTGCCCGTCGGATAAAACACATTTTCGAGGGCAAATAGTGCATCTGATTTTTTCATCCTTAAGAATGGTTTGATAATTCATAGTTTGTATTATAATACTTCTATGGAAAAAATAAAACAGCCTTCTGTTGCGGGCACATTTTATGCGGCAGATACAAACGAATTAAAATCTCAGATAGAAAAATTTGCACGGCAAAATAAGAACACCTATACAGTTCCGGCTCGTGCGGTTATAGTTCCTCATGCCGGACTTGTTTATTCAGGGCGTCTTGCGTATGAAGGAATAAGCCAGCTTGATAAGAATTTAAAAACTATTTTTATTTTTGCTCCTGCTCATCGTGTCGGATTTTACGGGCTTGGTTTAAGCAGCTATGATTACTGGCTGACGCCTCTGGGAAAAATCGAAATTAACTCTCAAATTAATTCCGAACTTAAAGAAAAATTTGGTGCAGATTATAAGGATGACGCAATAGCGCCGGAGCATGCTATTGAAATTCAGGTGCCTCTTATTCAATCGGTATTCGGTGACGTGAAAATCGTTCCCGTGCTTATTGGTAACGAAACTCCGGATAAGATTGAAGAAATTATATCTTTTTACTACAAAAATCCGGAAATCGGTTTTATTATTTCTTCAGATTTAAGCCACTATTTGAAGCATGAAGATGCGGTAAAAATGGATAGCTTTACCGCTCAGCTAATTGAGAGCGGAATTACGGATAGTTTCACGCCTAATCATGCCTGCGGAGTCGTTGGAATTTTAGGCTTAATCAAATTTGCAAACAAAAATAAGTTTTCATTGATAAGAATAGATGTGACTAATTCCTCTGAGGCTTCCGGCGATAAGTCAAGAGTTGTCGGATACGGGACATGGTTTTTGTTCGAAGGCGGGAAAAATGCTTTTTTGAAGGAATATTATTCTGATTTTATTCTGGATTTATGCAGAAACAGTTTGAAGGCTCAGTTTGACACGGGAAGATTGGAAGTTAAATTTCCGAAAGTATTCGCTGAAGCAGGCGCTTGTTTTGTCACATTAGAAAAAAATAATATGCTGAGAGGCTGTATAGGTTCAATAATTCCTCACAGAACGCTTATAGAAGATATTGTTATAAACGCACAGCACGCTGCATTTAAGGATTATAGATTTAACCCTGTAACAAAAGAAGAAATTCCAGAACTTCAAATTGCAGTTTCGCTTCTATCACTTCCAAAACAAATGTCATTTAAAGATGAAGAGGATTTGCTCGGTCAAATCCAGCCCTTTAAAGACGGGATAATAATACGTGACGGAAATTATCAATCGGTATATCTGCCATCAGTCTGGGAGCAGCTTCCGGATAAAAAGGAATTCTTGAAGTCATTAAAGGTAAAAGCAGGTCTGAAGCCGGAACATTTTTCAAATACTTTTGAAGCCTACAGGTTTGAGACGGTTTATATAAAGTAAATTTCTGATAAAATCTGAACGTCAGCCCTTAAGGACAAGTTTGCCGGTCTGAGGATCAACAGCCCAGTTGTCAGAAAGCTTGTAGATTACAAATGTGCCGTGTTCGCCCTTGCCGTTGCCGGCATCTGAAGATTTGTAATCATCCCAATTCAGGTTGTCAACTTCATCGGCGTATCCCTGACCGTTTCCGTTTGTGATAAAAGCGTGTCCTGCTTGATCTTCAAAACCGTCACCCGGTATGAATACTCCGATATAGCCGGCGGGCAGATTTTTAATGTCGGAAGCATTAAGTTCTCTTGAAGTTCCGTTGCCAAGGCTTACATATTTTACTTCTTCAAATTTTTCGGGATGAGCGGCAAGGAAGTATTGTAAATCTTTTGCGTTTGTAATAGGTTTGCCCCAGTCTTTATGACCTTTAGGATAAACAACTTCGCCGTTTTTAATTATTCCCGCACTTTCAAGTGTTGCTTTAATACCGGTTAAACACAAGCCGCTTGTCCCCATGTCGCTTGCGACATCTGATGCGTATTCGGCTAATTCTCGTTGTCTCTGCGGCAGATAGTTACCGTTGGCATCGTAAGGATTGACTCCTAAATCTTCCTGTACGGTAAAGCCTCTATATTTTCCTTCATTAATAGCATTCTGTCCTCGGGTAATCGCGTTTTGTGCACTGCCACTGCGTCCGGCTCTGTGCGCATTTGTCACAACCGTATCACGATTGTATTGCAAGCGTTCATCAACAATGTCCCCCGAGCCGAGCGCCGGAATTATGCTGTCTGCAGGAACATCATAATCATTAACGATAATTTGTCTTGATTCAAGGTAGTCAGAACGGAAATCAGCTTGAGTAGCCTGCGCTTCTTTTCTTATCCGTGCAGGATCTACAAGATTGGAAATCCTGCCTTTTAAGCCGTCAAGTTTATTAAGAATTAATTCAGCATCAGCGGCAGTAATTGAATTTGCTTCATCTGCTGTCAAACCGTAGCCGAAAGCAATTTCATCTTTTTTGACGGCAGAAAGCAAACGGTTTTTCAAATTCTGCGGAATTGAGGAATTGTTGTTCAGTGCCTGTTCAAGAGTTTGGAGATCTTCTTTTGAATTAGTTACATCAGTTGTGTATGTAGCGGGCATAAAAATTACCGTTCCTAGTTTTCCGTTGTTACCCTGTGACTCAACACCTAAGGCGTCAGCACGGTTGCGCGAATTTTGCTCTTCAGTTACTACATAAAATTTCTCTCTATATGCTCTGACTAACCTTGCGTAACTTGTACCATCTTTTTTCTCCTTACTGCTGTTTTTGTCGTTAATTGTTACAACATCATTCGGATCATCAAATCGTTTGGTAATTTCGCCCATTCCATTCCAGGATAGTGCTATAATATCATTTGTTGTCATTTGTAATTCCGGATCAGCTATTTTAGCATTATTTTCTTCCAACCTTTTTTGCCATTTATCGCTTTCGGCGTTAATACGTTTGTTATTAAGTAATATCATTGTTAAAATAGCTGCATTTTCAGGATTGTCTTTATAATCTTCAGGAGAAGTTATTCCGAATTCAGCCGCTTGCGCACGTAGTTTTGTATTTGGATATGTATCACCTTCAAAATTGGCTTTCCAACGAATTTGTGTGATACCGAGGGAAACATTCTCTTTTAACCCTGTAGCATCAGCTATATCTTTTGCTATGATTCTTTGTTGCAAATGCCTTTCGCCTTTAGTATCCTTATAATAATATGTACCGAAGTGGGTTTCTTGTTCGGCTATACCCATGGCTATATTTGCTAAATTGTTATACTGCTCGTTATCAATCCCTAATGTTTTCATAAGTGCAGCTTTGTTGTTTTCCAGAGAATCAGCAAATTGTGTTCCCTTTTTACCTAAATTATCGGATCTTTTGATATTAATTTCTGTTGGTACCCTGTCATTTCCGGCTCTTTGTGTATCCACAGCTTCATATTGTATATGCTGCGGCACTTTTGTTTCAGTCGAAACAGGTGCTCCGTTTTCATATTTTGTGATGACCTCTTTGTCGTTGTACGTTTGATTTTGTTGAACAATATTGCCGTCTTTATCAAGAATCAGTGTTTTTTTGTCGCGCAAAAATCCAGGTGTCATTGTGCGTTCCCAGTTTGGTTGTGCCGAAATTGTATCTTCATTCAAATCAAGCTTATAACCGTTTCTGGTTGGAGTTACTGTTACTTCAATGCCGGAGTGTCTAAGTTCAGCCAGTTTGTCCTGTAATGCTTCAGGATAAGTAGTCTGTTCTTCAGGAGTGAGGTATTTCCAAACCTCCAGTTTTTCTGTTTTTGTATCAGCGGTTTCAGCGTTTTGTGCTGGTGTGGATTTTGTATTAGATGTTGTTCCCTGCGTTGTTGGAGCGGACTGTGATTTCGATGTTTGAGCAGTTGTTGGGTTTTTGCCGGTTGCTTCCGGAGTGAAAACATAACCTCTGTCTGCATCTGTTTTACGGATTAGTGATGCCATTTCGTTGCATTTTTGCTGGATTTGTTTGATATTTAATCGACTTATGTCTTCAAGTTTGTGTTCTTCCAGTCCTAATTCTTCTAATCTGTTGTTAAGATGATCAATTACGTGTTCTTTTACATCTTTAACGTTTAAAACCCATTCATCATCAATGTCTTTGACCAGATCAGAATATTCTTCTAAAATATATGCAATATTTTCATTGCTGATATTTTCTTTAAGTTTTTGCCTCGTATTTTCATAATAGGACAGATCTTCGATTTGTTCTTTAATAATACCTGCGGCTTTTTTTGCATCCTGACGCACACTTGTAATATCTGCTCTTTGTGAAGGCGGAGTGTTATCGACCTCTATAGTTGTGTCCGGGATGTCTATGTTTGTAGGATCTGTTTCTACCGGTGGTGTATCAACTTTTTCTGGGGTTTCCAGTCTTCGAGCTTCTTCTGCGGCAATGGCCTTTCTGCCGGCTTCGGTGTGCGCCCAGCGATTGTCCAATTCTGTTTTATCTTCCGTGTAATCGCTCATATTTTGTAAGGCTTCAGAGTGGTCGCCCGGAAGGGTTATTTTTTGACCCACCATAAACCAGCCTTTTTCATTTGTCTGCTTTTTCAAATGCTCAATAAAGGCTTCTGCTTCTTCGCCTTCAAGTCCGAATTTTTTCGCAAGTCTTTCCGGTGTGTCGCCGGGTTGTACCGTATATTCCGTCAACTTCTGTCCTTTATTTTCTACTGAAGGGGTATTTTCAGGTGTCTGTGTGGTCTTTGTTTCTTCCGTTTCGCCGCCGGAAGCAGGTTCGTCCGGTGTCGTTTGCGTTTCGCTGACATCAAGCGGCTGCCCTTGAAGTGCTTTTATAAAGTTGTTTATATCTCCTGCATTCTTGTCCCCGAGTACAGCATTGCTTTTTGCTGCCTTTAATTCTTCACCTGTAATCTTGCCGTCTTTGTCTGTGTCAAGTGAATTCAGCATGCTCAACGCATTGCTTATTTCATCCTGACTTAAAGTCATATCTTTTGTTTGATCAAAGCTGTAAAAAATCGAACGCATCTGTGCAATCAGCTGTTTGTCAACGTTCATGCTTTTCAGCTGTTTGTTCAGGTTTTGCCACGATATACTTTTGTTTTTTAATGAATTTTGAATATTTTCAAAAGACATGAATTCACTCCATTTAGTATATTTTTCGGTTTAATTCGCGAAAAAATTCAATATTTTCAGGTTTTGTTTCAATTTTGTTACAATATTTTTGAGGAATTTTTAACGGTACGTATGAATTTTAACAACCTTTGATTTTTTATTGTATAATTTTTCTATAAGAGAATTTACGGAGAGAAAAAGATGATAAAAGATTATTTTTTGAATAAAGTTGAAAACGCGCTGGAAAAAGCTATTCTGGATAAAAAACTCGGACAGATGACAGCATATACGCCGTACACGCTTGTTGTCGAGAAACCTAAAAATCCGGATTTCGGGGATTTCGCGGTCAACGTGTCCTCGCTTGCCCGTCAGGCAAAAATCGCGCCTCCGATGATTGCAAATGCAATAGTAGCTGAAATTAATGACAGCGATAACGAATACTCCGTAATCGGCGGGTTTATCAATTTTAAAGCGGGAAAAAATCTTTTGATTTCAGCAATAGAAGAAATATTCAAAAAGAAAGACGGTTTCGGCCGTCCGGAAAACATAGATAAAGAAAAAATAATTCTTGAATATGTTTCGGCAAATCCGACAGGTCCTTTCCACATCGGGCACGGAAGATGGGCTGCTATGGGATCGGCGCTGGCTAATCTCCTTAAATTCTACGGACATGAGGTTTATCAGGAATTTTACATAAATGACGCAGGGGCGCAGATTCAAAAGCTTGGAAATTCACTGGCAATCCGTATCCGCCAGCAGCTCGGCGAGAACGTGGATTTTCCCTCTGATGAAATTGAGCGTAAAAATTTCTACCCGGGCGACTATCTTGTTCCTGTTGCTAAAAAATTCACAGAAGAAAACAGCGCACTTTTAAAAGAAGTTCAAAACGACATTTCTAAAATTGATGTGCAAATTCTGTCTGATTTCGCAAAATATGAAATGGAAAGGCTTCAAAAAGAACTGCTTGAAAATTTCCGCGTACATTTTGACAATTTCTATTCCGAACTTACCCTGCATAAATCAGGTAAAGTTGATGAGTGCGTTAATAAATTAAAAGCAAGCGGGAAAATTTACACAAAAGACGGCGCAGACTGGTTCAGGTCATCTGACTTCGGAGATGATCAGGACAGAGTCATAAAAAAAGCGGACGGTGCAAATACTTACCTGACAGCAGATATCGCGTATCATATTGACAAGCTCGAGCGCGGATTTGACAGGATGATTAACATCTGGGGCGCAGATCATCACGGTTATGTTGCGCGAGTTAAGGCTTCAATAGAAGCACTCGGGTATGATCCGGATAAACTTGAAATCCTTCTCGGGCAGCTTGTAAACCTTGTCATAAACGGTAATGAAGTCAGAATGGGCAAACGTAAAAATATGGTTACTCTGGACGACCTGATTGAAGAAGTCGGAGTTGATGCAACAAGATTCTGGATGTGTATGAGATCTATTGATAATACTTTGGATTTTGATATTGAACTTGCAAAAACAAACAGCGACGAAAATCCTGTCTTTTACGTTCAATACGCTCATGCAAGAGCCTGCTCAATCCTGCGTAATGCAACCGAAGATAAAATCGACTCGGAAAACGGGAAATCCGTTCCGGCACCATTAAAGCCCGCAGAACTGGAAGATTTGAAAAATAATTACAAAAAAGAATATCTTCTGCCGACGCTTGACAGCGCGCGCAAACTTGTTTTAAAGCTTGAAGAGTTCAAGTCTTTAATTAAACTTGCTGCCGAAACCCGTCAGGTTTATACGATTTGCCGCTATGTTCAGGAACTTGCAGCAGAATTTCATTCTTTCTACAATGCAAACCGCGTTATTTCAGACGACAAAGAAATGATGAAAGCACGCTTGTCGCTTGTTCTCTCAGTAAAACAGGTTCTTAATAACGCGCTTAATCTGCTTGAGGTTTCGGCACCTGAGAGAATGTAAATATTATCTGCTTAAAAAGCTGCGGACTAATGATGTCATTGCATTTTTGACATCTTCGTAAGTCTGTTTCGGGGTCGTGTTGTGCTGTTCAATACTGCTCTTAAATTCTTTAATTTGTCCGAATTTATTTTTTACAACTCTGATTAATTCATCCGGAAAATTGTAGTGTTCAACACGGTCGCCGTTTGAAAGTCTTTTGCTTGTGAATTGGGCTTTTAGCACGTCCTGATCAAGGATTTTATTAGTTTCAATTAACGGGTTAAGCGGGGATTCTTTATAGATTGTTTTATTAACCATTTTAAGCCCTTCAACATCAGGGGATACAAATGTTGTGCTTTTTCTGAATAAATTTCCTGCCGGGGTTTTTAGCATATCTAATTTTATTGACATAATTTCTCCTTTGCTGCACTTTTATAAAGAGGGTAAATATTTAAAATTGCTAAAAGTTTATAGGGATTTTACAAATCTTAACTCTTCTATTGTTTTAATTATCCTGTCATAATTTTCTTCAACAACAAGCTTTGAGCGGAGGTTTTTTGCATTTGGAAAGCCTGCAAGGTAGTAGGGGTAGAATTTGCGCATAAATTTAATCCCGACATTTTCGCCGCGGAGGGTAATTTCGTCATCCAGATGCTTTTTTAAGATTTCAGCCTTTTCCTCTATTGTAGGCGGCGCAAGTTTTTTGCCTGTTTTGATATAATGGGAAATTCTGCCTAAAAGCGAAGGGTCTCCGGGCGCTCCGCGTCCTATTGCGACACCATCCGCGCCGGATTCTTCAAGTGCCTGAACTGCTGTTTCTATGCTTATAATATCTCCGTTTACAAAGACCGGAATGTCAACGGCGTTTTTCAATTCTCTGACCCGTTTCCAGTCTGCAGTGCCTGAATACATCTGGGAGCGTGTTCTGGCATGGATAGTGATAAAATCTGCGCCTGCTTTTTGCATTTTTTCACCGAATTCAACAAAATTTAATTCGTCTAGGGTGTATCCGAGCCGGAATTTTACGCTCACAGGCTTAGTCGTGCCTTCTTTTACCGCTTTTACAAGGCTTGCCGCAAGTTCGGGATTTCGCATTAAAGCGCATCCGTCCTGCCCTTTTACAACTTTATTTACGGGGCAGCCCATATTAATGTCAATTATATCAGCGTATTGTGTCAGAAATTCCGACGCTTTCCGCATCAAATCAGGCTTGTGTCCGCTAATCTGGTATGAAATCGGACTGTGGTTCCCGTCACGTTTGAAAATCTCCTGTCCTGATCGTCCGTTAAGGGTTTGCGCCAGATATTCCGAACTTATCATCTCCGTTGTCAGAAGAACTTCCGGAGAATATCTTCTCACAAGACTTCTCAGCACATAATCCGTTATCCCCGCCATAGGCGCCAGTGATACACGGCTTTTTATAAGGTTTTGAACATTATTTTGCATAATCTTTCAGTTCTTCCAGACGCGTGGTGGAGTATTGCTTGTATTCATCATCAGGGGCGTTTGAGGAAGCGTATTTTTGATAATAGGAATAAGCTTCTTTGTATTTTTCCATTGAATCTAAATCTACCGCTATCAGGTAGTTAAGAATGTTTAAATCCTCGCTGCTGTTGTATTTTAATGCTGATTTAAAATTGTTTACGGCCTCAGGCTTATTTTCTTTTGTGTCGTAAATCATGCCTCTGTAATAATAAGCATAGGCATTCATCGGATCCGAAACGATAAGTTTGTTTAGAAGATTAAGGCTTTCGTCGTAGTTTTGCGCCTCATAAAGGCTTATTGCTTCGTTAAGGCTGTTTGTATTCAGCTGTGAAATAATCGAATCAAGATATTCGGAAGCTTTAGTATTATTTTTGTTTAAGGCAACGGATTTTTTGAGGTATTCCTGAGCGGAGTCATAATCCTCGCCTTCTGCATATAAAACTCCGATGTAATACGCGATATCAGAGTCAGCCGGTTTAAGGTCAAGTGCTTTTTTATAATATTCAATAGCAAGTTCTCTGTTGCCCGTATTCTGATATGCCGAGGCTATCCCGAGCATTGAATCAGATGTCGGCGGGTCAATTTTTGCGTATTCTTTGATTGCGTTTTCGTAATCTTTGTTATTGAAGAATTCAGCAGCCCTGTCGAATTTTGCGGAAATATCCTGTGCTTTTATATTTTTTATTGCGTCAGCTATCTGAGTGTTTTCAGGAAATTTCGTTTTTGCATTCTCAAGAGTTGTAAGGGCTTCCGGATAATTCTTCATCTGGCTCTGCGCAACCGCAAGGTTTACGAAGACCTCAGGATTGTCCGATTTTTTTGTGATTTCAGTGTAAACTTTGATTGCGTCAGTCAGGTTGTTTTGTTTGTGCAGATCGAGCGCGTAGCTGTATAGCATATCATCTACCTGTGCACTGTCTGCGTTCTTTTTGACATAATCAACATACTGCATCGGCGACATTGATTTTCTGGCACTGCTGAAAAGTTCGTCAGTTGCAATTTTGTTTCCTGGGTCAAGATGGAGAACTTTTTTGAAATAAGTCTGCGCTTCTTTGTTCTCCCCCTGCGCCGCAAGTGATTGCGCTTTGTATAAGTTTGCCTGAATGTTGTCCGGATAAAGTATTAAAACGCTGTCATAAGCAACAACCGCCGTCCTGTAGTCGCCTTTTTGCTGGTAAAGCGTTCCGACATTAATCCTTGTGTTGATATTAGAAGGATCAATTGATTCTGCTTTGTTGTAATATTCAAGCGCTTCTTCTAACTTCCCCTGCTTTTGAAGTATTGCGCCGAGATTTGCGATAGTGTCAGCGTCATCCGGTTTCGCCGCAAGTTTTTTGTTGTATATACGCTCTAATGAGTACAAAACTTCTTTGTTATCCGTTCCCTGCGAAAGTATGTAATTGTATTCTTCGACTGCCTGATTTTCGTTTCCGAGGTTGTCCAGTGTTCTTGCGTAAGAAAGTCTTAAATCAATATCATCAGGCCCGACCGCAACCGCTTTTCTATAATATTCCGCACTTTTCGGGTTGTTGCCTAAAAGTTTCATTATGTCGCCGATTTGTTCAAGGCTGTCTTTTACATAACTTTTGTCCGCAAGGGCTTTGCTGAATTCAAAGGCTGCCGCTGAAAAATTCCCTTCCGCCCGTAATTGTTTTGCTTTTTCAAACCTTGAAGAAGGCATTATATCAAATTTTATCAGGTCAAAGCAGATATTAAGACTTCTTGTGACCTGCTCTACTGCGTGTGAAGAATTTTTTACGGCAGATTCATCGTTCGGGTAAAGCGTCAGGTAAAAAAGCGCACTCCTGTAATCGTCCGCTGCCTTTGCGTAATCTTTCTCGTTATTTGCATAATACGTTCCGCGCGCAAGATAAGAGTTTACAAGACCTATTCTTGCAGAATTGTCAAGGTAGTTTATCTTTAAAGCGTTTTTGAATTCTGTAATTGCGCTTGAATACTGGTAATTTGCAAGATATTCCTGCGCAAGGTCAAAATGCTCCTTGAATCCGGCAAATGCCGGCTGTGACAATGCTAAAATACAGAATAATGTTAGTGCGCTTCTTTTCATAGCTTACATTCCCTCATCTTATGTAAAAATTTTAATACAATAATGAGGAGATGTACACCTACATATATCTATCCGGCAATACAATTTAATAATTTGTAACTTTAAAATTAAAAAGCCTCTTTTTAAAAGAGGCTTTTTTAAATCTTTGTTAGTTCGGGGCTAAGCAATATCTTTAAAATCTGCTTTTGAAATAAAGGTTGTGAATTGGTCAAATAGGATTTGCAGTGGAATTTCCATTGAGAAAGTCAGTGACTCGTCAATTTTTACCCCTTCGACCGGTGCAAGTGTCATGTTTTCTCTAAGTGCCATCATGCTTGCTTTTCTGTTTTTTCTCATAATCAATACTCCTATATTCTTGCCGGAAAATCTTAACAGTATATCTATCGGCTATACTTTTTAAAAACTTTAATAGAATGTTTCAAGCTAAAATCGCTAAAACTCTAGATATATCTGTGTATCAGCTATAAAAATTCAGCTTTACAAAACGTAATAAATCTTAAAATTATTTAAAATGTGCAAAAATGCTGTGCTTGTGCTATGATTTTCACGTAAATGTTAAACATAAGGAGATACAACAATAGCAAACGACACTAGACAAAAGGACAAAAATCAGGCTCTTATGAATGAGCGTATTAGAGCAAAGGAAGTAAGACTAATTGACCAGAACGGGGAAAATTTAGGTGTTGTAGAAACCGTAAAGGCTTTGAAAATGGCTTATGACGCCGATTTAGATCTGGTTTTGATTAGCCCCAATCAGGTTCCGCCTGTCGCAAAAATCTTAAACTACGGCAAATATAAGTATGAACTTGATAAAAAAGCAAAAGAAGCCAAGAAAAAACAGCATACAGTTGATGTTAAAGAAGTTAAAATAAGATATAAAATAGACACGCATGATTATCAGGTGCGTATAAAAAGTATTCAAAAGTTTATCTCTCAGGGAAACAAGGTTAAAGTAGTCATAATGATGCGCGGACGTGAAATGCAGCATTCAAACCTCGCTTTTGACCTTGCAAACAGGTTTATTGAAGATTTGAAAAATGATCCGCTGGTTGTTGAGAAAAAACCAATGCTGGAAGGCCGCAACGTAACTCTGTATCTTGCCCCGCATGCCGGTTAAGCCGGTGAAAACCAGCACAGTGGTATGCTTGCAGACTTAAAGAAAAAGTTCTTGACTTTAGTCTTTGAGCGGATACAATAAAAAACGTGGCAAATGAGTCACATCAATTCCTCGAAAGAGTGTGGAAGGGGACATCTTTAAGCCCCTGTTGACAATTTAAGCAAGCCCGGTATAGTTTAAAACAGATTGCTTAGATAGTGTAGTTGAAAATTTAAAAAATATGCCGCAATAGCTCAGTTGGTAGAGCAAGGGACTGAAAATCCCTGTGTCCTTGGTTCAATTCCGAGTTGCGGCATATTTTTTTCTTTAAAAAGCCTTTGAACAAGCAAAGTAATCAAAATTCTGAGAATTTTGAAGACTATGTTTTTCCCGGGCAAAAAGATTCTCAAGTATATTGCCCTGCAAAGTTAGGTATGGGATTTTTTAGTGGCTTTCGAGCTTTTGATAATTAAGTATATATAACTTCAGAGATATCCATAAGATAACCTTTATTTATATAACAATTTATATTATACTCAAAGTGTTGGGATTTAAGAATAAGAGAAAAAAGAATTTTATATGGCAGCATTAATAAAGATAGAAAAGTGCCAGAACAATAAGCGGATAAAATTGCATTTATTGGGGATAAAGATAAATGTATTTCCGAATAAGGGTCTGGATTATTATTTGCATAAAATGTTTGGCGAGAAAAACTTTAATGAGTTGCAAAAAATGCAAATATCGCGAGAAGTTTTTGCATCAAATATAGTAAGGGAAGTTCATACAAAGACATTTCCCCGTTATAAAAATAGCAATGAAAATCGCGAAGTTGTGCTGGTAGCGTGCGGTCCGACAATGTCATACTATAAACCATTGCGGGGCGCAAAACATGCAGGTGTAAATAAGTCATTCAAAAACATCAATATCAAATATGATTATTTATTTGCACAGGATTATTCAGCAACATCTTCAGTTCTGGAAGAAATGTTAAAATATCCGGCCGAGAAATTTCTGGGATCATTTTTGCAGGATAACATATATTCTAATTTGAACGGCACAGTAATTCCAGAAAAGTATTTTACAGATAATCGAATAAACCGTTACTATTCAGATGTTGGTCGAAATTTAAGCTGGCCGTGTCTAGAATATTGCGGTCTAATGGATTACGGATCCGTAGTATTTGCGGCAGCCCAATTCATATTATATACCCATCCGAAAAGAGTATATCTGGTCGGCTGTGATTGCGGCGGGAACGGCTATTATGACGGAACAAAAAGTAAAGCGGCGAGTTATTCATATCTAGTAGAGGGCTGGAAAAAGATGAAGTCTTACAAAGACCTTTATTATCCGGACGTAGAAATAGTATCAATAAATCCAGTCGGGCTAAAAGGTCTTTTCAAGGATGTTTATACAAAAGCTTACGCAGAAAAGATTAATCTGGATACCCAATCAGGCAATTATACGATAATCGAGGAATCGTTAATACATCATAGACAAGAGTAACTATTTAATATTGTAAATAATTTTTATTATTAATGTAGTTAAATAATTAACTTTCTCATGCCTTTTAGTTTGCTAAGTGCTTAACTATCCGTAAATAATCTTTCATTGATTCAAGCACCATTTCAGATATAAAGTTTATAAAGGCTTTTGCGTTATGTTTAGTCTGTGCTTGTTTTAGGGCTTCCACATAGTCAGCTCTTACTGCAGGTGGAATTATAATCACTGCATAGCCTGCTTTTAATAAAATAAGATTAGACAAAAGCCTTGCACATCTGCCGTTTCCGTCTATAAACGGGTGAATATTTACAAGCTGAAAATGCGCCCGCGCTGCAAGCTCAACCGGATGAACTTCATCTTTATTTGTGTTTAGTTCACTTATAAAATTTTTCATCTGAGCCGGAACTTTATCAGGTGCAGGCGGTTCGTATGTAGTTCCGGTAATAATAACTTTTTTATCCCGATATTGTCCGGCATATTCAGTATTTATTTGCTCATAAAACAGTTTGTGCAGTGTTAAAATATCATTTTCCGAAATATCACTTTTGCTAATTAAGGTATAAATGAAATCATAGGCTTTTGAATGCCCCAGCGTTTCCTGTATCTCACGTATTGGATGACCGCCTATTGTAATACCATCTTCAATAATTACTTTTGTTTCTGACTCCGTGAGCGTATTGCCCTCAATTGCGTTAGACGTATAGGTTAAAGAAATTTTGTAATATTGCTTTAACTGTTTGACTGTATTTTCATCAAACGGTCTGTATTTGTCCAATTCAGCTTTTAATTTGTCAATTTCAATACATTTATTTTCGTAATTCATTTATGCCTGCTTTCGGGTTTGCTTGTATTTTACTAAACATTTTATTTGTTGTATTTTCTAATAGTTGTGCTGTATGCTTTTTGGTTAAATGAGCGTATCTTTTAACCATTTGCATGGTTTTATGTCCTGTAACCTGTGCAATATCAAGCAGATTCCCCTTATTCTCTACGTTTTGGTATTTAGAAAGTGATCAACATTCTCCCATTTGAGATTATGAATTTCCGGATATCTTGCACCTGTGGAACGGAAAATCAAAACAAAAAGATACGTTTCCTTCTGGTACAATTTTGATACAGTAAAATTCAAAAATTTGTAAAAATTTACAAAAAGATTATAAAAGAAAAATCGTGGAAAGTCAATTATAATCTTATTCTACCCTTTTATAAGTATATATAACTTCAGAGATATCCATAAGATAACCTTTATTTATATAACAATTTATATTATACTCAAAGTGTTGGGATTTAAGAATAAGAGAAAAAAGAATTTTATATGGCAGCATTAATAAAGATAGAAAAGTGCCAGAACAATAAGCGGATAAAATTGCATTTATTGGGGATAAAGATAAATGTATTTCCGAATAAGGGTCTGGATTATTATTTGCATAAAATGTTTGGCGAGAAAAACTTTAATGAGTTGCAAAAAATGCAAATATCGCGAGAAGTTTTTGCATCAAATATAGTAAGGGAAGTTCATACAAAGACATTTCCCCGTTATAAAAATAGCAATGAAAATCGCGAAGTTGTGCTGGTAGCGTGCGGTCCGACAATGTCATACTATAAACCATTGCGGGGCGCAAAACATGCAGGTGTAAATAAGTCATTCAAAAACATCAATATCAAATATGATTATTTATTTGCACAGGATTATTCAGCAACATCTTCAGTTCTGGAAGAAATGTTAAAATATCCGGCCGAGAAATTTCTGGGATCATTTTTGCAGGATAACATATATTCTAATTTGAACGGCACAGTAATTCCAGAAAAGTATTTTACAGATAATCGAATAAACCGTTACTATTCAGATGTTGGTCGAAATTTAAGCTGGCCGTGTCTAGAATATTGCGGTCTAATGGATTACGGATCCGTAGTATTTGCGGCAGCCCAATTCATATTATATACCCATCCGAAAAGAGTATATCTGGTCGGCTGTGATTGCGGCGGGAACGGCTATTATGACGGAACAAAAAGTAAAGCGGCGAGTTATTCATATCTAGTAGAGGGCTGGAAAAAGATGAAGTCTTACAAAGACCTTTATTATCCGGACGTAGAAATAGTATCAATAAATCCAGTCGGGCTAAAAGGTCTTTTCAAGGATGTTTATACAAAAGCTTACGCAGAAAAGATTAATCTGGATATCCAATCAGGCAATTATACGATAATAGATGATTCGGTGCTAAATAGATAAGATAGTTTCCGGTAAAATTACCACCTTCCTTTTCTACACTTCCTGTGTAAGGCAATCAATACCTCCGTAGTTATTCAAAAAAGGCAGGGTTGAAACAAAATAAACCTTATCTACTCCGGCATTATTAAAATATGTCTGAATTGCATCATTAAGTTCTGGATAATCGGATTTGTTGGTAATGTAAAAGCTCTGCCCTGTTTTTGAGGTGCCGCCGACTCCGTTCATAAAGTTTATCTGGGACTGCCCGTTTTCTGCAAAACATGGAATTTTTACAATTCTGTAGCCGCCTTCAGTAAGTGCCTGTTCCGCTTCCTGACGTATAGCTGCGCTTTTGGTGTTCAATTCTTCCAGATTTTTAATCAACTCTGATTTTGTATTGTCGTCCATGCCCGCAATTCGGGTTTCTTGAAGAATTCGGATTGCTTCTTCATAATCCGGAACAGCGATTTCACCATTGTGAAGCGGACGGTAGGTCATATCAATATGAAAATCGTATTGCGGGATAAACGTTATGTTCTCAGGTTTTAGTCCTAAGTCCTGTGCTATTTGATTTTTAGCTTTTTCAATGTTTTCCGGTGTATTTTCAAGGTTCATAGTCTGCAGGGTGTAGTTTATTGATTCGGAACCTATTACAGCTCCGGCAGTTCCGTCTGCAAGACAGGTGTTTAATACGTTTCCGCCTTCAAGATAGCTTTTGCCCTGAACTATGTCACCTTCTCTTACGGTGTTTTGAAATTCTTTGTAATATTTTGCGGTGTTTCCCTGTGTGGACTTGGAAATGTTTTTCCTGTCGCTTATTATTTCTTCAAAATTTGTATGTTTAATTTCAGAAGCTGTTTCGTCGGAAACAAGCATAACTTTTCCGTCAGCGCGTCTGATTCCGTAATCTTCAACCCACGGTGCTGTTTTGACGCCTATTTCTTCAACTTCAAATCCGGCTTCTTTTCCGATTGCCCGGAGTTCTTCAATAATAACTGGCATTTGTTTTGCTGCAGCAGAGTCACTTTCATAATTGGCAAGACTGATTTTTCCAATCTGTCTGTCTAGCCCCTCTGACCAGTTGTAGCTTCTACCCTGACCGGAATCTTGCTTTTTAGTTAAAACCGGTGTTTCCGTGTAGGTTCCGTCAGGATTTTTGGTACGTTTGTATTCTTCTATAAAATATTCACCGTCTTTATCCATTTTCATATTGGAATAATCAACATTGACAACAAAGGATTCGACGCTTTTGTTCTTTCGTTCAACCATACGCCTTTGCGTTGGTGTAAGCCGGCTAAGGTCTATATCCGCACCCTTATCAAGGTATGAAAAATTTTCTAAATTTGTGTTATCCCCTTTTATTGTTCCGAAAGTTCGTGTATCAAGAACTTCTTTTATACTTCCGTCTGCGATATATCCTTGAAGTGCTGTAAGTTCGTTGTTGTTAAGAATTTTGTCGGCTTTTCCCGTGGATTTGTCTGCAATATTCATTAGTTTGTTAAGCAAATCCAGTTCGTTCTGCTGAATTTTGCCGTCGCCATTGTCAACAAGCTTCCATATTGAATCCAGAATTTTATTGTCAGCCTGTTTTGATACTTCTGACCAGTCTGTACCGGCTTCCGGGTTAATTTTGTTGAGTTTCGAATTGTCGTTGTTGTAAATTGAAAAATCCACGTGAATATCCTCTTTATGTATAAAGTTGATTTAAGGATACATTTTGCAGATTTTAAATAAAAATGTTACATTAATTAAAACTTAGAACATCAAATTAGGTTTTAACTGACAGTGGCAGACTTTTCAGGTTTATGCGCAACAAAGGCAAAGAAAAGGCAGATTAGCCCGAATAAAATTCCGAAGCACATTGTTGTTCTGTAGGAGAATAAAAAGGCTGTATTGTAAGCATTGCCATTTTCTATAAGAAGGTTTTTGAAGGTTTCAAAAAGCGTAATCGTGACAGCAACCCCCAGAATATTTCCCATATTTCTGGAAAGTGCAAGAATTCCTGAAGCAAGTCCGAGTTCATCAGGAGTTACGCTTGTCATAATTGCGTTGTTGGAAGGCGACTGGAAAAGTCCGTTTCCGATACCCATAATTCCGGATGCCAGAACAATTTGCCACATTGCGCAGTTTTTGTCGTAAAGCGTAAACATCAAAAGCGCAATACAATAGACCACAGGGCCTGCAAGCGTTAAATATCGGCTTCCGTATTTTCCGGACAGTCTTCCGGCGACAGGTGCAACAAAAGAAAGAGTAACCGAATACGGAAGGATTAAAAGCCCTGTCACAAGGGCATTATACTTCAAAATTTCCTGCAAAAAGAACGGAAGAAGTATGCTGTTTGTGTACATTGCCATATACGACGTCATAACCCCGAGGTTTCCGTAGGTGAAAGTCCTTATCTTAAACAGTGAAAAATCAATAAGCGGATAATTTATGTGATGATCTCTTATGTAAAAAAGCACCCCGAATACCAGAGTAATAAGCCCGAGAGCAATAATTTTAAGAGAATTCCAGCCCCAGGTGTGACCTTCTGCAATAGCAAGAAGAAGGGCAAAAAGGCTTACCGTAAAATATATAAATCCTTTGTAATCAAATTTAAAATTTTTTCTGTCAGTTTTAACCGCGTGAGGAAGCATTCTGTAAGAGTAATATGCGCCTGCGAGTGCTACAGGAATGCACGGAAAAAACACCGAATGCCAGCCGAACGAGTTAATCAAAATTCCGCCGATAGCAGGCCCGCTCATTCCGCCGATTGCGACGATACAGCCGTTTAATCCCAGAGCCTTGCCCCTCCTCTCTTTTTTGAAGATGGAAGCAATTATTGCCTGCGCATTTGAAAGCATAATTGAAGCTCCGAGAGCCTCAAGGCATCTGTAGGCAATCAAAAGTCCGAAATTTTGTGCCGTGGTATTTAAAAAAGCTCCCAGTGCAAACAGCACAAAACCTGTTGAATAAAGCTTGTTTTTAGGGAAAATATCTCCGAGTTTGCCAAAAAACGGGAGAAAAACCGTCAGCACAAGCATATACGCTATCATAACCCACTGAATCTGACTCATAGACACGTGCAAATCCACTGACATCGGATAAAGTGCCAGATTTACCGTTGTAGAATCCAGCATTGCAATAAAATTCCCGATTGCAGTGATTACAAATATTGTCCATTTAATAGATTTGTTGCTCATAAATTAATTGTACCATGAACACTAAAACAGAAAAGGGGCGGACTAAAAAGTGAGGCGTGAAGGGTGAGGAGTGAAGGGGGTTGAATGGGTGAATGGTTGAAGGGTTTGTTTCGGAAAAGATACAAAGGCTCCAGGGCACTAAGAGGTTTTGGGAGAAGGGCGATAAGTCAGCAAGGCGATAAGGCGATAAGTCCTTATCAGAGTGAAGAGTGAAGGGTGAGGAGTGAAGGGGGTTGAATGGGTGAATGGTTGAACAGTTGAAGGGTTTGTTTCGGAAAAAGATACTAAGGCACCAGGGCACTAAGAGGTTTTGGGAGAAAGGCGATAAGTCAGCAAGGCGATAAGGCGATAAGTCCTTATCAGAGTGAAGAGTGAAGGGTGAAGGGTGAAGGGTGAAGGGTGAAGGGTGAAGAGTAAGGAGAGTTTAGAAAGGCGATAAGACGTTAAGTTTGTTACGTTAAATAAATTCCTCTACCTCTGGGAGAGGGTGCCCGAAGGGCGGGTGAGTGTATGATAAGTAATGAGAGTTGAATGGTTGAAAAGTTGAACGGATGAAAGGTTTTCTGTAAAACAATCCCCTCTCCCCTTGTGGATGCTAGTTCGAACCGGCGAAGAATGAGCCGGGTGAGACAGTATGCCGCCAAAGGCGGCTGAGGGCTGGGTGAGGGGTTTGATAAGTGAAGGGTGAAGGACGTTGACCGGTGAATGGTTGAACAGTTGAAAAAGATACAAAGGCTCCAGGGTACTAAGGGGTTTTTGAATTAAGACGATAAGCAGGTTGCTAATCCGTCAAAAACTAATTCCCTTCAACAATCTTTACCCCGCTGCTGGTGCCAAGCCGCTCTGCTCCTGCTTCAATCATCTTTATTGCAGCTTCTCTGTCTCTAATTCCGCCCGAGGCTTTCACTTTTAGTCCGTATGGCGAAACTGTTTGATACATCAATTCCACATCTTCTGCCTTTGCGCCAACACCGCCTTTTACAAATCCGGTTGACGTTTTTACAAAATCCGCTTTTGCTTCAATACAGAGTTCGCACGCTTTTTTAATCTCGTCTTTAGTAAGCAAATCCGTTTCTAAAATGACTTTCAGCGGATGATTTTTGCTGGCCGCTTTTACTGTTTCAATGTCGTATTTGATAAAATCGTAGTCTTTGTTTTTCAGTGCCGTAACATTTATAACCATATCAATTTCGTCCGCGCCGTCTTCTATTGCAAGTTTGGTCTCAAAAGCCTTAACTTCCGGTCTGTTTGCCCCGAGCGGAAATCCTACTACTGTTACGACTTTTACATTGCTGTCTTTAAGGCTCTCTTTAGCAAGTCTTACATACATAGGGTTGACACAAACTCCGAGAAAGTTATATTTTTTCGCTTCCTCAAAAAGTTTTATAAAATCTTCTTCTTTTGCGTCCTGTTTTAAAAGTGTGTGTTCAATGTGTTTGTTAAGATTTTCCATAACTTCCTCCGTAAATATTCTCAAGAATTCTTTTTGCTGAATAACTTCTGTTGAGTGTGAAAAAATGAAGCCCGTCTGCATTATGCTCAAGAAGTTCGAGGCACTGTTTTGAGGCAAATTCTATCCCGAGTTCTCTTATATAATTTTTGTCATCCTGACGGCTTATAATTTTTTCCTTAAACTTTTCCGGTATTGTGACTTTTGCAAGCCGTGTCATTTTATTAAGCTGATTAAGGCTTATGACCGGCATAATTCCTGCGGCAACAGGTTTTTGTATTCCCGCTTTTTCTATGCGGTCGAGAAATTCAAAAAACTTTTCGTTTTCAAAAAACATTTGCGTAAAAATTACATCAGCACCTGAGTCGATTTTCTTTTTAAGATTTTCAATGTCAGCTTTAATTGAAGGGCTTTCAATGTGTCCTTCCGGATATCCGGCAACAGCTATTGAAAAATCCGTCTTTGTATTTAGATATTCAACAAGTTCTGCCGCGTTGCAGAAATTTTTACAGATAATACTTTTGTCCTCCGGAATATCCCCTCTGAGTGCAAGAATGTTTTCAGTGCCGTTTGTCTTAAAAAAATCAAGGCTTTCGTCAATATTTTCTTTTGTGCTGCAAATGCAGGTAAAATGCGGCATTATCTGAAAATTAAAATCGTTTTTTAATTCAAGAAAAATTTTTCTGGCGTTCTCTTTGTTTTTTCCGGAAGCGCTGTGTGTAAGAGAGATAAATGCAGGGTTTAAATTTTTTAAAACTCCGGCTTCCGTGAAAAGTTTTTCGACAGCCTCCGCATTGTCAGGCGGAAAAATTTCAAAGGATATAACAGTTTTTCCCGATTTATAAATCTCTCTTAACTTCATAAATTGATTATAGCATATTTTTCAAAAAACACGCACAAATTCTGTACGTGTTTTTGTATAGCCGTAAAATTTTTGTAAATTATTTAAAACGCATATTCCGGAATTTCAAATTTTTCGTTGTTTGCATCCTTGTCTACAAAGTCAAGGTAATATTTCATTGCTTTATCTTTTGCGCTGTTGTAAAATGCGTCATCAATGTATTTTTTGTGAAGTTCTGTTCTTGTTCCGCTGTAATTTCCCGTATTTGTTGCATAAAGCTCCAGAACATTTTTGTCAATTCCGGCTCCGTAGGCTTTTGTTTTAGCGTCAGTTCCCGACGGGCGGATTTCTATGAATTTGTCATTAAATTCAAGGTATGTGCCGTCGCCCACAAATTTTATTGACAGAAGATTGTCAAAACAAAGGCTTTTGAAGGAATCGTTCAGGACTTCTTTAACATCTTCAAGCGACATTTTGCCTTCTTTTACCGCAATTGCCATTGAAAGATAGAAAAGGTCGTTTTCCGTTCTTTTCTTTTCGCCTTCGGCTTTTGATTGTTTCAGTTTTTCAATGTCGGGTTCCGATTCGTTGTAGTAGGCGATGTCAATTCTTGTGTCGTAGCGGCCTTTTATTGAGCATTCGTCAAAGATTCTTACAAGATTTCTTGATAATGAAACATCTCCGAGGCTTGCAATCAGTGCTGACGCAACTATAATTGCTTCGGTTGCGCTTTTTTCTCTCATTGCAACCGCGCATCTGCCGGCATTTGATTTTATTAAATCTTCCGTTCCCATAATCATTCCGCCGCTTTCTTCGCCTGCAAATATAAGCCGCGGGTTTATGCCGAGATTTATTGTGTTTGAAAATACGTCGTCTATTAAAACTTCATCTGCAGGGTTGTTTTTAAGTTTCAATTCGACTTTTTTCATAATGTTGGCTATTTCTTTAAAGCCGACAGGAACATTTACAACTTTTACGCCCTGATGTTTTGCCCATTCATCCCAGCTTAAAGCTGAAGCTGTTGTTTTTATCATAAATCTCGGGTGGTTTTTCCATAACCCCTGCGCTTTCAGTTGTTTTGCCTGAAAATCCATAAGCATCAAAAACGCCTGATTTGCCGTGAAAACTGTCAGAATAGATTTTTCGTCAAGCTTTATGTAATCAATTCCGGCTTCTTCAAGTTTCGGTATTCTAAGACTTGTTTCCTTCTGGGCAATTGTCAGTCTGTCATGATCCGGATCTGTGATTAAAACCGTTGTTAAATACGGCAGATCTTTGAGTTTTTCTTCGTAGTGCATGGTTTCAATTACAGGGAAGAATTTCTCTCCGTTCGGGCGTTTGGCAAGAACCGTTGCGTCTACCGAATAATCATAAAAAGCTTTTTCTCCGGAGGGTGTGTGGTCGTACTTGCCGATTGAGTGAAAGAAAGAATCTTCTTCCGTGTTAAACCATACAAATTTATCCGATATATCAAGCTTTTTCAAAACTCTGCTTAAAGTTCTGTAAGCAGAGCCGCCGACGTTTTCGATTACGATTTTGTTGTCAAAGTTTTTGATTAAATTAAGGTTGTGTTTTTGCGCAACTCCGGATTTCAGATATTCGACATAAAGATTTGTGCCGTCCTCAAGGGTTTTCATGATTTTTTCGTCAATCAGAGGGCTGTCTGACTTTGAGATTTTGATTTCATAAGTGCCGTTTTGTTCTGTTTTTTCAAAAATCTCTCTGATTTTGTCAACAAATTCCATGCTTTCTTCGGGCAGATACTGGCTGCCCTGAGAATTCAGGTCTTTTGTTGCGTTTTTGACCGAAATACCGTGAGATGAAGTTATATATTCGCCGCCAAGAAGATCAAGCTTAAATGCCAAAAATGATGCAAGCCATATAGGAATTGTTTTTCTGCCTTCCGGAAGAAGAGTTTTAATTCCCTGTGCAGCCTGAATACGTGCTATAGCTTCAAGATAAAGGTCAGAATTGTATCTTACTTCTCTGCCTGCAATTTTCAGAATTTCTTTTGACGGGTATTTTTCTCTTGCGACAAGGGCTTTTGCTAAAGTTGCAAGAACTATTCCGACAAGGTTAATCGGAAATCTCGTATCCTGAGGAAAAAGAATATTCTGCGGTCCTCTGATTCCGGCTGTCGAAACTTTTGCCTCTTTTTCGTAATTCGCAAACCACTCCTTCAAATTTAACCCTTCAGGATTTTTGTTTTTGTCATAAGGTTCAAGATGTTCTTTTTTCAGCGTGAATATGAATTCGCCTTTGTTGTTAAAATCAATCAGGTTAAGTTCTTTTATATAATCCGGCGTCTTTTCGTAAACGCTTTCAAAAAGTTCGTTTTCAAGTTTGTTATTTGATTTCCGGCATTCAATCATTGGTCTCTCCTTATTTAAATATTGTCATATAGCTGAATTATATAAGAAAAATAACTATTGTTCAATATTTATTTTGATATATAATATTTTTAAGGGAGTCAGAAATATAATGAGTAAAGAACCTAAAAACTATTCAAAAAGACCTGTCGAAACTTTTAATATGTGGCGGTCTATTTTTCAGTGGATAGTTTGCAAAATATTTTATATGATAAGGCTTAAGCTTGTCTACAGGCTAAAAGTAGAAGGGTTGGAGAATGTTCCGAAAGATAATGCTTATATTGTCTGTCCTAATCATCTTTCAACGCTGGATCCTCCGCTTGTTGCGGCTGTCTTGCCGAGGCGGGTTTCGTTTATGGCAAAGAAAGAACTCTTTGATATAAGATTTTTAAGGTGGTGGATTGACTGGCTTGGAGCGTTTGCCGTAAACAGGGAAAGCCTCGGGCCTTCAACTATTAAAACTGTTATGAACATCAAAAAAAGCAGCTGGGTATTCGGAATTTTCCCGCAGGGCACAAGAGGCGAGCCGGGAACTATTTCAAATATCTCAAAAGGCTTTGCCGGACTTGCAAAAATCACTAAATGTTCCGTGCTTCCTGTCGGGCTGACCGGCACAAACGAGGTTAAAAGACTGCCTTTTTCAGGGCGGATAGTCGTAAAAATCGGAAAGCCGATTCTATACAGCGACGACACAGATAAGGTCGTTTCAGAATGGATTGAACAAATTCAGAAATTAACGGGGTTTAAATATATTGAAAACGCTGAGGCTGAAAATAAAGTAAGTTAGGAGTTTAAGTTATGGCTGGAAAACAAAGAAATTACAATAGAAGGTATCCGTCCGAGTATGGAATATTCAGGACGTTGTTCTATATGACGTTTCTTTATACAGTAGTTGTGCCGTTTATGAAAATTTTCTATAACTATGAAATCACAGGAAGGGAAAATCTCCCTAAAGAAGAAAAAAACGGCAAATTTCTCTATACCGCAAATCATGTTTCAATTTTTGACCCTCCGATGGTTTCTATGGCGACCGGAAAGCCTATTGCTTATATGGCTAAAAAAGAGCTGTTTGACCCTAAAGAAAAACTCAGCTGGCTTGTAAAGCGACTCGGTGCTTTTGCTGTTGACCGCTCAAAGCCTGAGATTGCCACTTTCAAAACAGTAAGGGATATACTTTCCACAAGCTGGTCATTAGGTGTTTTTCCGCAGGGCGGAATAAGACCTTACGGGAAAATTGACGAGGTTAAAAAAGGCTTTGTCGTAATTGCCAAAAATGCGAAGGCTGATATTCTGCCTGTCGGAATTGAAGGCTTTGACGGGTATCCGAAACTTAAGCCCTTTACGCGAAGAAACGTTAAACTCCATATCGGAAAACCGATTTCTTACAAACTTCCTGAAGATGAGATTATCTGGCAGTGGGGCGAGCAAATGTCTGAGCTTGCAGGATATGAAAATCTTCTTCCGCTTCCTGCCGGCCGCAAAGAAGCAAAAACCGAAGTTTAATTGTCTGCCGGTGCTTGGTGTGCGCAGTGCGAAAGGGTCTGTATAATCTCTAAATTTAAAATAATTAATTTTCTATTAAGAACTAAACTACCTTATTTTTTTGGGGTAAAATGTAGTTATGGTTAGATAAGAAAAAGGAAAAAAATATGTGGGATTATTCGGAAAAAGTAATGGATCACTACAGAAACCCGAGAAATGTCGGCAAAATTGACAACGCTGATGCAATCGGCGAAGCCGGCTCACTTGCCTGCGGTGATTCCCTCAAAATATATTTAAAAATAAAAGACGGAATCGTAACTGATGCAAAATTTCAAACTTTCGGATGCGGAAGTGCTGTTGCAAGTTCAAGTATTCTGACTGAAATGATTATAGGCAAAAGTGTAGAAGAAGTAAAAAAAATTACGAACAAAGACATTGCAGACCAGCTTGGAGGTTTGCCGCCTGAAAAAATGCACTGCTCTGTTATGGGTTATGAGGCACTCGAAGATGCACTCAAAAATTTTGACAACATGGTAGACCTTGATGAGCTTAGAAACGAAAAAAAAGAAGAAAAAATTGTCTGCACCTGCTTCAACGTAACCGAAAACCTTATCTGGGATGCAATCAAGCAGAACGGACTTAAAACAGTCGAAGAAGTCACAAACTATACCAAAGCCGGCGGCGCCTGCGGAAAATGCAAAGGCCTAATTCAGGATATCATTGATACCTACTATAAAAAAGAAGAAGAAAGCAAAAAAGATGAACAGACACTTTCTCCGGCTCAAAAAATTTTGAAAATAAACAAAATTATAGAGTCGCAGATTTCTCCTGAACTTCAAAAAGACGGCGGGGATATTACCCTTGTTGATATCGACGGAAACAAGGTTCTGGTAAAACTCAGAGGCAAATGCTCAGGATGCAGAAATTCGCATCTGACACTGAAAGCCTTTGTTGAAAGCACTCTCAGAGAAACCGTTGACAAAAATATTGACGTAATCGAGGTGGCATAATGAATTTGATATATTTAGACAACAATGCAACAACAAAGGTTGCTCCGGAAGTTCTGGATGCAATGCTTCCGTATTTTAAAGAAGAATATGCAAACCCTTCCAGCATATATGAATTTGCAAAAAAAGCAAATCACGCAGTGAAAGAGGCAAGAGGTGTAATTAAAGATTTTCTCAACGCTGAAAGTGAAAAAGAAATAATCTTCACCTCCTGCGGGTCTGAAAGTGCAAACACTGCAATCCGCGGCGTTTTGAACATGAACAAAAACAAACGCCATATAATAACAACAAAAGTTGAACACCCGTGCGTTTTGAATCTTTATCAAACACTGGAAAAAGAAGGCTACAAAGTTGACTATATCGGAGTAAACGCAAACGGAGAGCTAGACCTTGCACAGCTTGAAGAAGCCGTAAATTACGACACAGCTCTTGTATCTGTAATGTATGCTAATAATGAAACAGGTGTTATATTCCCGATAGAAAAAATCTCTGAAATTATAAAATCAAAAAACAAAGAAACAAAATTCTTTGTTGACGCAGTTCAGGTTGCCGGAAAAATTCCGATAGATGTTCAGGCTGCAGGGATTGACCTTCTCGGTATTTCCGGACACAAATTCCACGCTCCGAAAGGTGTCGGTGCTCTTTATGTTAATTCCAAAACTCTGATAACTCCTCTTATCATCGGCGGACATCAGGAAAAAGGAAAACGCGCAGGAACTGAAAACGTTCCGTATATAGCAGGGCTTGCAAAAGCGGCAGAACTTGCGATTGACAGTTTGAATTATGAAATGACCGAAGTTAAACGACTGAGAGATAAACTTGAAACAGGAATAATAAAAACAATTTTTAATTCCCGCCTCAACACCGGCGTCACAAACAGAGTTCCGAATACAACAAACATAGGCTTTGAATATATTGAAGGCGAACTTATTCTTCTTCACCTGAGCGATCTTGGTATTTGCGCAAGTTCAGGAAGTGCCTGCACGTCAGGTTCGCTTGAACCAAGCCACGTGTTAAGGGCAATGAATGTCCCGTTTACTGCAATTCACGGAAGCATCAGGTGGTCGCTTTCAAGATACACAAAAGAAAGTGAAATTGATTATGTACTGAAAGTCTTGCCTGAAATTATCAACAAAATTACTGCTCTGTCGCCTTATCAGGATGAACTGGCAAACCTTAAAAGGCTCAGAGGCTAAAATCAGTTATTCTTATTTATAATACCAGAGCAGTATGAAGTTTAAATCATACTGCTTTTTGCTTAATAAATTGTGAGTAAAATAAGCTTTTGGAAAATCGCGACTTCGTAGAATGGTTTTCAACATTGTAAAACCTTATTCTGCATTTAAGGAGTTGCAATATGAAAAAACAAATTCTTACAATTAGTCTTATTTGTGGTCTGGCATTTTGTAATGTCGCTTTAGCCGGTACAAACACTGAAGTTATTGATAAACTTGAAAATTCGCTTTACGGATTTACATACAATACCGAAAGCGAAACATCAAGGCTTGACAGACTGGAAAACACCGTCTACGGAACAGTTTCTTCAAAGCCCTCCGCACAGAGGGTTGCAAGGCTTAAAAAAGATATGGCAGCCGACTTAATCGGACAGCAGATTGAGCCAAAAGAAGACACTTTTGCAGAAGATGAGTTTGAAATAGAAGAAGAACCGGTTGCCTCATCAACTGTAAGCTACCCCGCTGTCGATGAACTTGAAGAAATTGTTTTTAATAAAGTTACCCCGAAAGAAGATATAAAAAAGCGACTTTCAAAACTTGAGATGGAAACATTTGGCAAAGAATATGCAACAGATGACCTTGCAACAAGAACTGACCGGTTGAAAGCCGAAATCAAGCCGCAATCTTTGATGGACAATCAAATCGCGCAGTCCTCAAACGAATTTTACGATGATTATATTCCGCCTCTGGGGGCTGATTATCACCTGAATAAATACCAGACTTACGACGGTTTTGACTATGAAAACTTCAATGCGCGCCAGAGAGCGATGCAGGAGTCTTTTGAGAAGGAAGGCTATCGTATGGCTGACAGCGGCAAAAAATACAGTCTGACAACCGTTGAAAAAAATCTTCTTAACAAAACCTATAAAAATGATTCAACCGAAAACAGGCTTTCACGGCTTGAGAGCGCAATGTTCGGAACAAATTTCGCTTCTGATGATAACGAAACGAGAATTAACAGAATATCAAGCGCATACAAGGCACAAAAATCTGCCGCAAAATACGATACTAATAAATTCTCCCAGAACATTACAACCGCCGTCCAAATCGGAACGCTGCTGCTTATGGTGCTGGCATGTATTCTGTAATTATCCTATTGCGCAGGCGCCGCTGCCGGTGCGGTTGTTGTTGCGGAATCCGGCGCCTCGGTTGTTGATGCCGGTGTCTGTGCAGGTGCTGACGGCTTTTTAAACAGGTTCATAATCTCATTTACGCTGTCTTTTACATTCTGAACCTGATTTTTTATGTCCTCTTTTGTCTGCTGTGACTGCTGTTTAATTGCTGAGGCTGCGTCTTTTAAATCCTGTTTTGTTTGTTCGTGTTTTTCTTTTGCAGCCTCGACGCCGGTTTTGATATTCTGTTTTAAGTTCTCAGTGCTTGTCTGTACCTGTTCTTTCAGGCTTGTAGTTTCAATTGCCGACATATCAGGGTTGTTCAGCCATTTGAAAGATTTTACAGAACTTGTGCTTTCAACACCGCCGTTAAATTCTACTTTAAAATCCTTATAAACAGTATCGCCGCCTGAGAGGGATGGAATATTTTCCGTTTTTTCCGCTGCCGGATTTGATGTAACTGTTTTTATTATGCTTGCAGTCAGTGCGCCGAATTTCGGAATGTAGGAAGTCAGTTTGTCAACCGAAAGTTCGCCCAGAGGTCCGAGAACCGCGATAACATCCGCACTCAACCGCCCTAAAATTATTACGTTTGCCGTTCCGTTCAGAATATTATATTTACCTGTTATGTAATATGCGACATTTTGTCCGGATGAAGTTATGGAGGTAAGATTTGCCCGGCCTCCGTCGAAGGTCATATCGCCTTTAAGGTAGTCAAAATTTGCGCTTTCTTTGATTACAGGAAGGGTAGAAAGTGCAGCTACCGCGGTTTTCAGGATAACGTTTGACATAATATTGTTTGCGGACAAAAGGCTTTCAATACGTCCTATTCCTGCAAATGCGCCGTCCTGTATGTCAAAAGAAACATCCCCTTTGAGATTTTTAATCATGTCAATATCGGTGGCACCTGAGGTCGTGACGTTTGCCGTGAAATTAAGGGTTCCTGTAAGAGCGTTCTTAATCCCCGCCGCGCCGTTAATCGCAGAAACCGCGTCAAGCCCCGTACCTGTAAGGTCAACGCCGATTTTACCATTCATTATGTTGTAAGAAACATCACCTTTAAGATTTCCTTTAAAGGCAGTTCCCGTAATATTTGAAAGATAAATCATGCCTGTATTCGGGTTAAAAGTAAAGTCCGCAGCAAGGTTTTCAGCAGCAATTCCGCCCGAGGTAAGTTTTCCGAGAGTCCCGCTGCCGTTTGCAAGTGCGCCCGATAAATTAATGTCAAGATTTTCAAGTTTTACGAGCATATCCGGAAAATTTATATAAGGAATGGAAACATTCCCTTTTACCGCCGGATTTAGCGGAGTCCCGCCGATGGAAAGCGCACCTTTCAATTTTATTGCGGAATTTTTGCCCATCATAGGCACCGGCATTGTTACGTATGAAGGTACTGACAAATATATTGCCATATTTTGAGTTTTTGAAAGATTACTGATAGCGCCGGATGCAGAGGCAATGTCCGCTCCGTCTGCTCTTAAACCTGCGCTGTCAATTTTTAAAGTGTCATCCGCAAGTTTTAAAGAAGCATTAAGTGATGACGGTTTGTTTTTAATTAAATCTATGTCAAGTATTGACAGATAATTGTCGGGTGTCATATTGACAGAGGCATTAATCAATTGCTGTTTGAAGTTTCCTGTAACTGAAACTTTCAGCGGCAGTTCTCCTTTTGCACTCATATCCTTTCTGAAATCCGCCGGAATCATTTTATAAAGATCAGATGCAGTAAGATTTCCGTTTGCGTTGATGTTGATGCTTACATCCTCCGGATCCGCATAATCGCTGATGCTTCCTGTAATATCTATCCGTGAATTGTCAACCAGCAGATAGGCGCTGTCTATATTAATATCTTTTTCGTTTACGGTAATTTCGCCTTTCGGCACTTTTACAAATGCAAAAGGCGACACAATATTTGCTCCGTTGATATCCAGAAGCCCTTCATAAGCACCTTCTTCCGTTGTAATGTCAAATATTGCCCTGTTTAATTTAACGGTTGTGTCTGACGGAATATTTTTTATGTTAAGGTTGTCAACACTCAAACTTACCATTGGCACAGGAGATGTCAATTTCCCTTCCAGAGCGGCTTCGGCTGACAGTGTGCCGGAATTAAATTTGTTTTCTTTCAAAATCGTAAGCTGGCCAGCCGCCGCAACAAGTGCTTTAATCAAAAGTTTATCCGCTGTCAGGTGCAGGTCAGCTTCCGCCCTGTTTGAAATAGTTCCGTAGAATTTTAACGGCTGGTTAAAAACGCTGAAGGATACGTCTTTGAAATTAAGGTTGTTATCAGAAAGGTCAATGTCAGCATTGATTTTGTCAATCAATATATTATAAAGTCCGTAGGATATAGAAGCCTGTGGAATTTTTAAGTATCCTGAGGATTTTATTTTTTTCTTATCGCCGGTTACGGAAAAATTAGCGTCGATTTTGCCTGTGGCGCTCAGTGTATCAAGGTCATTAATCCCGAAAGATTTTGCTATACTGTCAACAAGGTTTATAATATTGTTAATACCTGCATTTGACACTAAATTAAGGTTTATTTCCGGATTTTTTCCTGTTTTTATATCGCCTGTTATAGACGTGCTTTCTTCTTTTGAGTGCGATGTATATAAAGTCGACGTAAGTTTAATTTTGTTCGCTTTAAATTCCATATTGGCAGAACTTTCAGGCAGTGTTTTTCCGTCGACGGCAATTGTCATTCCGTCAACAGCAGTTTTCCCGTATAAATGAATTTCATCAAAGTTCCCTTCAGTTTTAACATCTGCTGTAAGATTTGCAGATAGTTTGTTTTTGTGAATTCCCTCGAATATGTCGATGATATTTATTACGGGAACCGTTGGAGCTTGTTTTCTCCCTGTCTGTTGAGTTTCTGTGCCTGTTTGCGAAACTGTTGAAAATACAATATCGTTCAAATCCGATGCCGGCATTATGTAGTTTTTAATCTTTATGTCATACGAAAAATGTTCGGTGCCGTCTAAATACAGAGCGCCGTTAGAGATGATTTTAACCTTTTTATTAAATACGAAATCCGACAAATTGAATACAGGCGCATCAAAATAGTATTTTTTGCCGGTTGAAATATCCGAAAATTCTACATTGAAATTTTTCAGGCAAATATCAGGAAGTTTGTTTGAGATTTTGAAACCGAACGGAAGTCTCGGTTCTGAGGCCGAAGGGGCTGCAGCTGTGCTGCCCGAAGGAATGTTTTTCAAATAATCCTCAACTAAAAAATGCCCGTCTTTTTTTACTTCAAGAAGAATTTTGATGTTTTGTGCGGATATTTTATCAATTTCTATGTTTTTTGCTAACAGAGAAACAAGAGAAAGTTTGATTTCAAAATTGTCAAGAGATGCGATTGTATTCCCTTCTGCAGGAGCGGCTTCTGCATGGGAAAGCTTGACTCCGGCCGTAAGCTTAGGTGTTGTTACAAGCTTCAGGTCGTTCAATACAACCTTAAATCCGCTTGCATCTTCTATCATTTTCACAATTTCCGAATTGTGTGACTTTAAATAGGAGTTTACAAAAAACGGAGATAGCAAAAATGCAGCGTATAAAACCGCAAGTATCCCGATAATAGTAAATCCTGCTATTTTTAAAGCTTTTTTATTCATACATCCCTCTTTTATTTAAATATCCCTCTAAAAATATTTTACCATAAATTAAAATGTTTTTATTTTTTTAGTTTAACCGGCTCAACGTTCCATTTGATATCCTTATTTTTCCTGAACCACGTGAGCTGGCGTTTTGCGTAATTGCGTGTGTTTTGTTTGAGTTTGTCTTTTGCTTCTTCAAGTGTCAGAGCCCCGTCAAGATAAGCAATCATCTCCTGATAGCCGATTGTGCAGACAAGATTTTTTATCCTTCCGTGTTTTTTGAGTAATTCGCGGGTTTCATCTATCAAACCCTTTTCTATCATCAAATCCACCCTCCGGTTAATTCTCTCATACAAAATATCTCTCGTACAGTTTATTCCTATCCATTCAACGTCATAAAGAGGCTCTTTTTTGTATTCTGAAAGCGGTTTTTCAAGATGTTCCGCCATTTCTATAGCCCGTATTATTTTCTTTTTGTCATTCGGGTCGATTTCTGAGGCTCTTTGCCGGTCAATCCGCTGCAGCCTTTTATAAAGTTCTTCTGACGGGTATTCTTTTAATTCTTCCCTCATTTCGTAATCCGGTTCAACCTTCGGCACGTCATAATTTTCAAGCAGAAGTCTGAAATAAAGCCCTGTGCCGCCTGCTGCAACCGGAATTTTGCCCCGCTCAAGAATATTGTTTATAACTTTTTGTGCATCATCTGCGTACAATCCCGCAGAATAATCAACTTCTGGTTCAACTATATCAATCATATAATGCGGAATTCCTTTACGTTCTTCCATAGCAGGCTTTGCTGTTCCTATGTCAAAACCCTTATATACAAGCCTTGAATCAGCTGATACAATCTCCCCGCCGATTTTTCCGGCAAGATTTATTGCATAATCAGTCTTTCCGGACGCCGTAGGCCCTACTATTGCAATTACTTTAGGCTTTGTGCTCTTCATCCCCGCCCGTCCCGCAGAATTCTTTTTCGTAAAAGCTGAATACTAATACAACTACATAAATGATGAAATAAAAATAAATTACCATTATCAATATGTAAAGCAGAGGATGGACAAGCGTAAATGTGCTTAAAAATGACATTATTATATTCAATATGGATATGTAAATGAATAGTAAAACTGTTTTTGGAAATTTAACAAAAAGTTTTATTATTGATTTGTAGAGCGCTATCAGCGGGTTTTGGGTTTTGTATATGATTTCCGGCACCCACAGCATAAACAAATAGGACATCAAAGTTGTTGTACCCATTATCAGCAAATTCCACAGACAAAGTTTTTTTAACTGTTCTATGTCAAGAGAATCAATAAAAATTTTCATATCCTGAGTGGAAGACAGCGCACTTGTTATTTGTTCCGGAGTGAATACGTTTCCGATAAATTCACGTCCGATTGTAAATACTATATATGCTGCAATTGAGGCTATCACGATAAAGGCCAGTACCATTAATATAAATGAAAGAAAGTATTTACCAATTCCGTACGGGATGTCTTTAAAGAGGTTCATTGTTGCTTTTGCGCGGTCTTCGTCCATTACATAAACAACTTTTGAAATCTGGATTGCGTTTTTGACCATATAAAACCAGCCTGACAGAAATGCACCGACCATAAATAATACAGTGAAAAATGCAAGTATAATTTCTGCGGGCGCATCCACAACAGTA
Source organism: Candidatus Gastranaerophilales bacterium (assembly GCA_944322665.1). Taxonomy (GTDB): domain Bacteria; phylum Cyanobacteriota; class Vampirovibrionia; order Gastranaerophilales; family Gastranaerophilaceae; genus Scatenecus. The sequence goes on along the minus strand of CALUPM010000003.1, from coordinate 14,690 downwards.
TTTGAAAAAGCAAAATAGAAAGATAAAATCCACATAAAAAGTACAAGCGGTATTGCTAATATAATGCAGTCATTTGCAGTTTTAAATGCCTCTTTAAAAAGTTTAAACATATATTTTATATTAACCTCTTATTTTTAAAATAACATAACCGTCAGATTACTTAAGAATTTCAGCGGGTATTTGTTCCTCTTTTGAACCTGCTGCCATTGCTCTTTTGCGTTTGCGTCTTCTCATCAAATCAACAAAAGCCTCTAATCGTGTCAAATACCCTGCTTTACCCGTCTGTTCATCCATAATAAGCGGCAGAATAGGTATATCGCATTTTTCTCTCATAGCGGGAAATATGTTCTGTGACATTATCTCAGGCATGCAGGTAAACGGGCTTATGTGGATAATACCGTCAATTCCCCGTTCATTTGCATAAGCTACATCAGACACGCATTCAAGTGCATCTCCGCCGATATCCCTCATCAAAAAAGGTTTTGCAAGTCTGTTTGCGCGCTGAAGGTGGGTCTCTCCTTTTCTGAAAAGCTTCGGAATGATTGCGTCTTTTAAAAATCCGCTGACAGTCAGGCTTTTTCTGGTTTCCACGCCCATTTTCCCCAGTTCTTTTACAATGTCCTGATTTGAAAATCTGTCGCAGACAAGATAAATTTCGCCGGTTATATCAACGTTTAAAACCTCTTTTTTCGGGTCATACTTAACCTTGTCCATTTCTGCAAATGCAAGTTTCTTTGCTTTATTTAATTCACGGGTGCTCATTGCCTCGTCAACAATTTTGAGTGCTTTGTTGAATTGTTTTTCAGCGTCGCCGAAGTGAAGTTCTCTTGCTCTTAAAAATGACAGGCGCGCCTGCAAATCGTCAAGCAGAAATACTTTTCTTATCGCAAGTACAATTGCGCGGATGAATAGAACTGGATCGTTTTTGCCGGAAATTTCTTTTAAAAAGTTGTATATCCCCTGAATACCGTCATAAAGCTGCATTTCAATGTAATTTGCGTGATACCCGAGATCCGCAAGCGCGTTATTAATACATTTCCCGTATTCCCCGAGCCTGCAACACCCTGGAGAAGATATCATCGCAACATAATCAGCCCCGCCTTCTATAGCTTCAATAAAATTCCCCATAATAAGTTTGTATGGAAGGCAAATTGCCTCCGGAGAATATTTTGTTCCAAGAGAAAGCGTCCTTTTGCTGGTATAAGGCGGAATAAACGGTTCCACTCCGACTTTTCTTAATGCTGCTGCCCATGCTATATATATTGTTCCCATATGAGGAAACGCTACTTTTATTTTTTTGTTCTTTTTGTCTGTCAATTTAAGCTGCCTTTCGTAATTATTTTATTATAAAATTTTATTTTGTTTTAATTTTTGAAATTTAAATCCGGATGTCTTGCCGCAAGAGTTTCGTCAACTCTTTTGACCGGAGTTGTGCGCGGCGAGGAGAGAATTTTCTCAGGATTTAACGTTGCATCTTCGTAAATTTTTATCATTACATTTATAAATTCATCCAGTCTTTCTTTTGTTTCGCTTTCGGTCGGCTCAATCATCATTGCTTCATGAACTATCAGCGGGAAGTAAACCGTCGGCGGGTGGGTGTTTTTATCCATCAGAGCCTTTGCAACATTCAACGTCGAAACTCCCGTCTGCTGTTTGAGAGCTTCTCCCGAGAGAACAAATTCGTGCTTGCAAAGAGTGTCAAAGGGTAGTGTGTAGTAATTTTTTAGTTTTTCTTTAATATAATTAGCATTCAATACGGCATTTTCGCTTGCTTCTTTGAGATTTTTTCCCATCATAAGGATGTATGCGTAAGCCTTTACCAGCACCCCGAAACTTCCGTAAAAATCCCTGATGTTTCCGATTGAGTGCTTGATACTGTAATTTCTGAAATATTTTTCTCCGTCAAAATCTATTACGGGCGACGGCAGGAACTCTTTCAATCCCTCCACCACTCCGACAGGCCCTGCTCCCGGCCCTCCGCCTCCGTGAGGAGTTGCGAATGTTTTGTGAAGATTCAGGTGCACCACATCAAATCCCATAAGTTTCGGGTTTGTGTACCCCATAATCGCATTGAAGTTCGCCCCGTCGTAATAAAGCAGAGAGCCGTTTTCGTGCATAATTTTTGAAATTTCAAGGACATTCTCTTCAAAAATTCCGAGGGTATTCGGGTTTGTCATCATAATCGCCGCAACGTCAGGTGTTAAGATAGCTTTCAAATCTTCAATATCAACCTGACCTTTGGAATTCGATTTAACCGGCAGAATTTCAAATCCGCAGAGAGCAGCGCTTGCAGGGTTTGTACCGTGGGCTGAATCCGGAACAATAACTTTTTTTCTTGTTTCGCCTTTTACTTCAAAATATTTTTTTATAATCATCATGCCGGTTAATTCTCCGTGCGCGCCGGCTGCCGGCTGAAGCGTAAAGGCGTTCATGCCGGTTATTTGTTTCAAAGCTTCCGAGAGCCTGAACATCAATTCAAGTGCGCCCTGACAATCTTCATCAGACTGCGCGGGGTGAAGGTTTGCAAATCCATCAAGTGAGGAGAGATATTCGCTGACTTTCGGGTTATACTTCATAGTGCATGAACCGAGCGGATAAAAGCCTTTTTCAATGCAGAAATTCCTGTCGGAAAGCTCCTTGTAGTGCCGTAAGACTTCAAGTTCTCCGATATCCGGAAGAGCGCAGGAGGTTTCCCTTAAAAATTTTTCGTCAATAAAGTCCGGTCGTATATCTTCGTCTGTCAGCGTTATTCCGCCGGTATTATTATTTTTTTCAAAAATTGTTTTCATATAAATTTTAGATTATCCCTTGTTTTTTCAGGTCTTTTTTTATTTTGTCAAGTCCGGATTGAATAATTCTTGAAATTCTTGATTGCGAAATATCAAATTCTTCGGAGATTTCTCTAAGTTTTTTTTCTTTAAAAAATTTATATTCAATAAGTTCTCTTTCTCTGATAGGGAGCTTTTTCATTGACTCAATAATATGAGCTTTAAGTTCTGCAAATTCAATGGATTCTTCAGGGGTCTTGTCCTCCGCCTTAATCTGTGTCGGCATATCAGACTCCTGCATTTCATCTATTGATAAAATGGTCTTGTAAACTTCAACCCTCAGTTCCTGAGCTTCTTCAGCCTCCTGCATCTGCTGTTTTCTGTTTTTTAAAGTGTACCACTTATAGCGGCGTCTGACTTCGTTTCTGATAGCCCATTTTATTGCAGTAGAAAGGTATGTGCTGTTGTAATTTTCGGGAGTATTATTTTTAAAAAGTACGTAAAGCGTGTGATTCCCGATATTTATTAATTCCGGAAGCTCTATCAAATGCGAAACTGAGAATTTTTGATATTCAACCTTTGCAATTGTTTCGATTAAATTTTTGTAATCCCTGAGGTTCACCTTCTGTTCAGCAGTCATAACTACAACACTTTATCCTAAGAATCTGATTTCTGCAAACATAATAACAAAAAAAAATATAGATTACCAGATAATTTAAATTTCCTTAACATAATTATATATTGAGAAACAAACGCAAATTAAAACAAGGAGAAAATTATGAAGGTTTTATTCTGTACGGACGGTTCAAAGATAAGCTATAACGCGCTTTACAATTTTTCAAAATGGGCAAAGGATGTGATAATTGATGTTATTTGCGTAATAGACTGGAGCTTTCTGCCGGACAACGTGAAGCTTGAGGCTGCAGGTTTCAGCAATTCCTGCGCAAATGTTGCGGACGATATACTTGAATATACCAAAGACGAAATCACTAAGCTCGGAATGCTTTGCGGAGAAACTGTGAAACAGTGCGGCAGTGCAGTAGAAAGCATAATAGAGCAGAGTGAAAAAGAAAAGTACGACATAATTCTTCTGGGTTCGCACGGCAAAAAGGGAATTCAGAAGTGGCTCGGGTCAGTTTCAAGGGAAATAGCTTACAGCGACAGGCTTACAACCTATATATCAAAAGAAGAAAATAATGGTGCAAGAATTCTCTTTGCGACGGACGGCACAGACAGCGCCAATCTTGCGGTTACAAAGGCTCTGGAATATTTAAATCTTGAAAATAAGGAAATATTTTTGTGCACGGTAAACGAAACAGCGGATATGCTTTTTTTGAACGGAACGCTTGATTCAAACTGGATAATGGCAATAGAAGAGCAGCAGCAGAAATTTTCGATGAAATCATTAAATGAACTAAAAGAGCGGTTTAAGCATAAAGGTTTTATGACGCGCGAAGAGGTTGTCTTAAGCGGAAATCCGGCGCAAAAAATTATGGATTATGCAAAAGGGAAAGAAATAGACCTTATTGTGACCGGAAGCCGAGGAAAGACAAAAATGCAAGATTTTCTGCTCGGGTCGGTTAGTAAGAAGATTCTTGAAAATGCGAGGTGTGATGTCTTGATTGTGAAGGGTGAGGAGGGTTGATAAGTGAAGGGTGAAGAGTGAAGAGTGAGGAGAGTTGAAAAGTTGAAGGGGTGAATAGTTTGTTTTGGAAAAAGATACTAAGGCGCTAGGAGATTTTGTCTTGAAAGGCAATAAGACTGCAGGGCGATAAGGCGATAAGTCCGTTACGTAAAATAATCCCCTCTCCCTCTGGGAGAGGGTAGAATTCCCGACGAACGAAGTGAGTCGTAGGAATTCGGGTGAGGGTTAAAAGGTGAAGAGTGAAGTGTGAAGGGTGAGGAGAGTTGAATAGTTGAAAAGTTGAAGGGGTGAATAGTTTGTTTTGGAAAAAGATACTATGGCGCTAGGGCGATACGTTTCCGCCCTATTTTGTCCATCATGTCATTCTGAGGGAGTGAAACGACCGAAGAATCTTCTTGCGTTTTCAGAAGATCCTTCGGCTTTTCGCACTCGCAGTAAACGGCTAACGTCTTATCGCCTTATCGCCTTTATCCCGAAACCTCTTAGTGCCCTAGTGCCCTACCGCCTTTCTACGAGAATATCTTGAAGCTTCTTTCAACGTTCTTTTCGATTACGCTCTTAATGCTGTCGTATTCTGTCTGCAAGGCATTGTGCTCCGTATCAAGTTTCTTGATTTGAGTATCATATTCCTTGTCTTTTGCTTCGATTTCTCTTAGCGCCTGATTGTATTCGGTTTCGGCTTTTGTTATGGCTATCTGGTCTTTTTGTTCCGTTATGTCCTGAGCGGTCGAGAATACTATCGACGTCCATTGGGCTTGTTCTATTCCGCTTTCGCTGTCGGACGGGTCGACAAACTGTACCTGTTCTAAGGTTATTAGCCCGTTTTCTATTGCGTATTTAAGGTATTCTTCGCTGTTCATATCCCCGTCTTTCAAGACTGCCCAGTTCTGGTCGGTTTCGGATTTTGAAGCCCAGCCGTTGCCTGCGATGTAGTCTTCGCTGTTGCCGAATCCTGCTTTAAAGTCGCTTGTTCCGTTCATTCTGTGCCACAGGTTTACGTACCACTGTGCTTTGTCCAAATCTTTTATTGCGCGGGTTTCTTCGTCGATGTACTGTGATACTGTAGGTTCATGGGGTTTTTCAGCTTCCCAGTCTGCTAGATCTTTGTTATACAGGTCTTCATCAAATTCTTTAAATGCAAATTCCATGTCTTGCTGGAATGTTGCAAGCAGAGGAAGCAATACACTGTTATAGTCAATTCCCATTGTTTGATAATTTGACAACACATAAAACATATCTATTATTTTCTGTTTAAGGGTTTTTAGCTGAACGTTTCCGCTTTCATCAAAATAATAGTTATTCATTAATAATTCGTTTATTTTTGCTTGTTCGTCTGCATTCGGGTCATTGAAGACATCCAGAAGTTTTTGTTTTATTTCTTCATTTTCCGCTGCATAAATAATGTCTGTCGGGTCTATTACTTCTTCTGATACCGGAATCATATCAGGAGTCATGTTTGCTCCATATATGGCCGAACCATATATATAATTCCATCCAATTATTACCGAATAAGAACCATAATCACCTGTTGTGGTTGTATAGCCTTTTGAACCACCTTCTTCAAAGTCTGCCATCATCAAATGTGCAAGTACATGTAAATAGCAGCTTGAAATCCCCCTAAGAGCGTTATTGTAACAGCTTTGAGATGCTGCCCTAAACTTCTTGTACAATTCGTTATCTACATCTGATGTGAAATATTTCTCGGAGTTTGGATCTGGTTCTTTTGCTTTCCATTCCTCAAGCTCTTTATAATAGTCATCCCATGCCGGCTCGTATTCAGGGTTGATAACCTGAATAGTGTCGCCTGTGCCGAGTTCGCCTAATACTCCGTATTTCTCCAGAAATTCTTCTAATGTGTTTGAGTTCTGGAAGTTGGCAGCGTCTGTTTCGCTCACAAGTATCTGGCCTGCTGAATTTATAAGCCCGTACTGGTTTTTTAACTCCCCGTAAGTCGTCAATGCCGCGCCTGTCAAGGGCATCGTAATCTTGTCACCTGCTGCATTGTAATAGTTGTACTGGTATTCGGTCTTGTTCAATGCCGCAACGTACTTGTCGCTTGCTTTTTGCGTGCTGTCAGACAATCGTATCTTGGCGTTTGAAAGATATTGCGTTTCAAGTTCGACGTGGTTTAACCGCGCCGTTATTGATAACAATCTTGCCTGTGATGCTGACATTCCCATACTTTTTCGGGTTTCCTTTCACTTATTTTTTGTCGACTTTTATTATAGTTGTCGGTTTTTTTGTGATTTTCTTTAAATAATATGCAAAATTGTTACATTACTTTACAAAAAAAAGCCGGACTGGTATAATTCGGTTATGAAAATGTGTGTTTTTTCGGGAACCTTTAATCCTATTCACAACGGACACCTTTATATGGCGGAATACGTGCTTGAAAAGTTCGGTTTTTCTAAAATCCTTTTTATTCCAGCCTTTAAACCTCCGTTCAAGGAGAATTTCCCTGAATTAACACAGCACAGATTTAATATTGTTAAACTTGCAATTGAGGATAATCCGCGGTTTGAAATTTCTGATATTGAATACAGACTTGGAGGAAAATCCTATACTTACAGAACAATATGCGAACTTTACAAAGAATACAGGATTGACGGGAAAATAAACTTTATAATCGGTACAGACGCTTTTGAAACATTAGACAAATGGTACGAAAGCGAAAAGTTAAGAAAACTTGTTGAATTTATCGTATTTGTCCGCAAAAATGATTTCGATATCAAGAAATACGACGAAATGAAAGAAAAAGGATACTGTTTTAAGTTTGCACAGATGCAATTTAATGACATCTCCTCAACAGAAATTAGAAAAAAAATATACGACAATTTGCCGCTGAAGGGGCTTTTGCCGGAGAAGGCAGAAAGGTACATAAAAGAAAATGGTTTATACAAAAATTAGTGAAAAAGAAATTCTGGAATGGCTGAAAGACAATTTGAATGAGGAAAGATATCGGCATTCTCTCGGAACTGCCCGATGCGCAAAAGAACTTGCGCTTAAATATAATCTGGACGCTGAAAAAGCTTATATTGCAGGGCTGTTGCACGATTGCGCGAAGTGTTTTTCTAATGAAAAACTGAAAGATATAATAGACAAACATCTTTCTGTCGAACAGTGCGAAATGCTTAACTATAAAACCCTCCATGCGCCTGTGAGCGCCTATATCGCAGAGAAGGATTTCGGTGTGACAGATAAAGAAATACTCTCCGCTATTCGCTGGCATACTCTCGGCAAAATTGATATGACAGATTTTGAAAAAATAATTTTTCTGTCAGACAAAATCGAACCCAATACCAGAGATAAAGAATATTCCGGAGAAATTAAAAAACTTCTGGATGAACAAAACGGGCTTAATCTTGCGCTTTTAAGATGTTACAAAGAAACCGTAAAAAGTCTTGTGAAGCGGGAATTGAAAATTTGTATGACAACTATTGACATTTATAATCATCTCCTTGACTTAAAAAATGTATCAGATACTTAACGAAAACTTAACCAAAAAGGCATGTTCATGATAATATCATCTTAAAGAGGTAGATTTTAATGAAAGTATTGGAAATTAAGAATAATTTAGTAAAAGTTTTGTATGATTCGGAAGATAGACCGGTATTGGGCGGATTTACGGTTATAGAAGATGAAGCAACGCCTTATGTGGGGCAAATAGTCAGTCTTAAAGCCGACAACGGTATAAGTTATGCAATCGTCAGACTTCTTTTCACTTTTGACGGAGAAGGTATTGTAAAAAATTACGACGGCTCTATTCCAAAACTTGACGCAAATGTCACGCTGCTTGACGCCGGAGATTTGCTTGAAATTTTGCCTGTTCAAACTCCGGTAAAAATCGGCAAACTCGCACAGCAGGAATTTCTTCTTAATGTTGACAATTCATTACTTCAAAATAATCTGCTTATCTGTTCGGACAGCGCCAAAAATACTGCTATGCTTGTTTCCAATTTTGCAAAACAAATTGAAAATAATGCTGAAAGCTCCGTGATTTTTGATATTGACGGCAAATATCCGGATGAAAAGAAATTTGTATTTGGCCAGAACTTTAAACTGCCTTTGAATTTTGACTCAATCAATTTTATCTACAGCAGCGATTTGAACGATGTAACTCCAACAAGCCGTGCGGTAATTCAGGATATATTTCTTGAAGTTCAGGAATATACAAGGACAATCCCCGATAAATTCATCCCGTTTGATACTTTTATTGAAGTGGTTTCGCAGCAGTATGCGGAATCTGAAATACCGGAACTTGCACTGTTGAAAAATAAACTTCTTAAATACAAAGAAGAAAATGTTTTTGCTCAGTCAAAATATGAAATTATCAGTCTTAAAGAATATATAAAAGATAATTATACAACTGTTATTGACATTTCTAATATTTCTTCCGGTCTGCAGCGTGAAGTTATTGCCTATGTTTACGGTGTTCTTGAAGAAATGAATTCTGCGATTTATTCATTTGTCAAGATTAATGATGACAACAGCGATAAAAAACTTCTAAAACTTTTGCTTAATGAAAACAAAATTTATACAAGCATTATTTGCAACCACAATTACAAATATGTTTATGAATTAAAAGAAAAAGCTGAAAATTTAATCCTTTTTGCACCGGAAACTACACGTCATGATTTCGCTTCATACAATACGTTTTTGAATAAACTTAATCATGATGAATTCGTTGTCTGGGGCGGAGCAACGCAGAATATCCCGTTGATTATTGAACTTGCGCCCATTGAAATCGTAAAGCCCGAGCCGATTTATTTATCTGATAATCCGGCTCCGGATGAGTCTGGTATGACTGATAATGTTGAAAATGTCCGGCAGGCTGCGGCGCAGCCGGAAGTTTTGACTCAGATTCCGGCTCCGCAGGCTGTAATTCAGCAGGAACCCGATGATTTTACCGAAAATGAGGATACTTATACTGATTTATCAGACGATGTTGAGAGAAGACCGCAGGAAGAAGAAGATTATTCTGCCTTACGCGATAGTGAGCAGGAAATAGAGTAAGAGGAGGAAGATGATCTCGATTCGGCTCTTGATGAAAGTATTGAAGCAGATTTAAATCATTCTGCAGAACTAAATGACGAAACTTCAGAAGATGATGAGGCAGCGGCTAATGATTTTTTTACGGTAAATGAGCCGGAAAATATTCAGGATGATATTTCCGGCGAAGAGGTGAGAGAAGAAGAAGTCATAATGCCTGATGGCGAAATTATTGAAGAAGGTGAACTTGAGCCTGAGCCGGAGGATATGATTACGGAACCTGAAGAGTCCGAATTTGAGGAACCGGTACTTGAAGAATCAGACTTCCTGCAGGAAGAAGAGTTAAAAGAAGATATAAATCAGCCTGAGAATGTTCAAATCGACGAAAGTCGGGATGAAACAGAAACGGAATTCTTTGAGGAAGAACCTGATGTATTCAGTAAAATGCCTGTTGAAGCTCCGGAGCCGCCGGTTTTGCCGGAACCTGTGATAGATGAAAGAATAGAAAGTGATTTTGTATCAGATCAGGTGGAAGCAGAGCCTGTATCAGAAAATATTGAGATGGACGGAGATGTGGAATTGCCGGAGGAAGAGTCTGAACAGGCGCCCGATAATGAAGCAGGCGCAGAAGAGTTTGTTCCTGCTGAAGATAACGAACAGACTCCTTATGAAAACGAATTTGAGCCGGAAAATGCGCCATTGATGCCGGAAGATACTGATTTAAACAATGATTTAATAGAACAGGTTGCAAAAGATATTGATCAGACATTCATATATAACAAGATTGAAGAAGAGTCTATTGATGATGGCAGCAATGCTGCAGAATTAACAGAAGACGATTTGAATTTTATTGACGATATAAACCATGGTGAAAATGATATTTTAGAACCGGTGACTGAAGCTCCGGAAAAATTTGATGACGAGCGTGAGGAAGAGAATGAAGATACTCCTGTAGTTCCGGTTTATGCAGCCAGCACTCCTGCCGCAACCCAATCTTTTGAACAGGGAGATCATGTTTCACATCCTAAATATGGCGAAGGTATCGTTGAAAAGATGATTAAATACGGCAACAAAACCCTCTGTTCAATCAATTTTGTAAATGTAGGCAGAAGACTTCTTGACCCTGCTATATCTGAAATTTCCAAATTGTAAGCTTTAAAACTTGTCAAAAAGTCTTATTTATTCTAAACTTTTAAATTATAGAGAGGTAAAAATGGCTGTAAAAAAAGTTTTAAAGTACGGAGAAAAGAGTTTAAGAGAGCCTTCAAAAGAGGTTCATAAGGTTTCAAAAAAAATAACAGAACTTGTTCAGGATCTTCTGGATACTATGTATGCGCAAAACGGCGTCGGGCTTGCTGCTCCGCAAATAGGTCAGAACTTAAGAGTATTTGTAATTGATGTTTCTTCAAACAATGAGCCTTTAAGCCCGATGGTATTTATCAATCCGAAGATTATAAAAAAATCCGGCGGTGTCATTGTGGAGGAGGGCTGCCTTAGTTTTCCGGAAGCTTACGCAAATGTAAAACGCTATAAAAATGTAATGGTTAAGGCAATGGATGTCCACGGAAAAACTTTTGTAACAGAGGCAAAAGACGGGTCGTTGCTGGCAAGAGCAATCCAGCATGAAAACGATCATCTTGACGGGATTTTGTTTATAGACCACTGTGTAAACCGGTTTGAAATGGATTCAATTTTAGAACAGCACCACCTTCCGCCGGTAGAACCGGACAGGCTTCTGGATGAACCGGAGATAGAAAACGCACTGGAGAATAAAGAAAATAATGATTAAAGTCGTATTTTTTGGAACCCCGCAAATTGCTGTAAAATCGCTTGAATACTTAAATTCATTACCGGATTTTGAAATTCAGGCTGTTGTGACCCAGCCTGACAGACCTTCCGGACGCGGACATAAAATTACAATACCGCCTGTAAAAGACTTTGCGCTGGCTAATTCTATCCCTGTATTTCAGCCAAAATCCATTAGAAAAGAACCTGAAATTCAAAAAGAATTAAAAAATTTAAAACCTGATTTTTTTGTGACGTTTGCTTTCGGGCAAATTTTGTCGCAGGAAGTTCTGGATATTCCAAAGTTTGCAACAATTAACCTTCACGCCTCGCTTTTGCCGAAATACAGAGGCGCAAATCCTATACAGCGTGCGATAATTAACGGGGACAGTGAAACCGGAATTTGTACCATGATAACAGAACTCGGGCTTGATTGCGGCGATGTCTGTATGAAAGAAGTAATTCAAATCCCTGGCGATATGAATTGTGAACAACTTTCGGAAAAAATAAGCGAGCTTTCGCCAAAATTACTTGAACAAACTCTAAAAGGGCTGGTGTCTGGAGATTTAAAACCGGTGCCGCAGTGTAAAGACGGCGTTTGTATGGCAAATAAACTGTCGAAGGATGAAACCCTTATTGACTGGAGCAAATCAGCCGGAGAGATTCATAATTTAGTGCGCGGAATTTACAAATCTCCATGCGCATATTTTGTCCATGACGGAAAAATAATAAAAGTTCTTGAAACTTCCTGTGGAATGTCTGATTTTAGCGGCAGAGAGGGTGAAATAATCAGCTCCTCAAAAGAAGGAGTCGAAATCGGCTGTACGGGCGGTTCAATAATTATTAAAAAAGTAAAACCTGAAGGCAAAGGCGAAATGTCTGCGCGTGACTGGTATAACGGAGTTAAAAATAAATAAATATGGCAGTAAAAGGTATAAGAGGCGCAACAACTGTTGAAGAAAACACTGAAGAGGCTTTAAAACAGGCAACAATTGAACTTTTATCAGAGATTGTAAAAGAAAACAATATTGAAATTGACAAAATATCGCATGTGATTTTTACAACTACAAAAGATTTAAATGCAGCTTTTCCTGCAAAGTTTGCGCGGCTTGACTGCGGCTTTAAAGAAACAGCCATGATGTGTTTTAATGAACTTGATGTGCCTGAAGCTTTAAAAATGTGCCTTAGAGTTTTAATTGTGCTTAATTGTGAGGACGATTTCAAACCGTCATTTGTATATTTGAAGGGCGCGAAAAATCTTCGTTTAAAATAAAATTCTAAAATGTTATCTGATTGCAAGAAATTTGTGTACCTGCGGAATAAGCCGGACTTTGTTGTATTTTTTCAGGAATTTGTCAAGCACTTTGACTGCAAATACAGATGTTACAGTCATCTGGTCTTCCAGCATTTTTGGCTGAAGAATTAAAAGCAGATGGTATTTTTCTGCAAGTTCTATGCATTTGTCAATTTCTTCATCTGTAATATTGTCATCAAAAACTATTTTTGCAAAGCATTCATGCCCTTTGCATACATCAAAGAACATATCATGCAAATCAAATGAACTCATCATTCCTGTTGCGCTCTCAAGTTTTATGTCTGCTGCTATAACATCAATATAGTCTATTATTCTTTTTAATTCTTCAGGCAGAGTTGCGTTAGTTTCAAGATAAATTTTTAAATGATTTTCTTTTAAAATCGGAAGAATTTTTTCAAGAAAATCGACAGACAAAAGAGGTTCCCCGCCTGTTAAAGACACAGAATAAATCGTTTTAAGATCAAACTGTTCAATGACTTCCATAAGTTTTTCCGGTGTATATTCATCACACTCGCCTTCAAAATCCGTATCGCAGTAATGGCATCTTAAATTGCAGGAACAAAATCTTATAAACAGCTGTTTTGCGCCGATATAGGGTCCTTCTCCTTGAATAGAGGCAAAAACTTCTTTTATTCTGGCAGTATTATCAGGTTCAAAATGTTCTTCTTCTATCATTTAATTCTCTCTTACGCTTTGTCCGGCAAGACTTTTGAGCTTTTCGTAAAGTTTAATTTCTTCTTCTGAAATCCTGTCGGGAATTTGTACTTTTACAGTTATTATTATATCACCAACAAGATTATTTTTTTTCAACCCTTTTGAAGAAATTCTAAAAATTTGTCCTGACTTTGTGCAGGGAGGAATCGTAAGAATTACAGTACCATCTATTGACGGAATTTCGATATCTCCGCCGAGGACTGCCTCATAAGGAGATATCGCTGCTTCGCAAATCAAATCGTTTCCGTCAATTTTAAAAGCAGAATCCGGCTCAATTGCAATTTTCAAATACAAATTGCCGTTTTTTCCGCCGTTTTCTCCTTTTTTCCCCTCGCCCGCAAGTCTGAGCTTTGTACCGTTCTTTACATTTTTAGGAATTGTTACATTTATCCGCCCGCGGGTTTCAATTTTGCCGCTGCCGTTGCAGTGTGAACATTTTGAACCGTTTATGAATTTTCTGCCTTTGCATTTCGGGCAAATTTCGGTATTCAGAACATTCACAATCTTGTGGGTTCCGAGAACAGATTCTTTTAGGGTTATCACAACATCCGCGTAAATATCTTCACCGTTCTTCGGTACAGGAGGCTTTGGCGCGGATTTTCTTTTAGGTTTTGGTTTCTGTGAAAATCCGTCTATAATGTCATTTATCAGGTCTGTAAAGTTTTTTTCATCCTTCTTTTCGTTACCCGTTTGTTTAAAGTTAATGTTTTTGTTTTCAGATTTTTCAAAAGAATCAGGCCGCGAAGTTTTATCCGAAGCTGCTCTGTAGCTTTTTCGGTAAGGTTCGCTTTTGTTTTCAGATGATGCGCCGCTACTTTTGAAAAATCCGTTTAATATATCGTACTGTTTTCTTTTCTTTTCGTCGCAGAGAGTTTCGTAGGCTTCCATTATATCTTTAAACCTTACTTCGCCGTCCGGGTTAATATCAGGATGATATTTTCTCACAAGGCGTCTGTAGATGCTTTTCAAGTCAGCATCCTCAACGTCAGGGGTAACTCCTAAAATTTCATAGTAATTCTTACTGCTCTTTAACATATAAAGTCTTTTAATGATGTTTGAAAAAATATCAACTAATCAGAAGATTTGCAAATATCTTTTCTGAATTTTTTGCCTCTGAAATTAATAACATCAACATCTTCATAGAGCAATTCTCTGGCACGGGATAACGTGGAGGAAGTTTTGGTTAAGACAAGTGACCTTCCGCCGGAAGTTAAGTATTCAAAATATTCGTTTCTTTTAGTGTTGAAGTGGTTTATATTGACGTTGTCTGCTAAATCAAGCCCGTTTATCACGTCATCTTTTATTTTGCCGGAAGAAAGCACGCAAGAAACCGACGAATTTGAAGAAATGTCCAGAGTTTCATAGTCATCAGCGAACGAGCCGACTGCGCAGGCTTCAAAAAGTGTGTATAGGTTTTCGTTGACAAGGTTCAGAACAGCCTGACAGTCGTGGTTTGAAAGGAAAGGTTTTAATT
>CALUPM010000002.1 GCA_944322665.1 Candidatus Gastranaerophilales bacterium | reverse complement strand
AGGTTTAACCAGAAACAAACCTAAATGTCTTGTGCCGGTTAATAATCTCCCTATTATCTTTTATGCATTTAAGAAATATCCTGACGCCAGGTATGTAATCATAGGTGATTACAAGTATGACGTTTTGGAAAAATATCTGGACACCTTTGCAAAAAATATAAAATATACACTTATAAAATCAGAAGGCACAGGAAATATCTGCGGGATAAAAAAGGCATTAGATTTTGTCAATGATGATGAAAAGTTTCTTTTAATGTGGTCAGATTTGTTGTTATCCGAGGATTTTAAGCCTGAAAACCTTCCGGATGGAAACTATGTTGGAATTTTGAAAGGTTCTCTATGTTCGTGGAGTTTTATAAATGGGAAATTAGATAAAATACCTTCTGATGAATTTGGCGTGGCAGGATGTTTTCTTTTTGAAAACAAAAAATTATTAAAGGATATTCCGGAAACAGGCTCATTTACCGGCTGGTTAAAAGACAGCGGAATAAAACTTTTACCTATGCAAATGCCACACTGTCCGGAAGTAGGAACGCTTGAGGCTCTTGCCAAATTCAAAGATAACGAAAACCGGTGCAGACCATATAATAAAATGGAATTTACTGAGGATAAGGTTATAAAATACGGTTTAACGGAAGAAGGCAAAAAACTTATCGATCGGGAAATTGTCTGGTACAAAAAAATGGTTGAATACGGATTTGACTCTATTCCGAAAATTTACAGCTTTAATCCGCTCACTATGCAAAAAATTAACGGCACAAATATTTTTCAGGCTGAACTGACGGAAAGCCAAAAGGCAGCTATTACAGATAATCTAATAGCTTCTGTAAATAAAATGCACTCCTTTGGAACTGAACCAGGGAATAAGGATGATTTATTACAGGAATACTATACTAAAACCATTGACCGATTAAATAGTATAAAAAAAGTTATTCCTTTTGCCGATAAAGATTATATCCTGATTAACGGAAAAAACTATAAAAATCCCATTGTATTTCAGGAAGATTTTAAAACTGCTGTTGAAAACAAACTTATGGACACTATATTTTGTCCGATTCACGGCGATTGCACGCTCACAAATACAATGGTTGATAAAAATAATAAAATTTATTTTATTGATGCCAGAGGCTATTTCGGGAAACAAAAAGTTTTTGGCGACATCCGTTATGACTGGGCAAAATTGTATTACTCAACGTGCGGGAACTTCGACAGATTCAATATCAAAGATTTTGAATTAACGATTACTGACAATGAAGTATTATACAAAATCTCATCAAACAGATGGGAACCGTTCACTCAAAAAATTTTAGACAACATGAAAAACTGCAGGATTGAAGATATTAAATTTATCCATGCAATTATCTGGCTTTCATTAGCCAGCCACTGCTGGGAAGATTATGATTCAATGTGTCTTGCGTTCTATAACGGCGTTTCACTTGTCAGCGAACACATAAACGGGAGGGGTAATGCTTAAAGAAAAGTTGAAAATATCACAATTAGGGCACACCTGGATTCTGGATTTTGACGGAACTCTTGTCGAGCATAACGGCTATAAAACAGGAGAAGACAAATTTTTACCAGGCGCAAAAGAATTTTTGCAGTCTATTCCGGAGGAAGATTTTATTCTGATAATCACAGCAAGAGAAAAAGATGCCCGCGAAAGAACCGAAAGATTTTTAGCAGAAAATAAAATCCGGTATAATTTGATGCTTTTTGAAATGCCGATGGGTGAAAGAATTTTGATTAATGACAACAAACCTTCCGGACTGAAATGTGCTTATTCTATATGCCCTGAACGCAATCAGGGGCTTGAAAATCTGGAAGTTGTATTCGATGAAAGTTTGTAGAGGTAAGTATGTTAATAATTAAAACAATAGTACACGAAACTATCTGGGGCGGTTCCAGACTTACAAAATATTCCGGAACAGACAGCAAAAAAATAGGGCATTTGTATTCTTTAATTTCTAACGGAGAATTTGAAAGCTCAATATTAAACGGAGAATACAAAGGACGGCTTTTCAGAGAATATTTTGATGATAACAAAGGAAAATTCGGACTCGCAAAATTTAAAGAATTTCCGTTCTTACTGGCTCTTGTTGATGCCACTGAAGATTTAAGC
The DNA here is from genome assembly GCA_944322665.1 of Candidatus Gastranaerophilales bacterium. Taxonomy (GTDB): domain Bacteria; phylum Cyanobacteriota; class Vampirovibrionia; order Gastranaerophilales; family Gastranaerophilaceae; genus Scatenecus. Next base: position 75,203 of record CALUPM010000002.1, on the reverse strand, counting down.
CTGCAGGTTCATCCTGATGACAGAGCTGCAAAAGAGCTTGAAGGTGCTGAGTTTGGAAAGAACGAAAGCTGGTACTTTTTAGAAGTCCCGCTGAACGGAAAAATTTATGACGGCTGCAAAGCAAAATCTTCTGAAGATTTGAAAAATAAAGTCGCTCAAGGTAAATATGAGGACATCATTGATTATTTATCCGTTAAGGAAGGCGATTATGTTTACATTGAAGCCGGAACAATGCACGCTATGGCTGCAGGCAGCCTCGTATTTGAAATTGAGGAAAATTGCAATGCCACTTACAGGGTTTATGATTTTGACAGAATTGACAAAAACGGAAATAAACGTCCTTTACAAACAACTTCTGCTTTAAAGTCCATTGATGTGTCAAAAAAGTCTAACGCAAGGAAATATGACGGGGATGAAATTACCGAACGTATGTATTCAACCAGATTAGTTAAAAACAAATCAGAATATACAAATAATTCATCCACTCTCGAATGTTTAACATTTTTGAACGGAGAATTTGAACTGGAAGGTTTCAATATCCAAAAAGGCACAACTATTGTGCTTGAACCGGATGAAACGATTAACGTACATAATTTTGATTTTATTGTATCCAGACCTTTAACAATGGAGGGAATTTAAATGAAAATAGAATTTTCCGCATCAATGATGTGTGCTGACTATGCGTGTTTAAGAGATGAAGTGAAAAATTTAGAAGAAGCAGGAATAGATATTTTCCACATAGACATTATGGACGGAAGTTTCGTTGATAACTTCGGAATGGGTTATCAGGATATGGCTTATATAAAGAAAAATACAACAAAACAGGTTGAAGCTCATTTGATGGTGAATAAACCATATAACTATTTGCCAATACTGTTCAATTTAGGAATTGACATTATATATATCCATCCTGAAGTTGACCCGGATCCGGCAACAACGATAGAAAAAATCCACCAGCACGGTGCAATAGCAGGGATAGCACTTAATCCCGGAACTTCTATTGCAAATATTGAAGAATTACTTAATACAGTGGACAGAGTGCTTGTCTTAGGCGTAAACCCCGGTCATGCAGGACGCAAATACCAGACTTATGTTGATAAAAAAATAGAAAAATTATTGTTGATGAAACGAGATTTTGATTTTGAAATTTACATAGACGGAGCAGTGACACAGGAGAGGATTAACCAGTGGTGCAATCTTGGCGTTAAAGGCTTTGTCCTCGGTACTTCTACGCTGTTTAATAAACCTTTTTCGTATAAAGAAGCAATTATGCGGATTCAAGAATCCGACAAAATGTTTAGTATTGTGCAATGTTAAAAATAATAGTAATGCTAAGGAGACTCCTACAAGTGAAAATAATTGATAAAATAAAATATTTAGAAGAAACAGAAATAAAGATATTAAGTATGCCAATACTTCAGTATGGCAAAACTAAAATAAAGAACAGTACTGTTAGTTATTTAAAAATATTTTCAAAAAATGACTTAATAAACAATGTGAAAAATAAATTTTTAAATTTATTGGCTAAAGAAGAAATAAATATTGAAGATTATGATGATATTTATTTTCTTTGGAATAAGTCCGGAGAAACATATTTATTTATGACACTTGCAAAATATTTTTTTAATAAAAATGGAACACAAAAACCGTTATTTATAACCCGATGCGAACATGCTTATGCTCGTAATATAGCTAAAATGTTTTTCCCTGATGCAACATGCGCAGTTTTACCGCTAAAACATGAAGACCGATTAATAATAGAACAACTTGATAAAATTAATAATCATAAAATATATAATATATTTCCAATTTCAATTTTTTATAAGCTAGAACAATCCATCCAACAAGGAGAAAATATTCACATTTTGGACTGTATTACCAGATTTTTAAATATTTCAAATAATAGTGTTGAATTTGAAACCCCAATTATCTCAGAAGACGTAGAAAAGAGTTTAGGCATTAAAATAGAAGAATTAAATTTGGATATAAATAATTTTGTATTAATCTCGCCTGAGGCACAGTCTAATCCCTCAATAAGCAATAACTTCTGGATAAACTTAAAAACAAAATTAGAAAATGCGGGATACGATACGTTTTTTAACATTGAACTTAATAAAAATTTTATAGGAAAAGTTAAACATTGTCATTTATCACATCAAGAAGCTTATGCTTTAACATTACAGGCCAAAGCGGTAATAGGATTGCGAAGTGGATTTCTGGAAGTTATATCTCAAGCCGGTGTGGATAAACCTTATATAGCATTATATACCCCGTTTAAACAGCGAGGTTACAAAAATATGATTTTTCCACCACAAAGTGCGCAAAATGTAATAAAAATGTCAAGCTTGAAAAAATTACCTAATGTATCAGCATATTTATATGAATATGATACCGAAAATATCGATGAAGAAGAATTATTAAACTCAATAATGAGACAAATTATTAAGAAATAGATATTACAGGAGGAAGTATATGATTATTTATAAATCAACTCAGGATGGTTTAAATAAAATAATTACGATTTTAGGAATAAGAATTTACAAAAGATCTCAAATAAATTTTAAGAAAAGACAATACTGCCAAAAAAGTTATTTTTACAGTTTACTAAAAACAATTGAAAATGATAATGAAAAATATTATTATTTTCTAAATATTCTGATTTGGAAAATAGCAAAGACAATAACCTATCAAAAACAAATAGCTCAAATTTATAATAGAATTCAGGATATGTACTATGATATGCACGTTTTAAATCAAGTACAAATTTTACATAAACCATACCTTAAATATAAAAGAATAAATGAGGGAAAAGAGGTTGTTCTTGTTGCAACAGGACCAACAAGTAACTACTATACTCCTATAAAAGGCGCTATACATGTCGGAGTAAATGCTGCAATTTATTTTGAGGATATAAAATTTGATTATTTATTTGCAAATGACTACTTCAAAAACAATTCTGATTTAAACGATGATATTGATAAGTATGAAGGTAATAATTGTCAAAAATTCTTTGCTATACCTTCGCCGCACAGGCTAAAAATTAATCAAGATCGAAAAATGCCTATAGACAGACATCCTCAATATCGTTTTTATAACCAGAATGTATTGCCATATTGTCTTTTAGATTCACGTGAATACAGATGGGCTGTTAATCTTGAATGCGAACCTTTTGGAGATATAGGAGGTTCTGTTTATTCAGCATTACAATTTATATGTTATACAAATCCTAAGCGAATTTATATTGTAGGCTGTGATTGCAGTAATTCATATTCAATATCATCAGGCAAAGTTGACAATGCCTATAAGGCCCACAAAACATTCTGGACATCTTTTAAAACTTTTATTAATACTGTTTATCCAAATACAGAAATAGTTTCGATAAATCCTATCGGGTTATACGGGATGTTTTCTGATGTATTTACACAAAATTATATAGTTGCAAATCCTAATATAAAAGAAGAACTTGGTGATAATATCACTTTATTAGAAGACACAAATAAATTAAGCATTGTATAAGGAAATTATAAATGAAATTATTAGAAAAAATAAAATATTTTGAAGAAAAAGAAGTTCGGTTGTTTGATATACCACTTATTCACCATGGGACTAAAAACATTCAAAATGGAACAGAAAGATATTTATCAATATTTCCAGAATCTTTTGAACAAATATTTCTTTATAAACTTTTAGAACCTATATATAAAAAACACGATTATATGTTTATAGTTAGAACTAAAGGATTGGGAGAAGCTTATCTTTTAAATTTTATGATAGATGAACTTATTCAAAAACATAAAATTAAATCTCCTTGCATTATAACACACAGAAATGTTTATAAAGACATGTTCAGACTTTTCAATAATGATAATATTCCATGCTATATCACAGAAAATCTGACTATTGAGCATTATAATCAATCATTAAGAAAAAGGGTTTACAAATATAAAGGAACATCAGTACAGGTTATTCATTCAACCATTCAAGAGTCGGCTGCGCTGTTTAAAAAATATGAAATAGGCGATATAGAGCCTTATCCCAATGTAATAAAGAAATTTGCAGGTGTAAAAAATTTTCAGAATAAAACTCCTGTATATAATGATAAAGACAAAGATATTTTACAATTTGTTAAAAATTTAAATATTGATAATTTTATATTTGTGATACCAGAAGCACAAGGGGTAAAAGCTTTACCTAAAAACTTTTGGAAAAATATTATTGCTAAATTAAAAGAAAAAGGTTACGACATATTTGTAAATACACAAAATGGCTTTTCCGAATTAGGATTTTCAGTTCCAGCAACAATAACCCAGGCTATGTACCTTGCATCATTATCTAAAGGAATAATTTCAATACGGTGCGGGCTTCTTGAATTATTTAGTTCAATCAATATACCAAAACATATTTTATATACTTGGCATAAATTTCACAAAGTATCTCCTGAAAATATGATTAAGTCATCATCATTAAATCATTATCCTATGGTAGATTCAAAAACAGTATTTGAATATAACACGGACGAGTTATCCGAAGACGAGATTATAGAGAAAATAAAGAAAGGATTTTGATATGACAAAAGTTACAAAAGCATTAATTATGGCAAGAGGAGGGTCAAAAAGAATCGTTAATAAAAATACCAGACCCTTTGCAGATAGTTCTTTACTTGAAGTTAAAATTAACCAATTAAAAAGAATTAAGAATTTGGATGGTATTGTTATTAATTCTGATGACGATTTAATTCTTTCAATTGGCGAAAAAATGGAATGTGAGGTTATTAGAAGAGAACCTTACTATTGTACAGATGAGATTCAACCAAATGAACTTTATAAACATTTGGCTGAAACATTTCCGGCTGATATTGTTGTTATTACAAATACAACAAGTCCATTGGTTGCTGACAATACAATATATAATGCAATTGAAAAATTTAAGGAATGCATAGATAGCTATGATTCTTTAAACACAGGTCATCTTGTTAAAGATTTTTTATGGTTGGATGGTAAACCTCTTAATTATAACGAAAATAATAAACCACGTAGCCAAGATTTACCAGACATTATTAATTTAAATGCAGCTATTAATATTACAACAAAAGAAAAAATGATTGAAAATAAAAATTATGTAGGTAAACATCCATATATATATATTATTGATGAAATTGAAGGTATAGATGTGGACTACCCCATAGATTTTGAATTTGCTGAGTTTATGTATAAAAAGGTGAGGTTGAAATAATGACAATTAAACTTCTTGATTGTACATTTAGAGACGGTGGATACGTAAATGATTGGCATTTCGGATATGAAAATATCATCTGGATGTTTCAAAAATTACAAAAAGCAAATATCGATATTATAGAAGTAGGTTATATAAGGGATAAAGATTCATACAGTCCGGATCGTTGTGTATTTCCAGATACCAAATCGATTAAAACTATGTTCTGCAAGATACAGAAAAACACCTTAATTTCTGCAATGATCGATTATGGAGCATGCTCTATTGATAATGTATTGCCGCAAAAAGATTCTTTTATTGATATTTTACGTATAACTTTTAGGAAAAATCAAATAGATGAAGCTATAAAATATTGTGAACAAATTAAAAGAAAAGGGTATACTGTATTTTTACAGCCTGTATCAATTACTTCTTATACAGACAGAGAAATGCTGGATCTAATAGATAAAGTTAATGATTTAAAACCAATGGCATTATCTATAGTTGACAGCTATGGTCTTATGCATGAAGAAAAAGTTATAAGATATTTCCATTTGATGAATAACAACTTATTGCCGGAGATTGGTATTGCATACCATTCACATAATAATTTTCAGCTTGCATACGCAAATTCAATCGGACTTTTGAACATTCCATGCAAAAGGAATTTATATTTTGATGCTAGTCTTTACGGGATGGGAAAGAGTGCCGGAAATTGCAATACTGAACTTATGGCAATGTATTTAAACAATAATTTTAATAAAAATTATGATATCAGTGAAATTTTAGAGATAATTGATATACAAATCCTGAAATTTTCAAACAAATATTCCTGGGGATACCAATTGCCGTTTTATATTTCCGCCTCCTCTGATTGTCATCCGAATTACGTAAATTATCTGTTTGATAAAAACATGCTGACAGTCAAGGAAATCAACAAAATTGTAAATATGGTTGAAAAAAATAAACGACTTGTTTTTGATAAAGAATATATTGAAAAACTTTATCTGAAACACCAAAGCAGAAAAGTAGATGATAAAAAAGCTTATAATGAATTGGAAAGTCATTTAAAGAATTTATCAGTGTTGCTTTTAGGTCCGGGCCGGTCAATTTCAAATAAATATGAGAAAATAGATGAATATATTCATCAGAACAAACCGGTTATTTTTTCAGTAAATCATATTAATAAAATATTTGACTCAGATTATGTATTTATAAGTAATGCAAAACGGTTTGAGCAGTTTAAAAATTTGTTTTCACTTAATAACATAAAAAGCAGACTTATTATTACAAGTAACATTGAAAACAGAGATAATATAGCGGATTATGTATTAAATTGGAATGATTTATCGTCAAATGAAACTATTGTGGGTAACACATCTTTATATCTTTTGATTAAAATGCTGATAAAATTGAATGTTTCAAAAGTTGTACTTGCCGGATTTGACGGCTTTTCAAAATACACTTCAAACTATTATGATGACAATTATGAATATTACCGGCAAAATGATACTCCAAAAGAAACAACAAGAGCAATTATCCAACAGATTAATCGGTTTCAAAAATATATAAAAATAGAATTTTTAACAACATCTCGATATCAAACAAAAAATAAGGTCAAGTAAAATGATTAACACGATAATTTTTGATGTAGACGGAACTTTAATTGATAGTTCGCCAGGCGTTAAAATTGCTGTAAAAAAAACAATTGAACGATATAAATTACAATCGCTAACGAATAATGAATTACAAATATTTATTAGCACATCTCCGATACAAAAGGCCTTCATTAAATTTTGTCATGTTGATGAAGCCACAGCCCAAAAGAGTGCTGATGAATATCGAAGAAATTATATAAACGGGGATCTATACAATGCTGCCGCATATAAAAATATTATGGAACTGCTAAAATATTTACGAAATAAAAACTATAAAATCGGTATTGCCAGTTACAAAAGGCAAGATACCTTAGATAAAATATTATCACACTTTGAATTGGACAAATATTTTGATGCTATTCACGGGGCTGACAATAATAACAAACTTACCAAAAAAGATCTTATTAATAATTGTCTTAGCGACTTAAATACTAGACCTGAAGAAACTATCTTTATCGGGGACAGCGCCTCTGACGGAATTGCGGCAGCTGAAGCCGGCTGTCAATTTATTGCTGTTACATACGGCTTCGGGTTTAAAAACTCAAACGACACGGCTCGTTTTAATCCCCTCCTCACAGTGAATAATGTTGATGAGATTATTAAATTCTTTAAACTCATACAATAACGATTAGATTATAAAAAAACTGCCGGAGTGGTGTTGCTCCGGCAGTGGAATTTATCTAGAGAGTTTATCCTTATCTGGTTGGGGTTTTTGGAAATCTTTTTTGAGGTGTTTTTTGTGGAAGTCGCCGCGTCTATGGTCGCGTCTGTCGATTCTGTGGTGAGGTCCAAAATCGGGACGTCCGAATTCATGTGGATTAAAAGGACGCTGCATCTGTACCGGCGGCATTCCGTAAGGTGAGGGCGGAACCGGAGGTTTTGCAAAGCTTGTATATACACATAGTGCCAGCAAACATCCTGTGAATGCTCCGGCGGTTATCAGGGCGAATTTTTTAAACATATCCTGTTCACATTTACACACTTTTCCTTCCTGTTTAATTTCTTCATTTCTGATTTCTTCTGTCATATAAGAACCTCCTTTTAAAGTTGTTACATTATAATAACGAATCAGAAATTGAAATTGTTCATTTTTAGTTCAAATATTTCTTCAAGAATCCGCAAACACTAGTAAAAGCAGCATTTGTCGGCGCAGAATTGTAAAGTGCATTTAACATCATAAAGTCATGGATTGTTCCGTTGAGTCTTATATTTGCAGCGTCAACTCCTGCACGGTTAAGGTTCAGTGCAAATTTTTCTCCTTCGTTCCGCAAGACATCGTTTTCTGCTGTGATTACAAGGGCTGGCGGAAGATTTTTAAGTTCGTCCGCATCTGCATTCAGAGGGCTTGCATAAACTTCTTTTCTTGTTTTTTTGTCCGGAATATAAGCATCCCAGAAGTATTCCATTGATTTTTTAGTAAGCCACGGGCCGTTTTTAAATTCATCGTAAGATTTTGTATCCATAGAAGCGTCTGTTACAGGATATAAAAGGATTTGAGCTTTTATTATATTGCTGCCTTCATAGATAGTTTTTAAAGCCGCTGCAGCCGCAAGGTTTCCGCCAGCGCTGTCGCCGGCTGTAATAATTTTTTCAGGATTTATATTGAATTCATCAGGATTTTTACTCACGTATTCAAGCACGCCGCAGAATTCGTTCAATGCAGCAGGATATGTAAATTCCGGTGCAAGGTTATAATTTACGAAAATCACGGCAGCATGACATTCGGTTGCAAGCCTCTTTATAAGAGTATCGTAAACTTCCTTATCGCCCGTAACCCAGCCGCCGCCATGAGCGTATATTATTGCCGGAAGCTTTTCACTATCACAATTTTCGGGGCGCACAATTCTGATATCAACTTCTGCCCCGTTAGAGCAGGTTACGTATCTGTCAATGATTTCGGCTTTAATATTTACGGGATATTTGCGCTGGACAGACAGGAGAAATTCCCGTGCTTCTTCCGCCGTCATATCATAAAGAGGCTTTTGGTCTAAGTTTTCAAGTTCCTCAAGAAATTTTTCTACATCTGTAACAAGATTAAAATTTTTACTCATTTTTTGTTTCCTTTCTTGAAATCAGTTTACGGAAACATTTTGTTTTGAATAAAGGAAGGAAACATCCGCCCGTTCGGGATTAAGAAGGAGAATTATAAAGTTTTTACAGGCTTGCAAGGATTGCCGCAGGCAACGACGTTGGACGGGATATCTTTTGTCACGACACTTCCGCCGCCGATTACCGTATTGTCGCCGATTGTGACTCCGGGCATAACGCACACATGCCCGCCAAACCACACGTTGTCCCCGACTGTAATCGGTTTTGCAAATTCAATACCTTTTGCCCTCTCCACAGGATCTATCGGGTGTGCTGCCGTATAGAATCCGCAGTTAGGGCCTATCATTACGTGAGAACCGAATTTAACCTTTGCACAGTCGAGTATTACAAGGTTATGGTTTGCATAAAAATGTTCGCCGGCTTCGATATTGTAACCGTAATCACAGAAAAAATTCGGCTCTATATAAATATGCTCGCCGGTTTTGCCGAAAAGTTTTTTTATTATATTTTTGCGTGTTTCAAGCTCTTTGGGGCTTATTTGATTATATTTCTGGCAGATTGTTTTGGCGTTCATTCTGTCGTAAAAAAGCTCGCTGTCAGAAGGATTGTAAATCAGCCCTGCAATCATTTTTTCTTTTTCGTTCATAACCTTTTCTCCCTTAAAAAAATTGTAACACAAGAATGCCGGAATAATATAAAGCGGATTTTTGTGATAGGATGAGGAGAAAGGAATAAAAAATTGCTAAAGGAACGGCTTTTGGAACTCGAGCAGGAATACGGCGCCTGCGGATTAAAAATTGAATTTGAAACAGAAGATATATCATTGGACGAAATTCTGGCTTTAAGACAGATTTCCGGAGATGCAGGGTTGAAGCTTGCAATCAAAATCGGCGGCTGCGGGGCAATACGGGATATCTGCGATGCCAAACGAGCAGGAGCAGATTCGGTAATTGCTCCGATGATTGAGTCAGTTTATGCTGTGAAAAAGTTTGTAAAAAGTATTGAAGAAATCTACAATGATAGCGCGAATAGTCCCGCTTTATATATAAATATAGAAACCAAAAACGGAATGAAAAATCTTGATGAAATTATATACAGTGAGGCTTTCCAAAAACTAGACGGGATTGTAATCGGGAGAAACGATCTTGCAAAATCGCTCGGGATTAAAGATATAGCCGCCCCAAAGCTGATAAATACAGTTTTGGACACTGCACAAAAAGTACATAACACAGGCAAAACAGTAATTATCGGAGGAAAAATAACTCCGGAAGAGGACTTTTCATATTTTCCGGATTTTGCCGGCATTGAAACCCGAAAAATAATTTTCCCAATCTGCCCCGATTTTAAAGCCATAACCAAAGCTCTGGAGTTTGAATTAGCTTTTATGGAAACTAAACAGAATAAAATATGCACAGAAATTAGGCGTGTTAAAGAAATTCAAGCACGGATACAAACCTGTGTTTTACAATAAATACAGGTGGTATGACTCCCCTATAAAACAAAAACGCGTTTCCGTTAAATTTAACAGAAACGCGTTTTTCTACTATTAATATAACTAGTTATATTCTTCAATTTTCACATAACAAGGTGATACAAGATTATTGCTTTGCGTGCAGCCTTTTGTCTGGTTTACGAGGTTTGCTTCCGGATAATCAACATAAAACGGACCATCCGCAGGGAAATCTTCTCTGAAATCTAAAGACATAGGCTCTGAGATAGATTTTCCTCTGCCCCATGCATCATTTTTTGCCCAGTAATAAGTACTTGGTTTTGAATGATTTCCTTCGGGTCTGTTTTCATCTTCCGGCGGATATATTGTCATTGCCTGCATATATCGGGTATCAATTTCCGGAGGACCGATCGGAATAACAACAGAAGCCTCAGTCACAACAAATGCAACAATATCAACAAGTTTGCTTTCACTTGTCCACTGTTCCATTATTGCTTCCGGACGCTGGGCAACATTCGGTGCTCTATTTCCGTTAATATCTGCAAATACTACATAATATTTCATTGAAACAGTACTGCCGTCAATAACTTCAGTATGGACATAAGGCGCACCTCCGTTTGCGGCTATCCACAAATACATGCCGTTACTTGCAACGATTTTAACATTTGCTTCAGGAAAATCAACGGCATCGCGGGACAAATCACCGGCGTTGCAGTTGTTTTCCGGTGAATTTATATATTCAAGAAGCATATCACAAAATTCCGTTGAAGTTTGAGGAAATTCGCTTCTTGTCATCATTGAATTATAAACAGCTGTTTCTAAAGCATGATACATTCTCACATACAGCCACTTGAAAGTTTTATCATAAGGTTTAATCGTAACCAAAGCCATTACGGCAAGAATACCGATTATCAGCAAAACAATTAGCATTTCAGCCGTTGTAACAGCCCGTAATTTTTTAATCATACCTCCGCTCCAATCTTGATTATTTATATATTTATTATAACATATCTCTAAACTGCGGTCAAGGATTGGAAACTCGTTAGTCATATAAAAACAAACTATACAGATGATTTTTTTGTAAATTAACTTTCTTATAATGATATTGAAAAAAGAAATAGTGGTATAATAATATTATTAACTTAAATGAGGATTTTTTATGAACAATAAACTAAAAGCTTTCACCTTAGGCGAGGTACTTGTAACATTACTTATTGTCGGTGTTATTGCGGCAATGCTTATTCCTACTCTTAAAAATATCCAGCCGGACAGACAAAAATTAATGTTTAAAAAGGCTTATACTACAGTCGAAAGAATTGTAACAGAGCTTGTTAATGACGATTATCTTTACTCTGAAACGGATGATGCAGTCGGACTGGATAACACAAATGAAGTTGAACTAAACGGCAAAAAATACAAAGACAACGAAAAATTCTGTGAACTCTTTGCTATGAAAGTGAACGTAGTTGACAATGCTGCAATCAACTGCCCCGGCACTCCGGGCGGCGGCGGAACTTTTGGAACCCCGAGTTTTACGACGGCAGACAATGTAGCATTTTTCCTGCCTTCTTCAAACTTTGCCGGTGACGCAAAGATTACTGTTGACACAAACGGTGATAAAGAACCAAACTGCAAATACAATTCAACAAGCTGCATTAAGCCGGACATGTTTGAAATATTTGTCGAAGCTGACGGCGGAATTTATGTCAATGGAACTCTTGAAAAACAATACCTGAAAGATACAAATATCACAAGAGAATTACGTTAATGGTCTTTTATATAAAAAAGCTTCACTGTTAATCAGTGAGGCTTTTTTAAGTTACTTAAATCTGTTCTTCATTTTCAGCCGGTAAATTATTATAATCAACCCCGCCGACAGCTTTATAAAGATTAATCGTTGAAATCAGGCAGTTGATTTTGTTTGAAATCTCGGCCCGCTCGCTTAAGATAAGGTTTTCTTCTTCCTTTAAATGATCAAGCTGAGATTTAGCCCCGATATTAAGTTTTTTTTCACTCAAACCGTATTTTTCTTTTTCTAAATTCAACCTGTCCAGACTCTTGCCGTAATTGTTTTTTGAAGTTTTGGCGGTATTTAAGGAGTCATTAAGCTCCTGAATTGACGTCAGCAAAACCTTTTCGTAAATCTCGGAAGCCTTTTCGTATTCAAGTTTATTGAACCTTAAATGTGCCATTTTCGCCCCGCCAGTAAACAAATCAATAGACGGCAGAATGCCGAAGTTTGACAGGAACGTGTGCGAATCAAACAGGTGCGACAAATTGTTGTAAGCATTAAATCCGGCCTGTCCGTAAAGCACAAACTTCGGCAAAAAATCACGTCTGGCAGTTTTTACGTCATAGCCGATTTTTTTTATGTAATCTTCCGCCTTAACAAGATCGGGTCTGTTTCCGATTGCACCTGCGGATATACTTTCTGGGATTTCCGGAACCGCGAGATACTCATAAGAACTTCTTGCTATTTCCTTAATATTTCTGTCGCCGAGAAGTACGATAAGCTGGTTCAAAACCGTATCCTGCTTGTTTTTATAATCATTAAGTTCTTCTTCAAAAACTGTCAGAGCCTGCTTTTCTATTAAAACTTCCACCGTAGAGCAAAGACCGTTTTTGTATTTTTTTTCTTCCATCGCGGCTATTTTCTTCTGTATTTCAACCAGCCGCTCCTGATTTTTAATCAGTTTGTCAAGTTTAACAAGGTTGAAGTAGTTTGAGGCGATTTCGCCTGTGATGTTTATGTATGAAGCGCGCTCGTTCTGCTTAATTATATCGCGCTGCTTTTCAATACTTCTGGTTTTTAACCTGTTTTCGCCCCAGATGTCAATTTCGTAAGTCATTGTAAGAGGCAGAAGAAATCTTGTCTGCGAATAATCGGGGATTAAAACATCTCCAAATCTTGTATCCGCCGCCGTAAGCTCACGTCCTAGATTTCCGTTGAACCTCAAGTTTGGAAGTTCGTTTGCAAAAGCCTCCTTAACAGCTTGATCTGCCTGTCTGGATTTAATTGTCGCGATTTTCAAATCCTGATTGTTGTTGTAAGCACTCATCATCAGATTGACAAGGTTTTCGTCGTTGTAGTTTTTCCACCAGTTGATGTTCACATAATCAAGCCTGTAATCTTTTTCTGCGGCTGTATCTTTTGCGTACGCTGCCGTAAAAAAGCACAGCAAAATAAGGGTAAAAAATATTCTAAGTAATTTCATATCTCTAAAATTCCTTCCAAATTTAACTTAACATAAAAATTTTTTTTTTGACAAGAGGGGGCGCACTGGAAAGTGAAGGGTGAAGGGTGAAGAGGGTTGAATAGTTGAAGTGTTGAATGGTTGAAGGGTTTGTTTCGGAATAAAAGACGATAGGACGTTAGGACGATAGGACGATAAGTTCTTATCAAAGTGAAGCGTGAGGGGAGTTGATTGGGTGAAAAGTTTTCTACAAAACAATCCCCTCTCCCCTTGTGGGAGAGGGCGACACGAAGTGTCGGGTGAGGGGTCAAAGAGTGAAGAGTGAAGAGTGAAGGGTGAAGAGGGTTGAATAGTTGAAGTGTTGAATGGTTGAAGGGTTTGTTTCGGAAAAAGATACTAGTGCCCTAGGGCGCTAGGGCACTGAGAGGTTAGGTTTTTGAATGCAAGACGATAAGACACTGCCCCATTTTGTCATATTGAGTTTATTTCAGGATTTCTACGTCATCCTGAGGCTTTAGCCGAAGGATCCCCTTAAAATCCGAGTAGATTCTTCGGTCGTTTCATTCCATCAGAATGACATGTCGATGGTAATGAGATTCTTCGGGCTTCGCCCTCAGAATGACATGACGGACAAAATGGGGCGGAAACTTATCGCCTTATCGCCTTTATTCCGTAACCTCCTAGTGCCCTAGTGCCTTAGCGCCTTAGTATCTTTTTACGTAACAAACAATTCACCCGTTCAACTTTTCAACCGTTCAACTCTCTTCACGCCTCACTCTTCACCCTTCACTTTAATGTCTTTTCCTGCTCTTCCATAAATTCCTCAAAACCCGGCTGCGGCAAAGGTTTTTCTGCGGGGCTTGTGTTTTTTTATTTTGTGTTACTATGGATTTAGAGATAAAATTTTGAATAATAATTTGATTAGATTTTTAGAGAGGTTTCTTATGGATGAACAAAACACTAACCAACCTTTTGAAAATGAAGATGAAAACGAAATAAAATCCATTGACAAAAATGAACTTGAAAAAAAAGCAAAGCAAAAGTTAAAGAAAAAACGCCCCGAATATCAGAAAAAAAGAGTTATTATCCCGACAATATGCGCGGTAATACTGATATTTATCGGAATATTTATGGCAATAGAATCTACATTTTATCAGTCTACGGACGATGCATTTGTTGAAGGGCATATAATTCAGGTTTCACCGAAAGTTGCAGGACAGGTTGTGAACCTTTATGTGGACGATAATCAGGAAGTAAAACAGGGTGAACTCCTTGTGGAGATTGATCCTACAGATTATCAGGTTAAGCTTGATCAGGCTGAGGCAAAACTTTCAGAAGCAAAAGCAAAGCTTGGCGTAATTGAAAGACAGGTTGATGAAAATACTTCAAGAGTCGGGCTTACCGTTCAGGAATTGAATTCCGCAACGTCAAAACTGGATTTTGCGGAAAAAGATTACACCAGATACGCCGAAATGTACAAAGAAGGTATTGTTTCAAAGCAGGATTACGACAAAAGTTTGAATGCTCTGACTGTCGCGCAGGCAAACCAGAAAGCAGCGGATGAAAACAACAAAGCAGTAAAAGCCGCTCTTGAAGCCAACAAAGCACAGGTAACTTCCCAGCAGGCTGAAATAAAGAGGCTGGAAGCGGAAGTTAATCAGGCAAAAATAAATCTTTCTTATACAAAAATTTACGCGCCCGAAGACGGCATGATTTCTGCAAGAACAGTTGAAAAAGGCAACTATCTGCAAATAGCACAGCCGATGTTTTCGCTTGTTCCTCAGAGAGTCTGGGTTGTTGCAAACTTCAAAGAAATCCAGCTTACAAATATGAAAAAAGACCAGCCTGTATGGATTAAGGTTGACACTTATCCGCATAAAAAATTCAAAGGACATGTTGACAGCATTCAAAGATCAACCGGCGCAAAATCATCGCTTTTCCCGCCGGAAAACGCTGTCGGAAGTTACGTAAAAATTGTACAGAGAGTTCCTGTTAAAATCCTCTTTGACGATGATCTGGAAGGTTATAACATAGTTCCTGGTATGTCTGTTGTACCCAGAGTAAAAGTTAAATAGTTATAAGTTAAGGCTTTACTGATACAGGTAAAGCCTTTTTAGTAAAAAAGATTGCCGAATATGGAAGAAGTTAAAGAAAAACAAATAAACCCCTATATAGTAGCTATTGCTGTTTTGCTGCCGTCATTTATGTCGCTTGCGGCGTCGTCGGCAACGAATGTATGCCAGCCGAATATAGCCGGATACTACGGAGCAACGCAGTATGAGGCAAATACGGTTATTACGTCATACATCATTTCAGGCGGGATAATGCTTCCGATTACGGGATATCTTGTCAGGTTAATCGGCAAAAAATTGTTGTTTTATTACAGTATCTGGGGATTTTGCCTCGGGGCTTTAATGTGTATTCTGGCGCCGAATTTGCAGATGCTTATTCTGGCGCGTATTGTGCAGGGGATTGGAAGCGGATGTATTTTGCCTCTGTGTCAGGCTGTTCTGCTGGAAGTTTTTCCGGTCGAAAAGCGCGGTGTTGCGATGGGGCTTTTCGGGGTTGCTGCAATGTTTTCTCCGCTTGCAGGGCCGTTTCTAGGAGGTTATTTAACGGATAATTACAGCTGGCAGTGGGTTTTCATTGTTAATATTCCGCTCTGCATGCTGTCGTTTGCTCTGATTAAACTGTTTGTAAAAAGCGACCGCCCGCCAAAGCAAAAGTACAACAAAAAATTTGATATAGTGGGATTTACGGCAGTTGTTGTTGCAATGGGCTGCATGCAGGTAATCTTAGACAAAGGCCAGCAGTATAACTGGTTTGATACGACATGGATCTGCTGGCTGACCGGAATTTGCATATTCTCGTTCGTGCTTTTTTATGTATGGGAACTTGAGTATAAATATCCTATTATTGATATAAGAGTTTTTAAAGACAGAAACTTTTTATTCGGAACAATCGCCTGTTCTTTTATAAACATAATGCTTTATTCGACATTATTACTTGTTCCGATGTTTGTACAGAGCATGCTGGGCTACAGTCCTTCAATGTCGGGCTTAACAATGTTTCCGAGAGCCGTTGTATGTTTTATCGGGCTGCTTGTAATGGGAGAGGTTTCAAGATTTGTCGAAGCAAAACTTCTTGCAATCATCGGGCTTTTAATAATGGGCGGGTCTGTGTTCTGGCTGAGTAATCTAAACCTGACAGCTTCTATGGAAAGCGTTATAATTCCGAATATTCTGCTTTGTATCGGAGTTCCAACGGCATTTATACCATTGACGGCGCTATCTTTCCAGACACTTGATCCTAAACGCAACGATGATGCAGCGGCGCTTCATGCGATGTTCAAAAACATTATAACAGCGGTTGCAACTTCAGTTTCGGCAACTTTTATAGCAAGAGTTTCTCAGGTTCACCAGAGTTATCTTGTGCACAATTTATCCGGCGAAAACGCAATGTTTCACTACAGATTAATAGCGGCACAGTCAAAGTTCTCGGCATTTTTTAACCACTACACGGCTGCAAGAAAAGCCGCCGGAAGCCTTTACAATCAAATGCTTGTTCAAGCGCGTCTGTGTTCGTTTTATGATGCTTTTCTGGTGCTTGCGATAATGTGCGTGCTCGTTATCCCGGTTGTGCTTATCCTGAAAAATAAACGAAGGAGAAAATCTCAAAAAACAGCTTAAACATTTCAAAATGTAAAGAAAAGGATATAATAAAGACAAAATTATTTTTGTTTTTTTATTATAATTGTAGTGGAAAAGGCAGGGATTATGTCAGGACAGGTTAATATAATTAATACCCCGAAAAGACCTTTCAGTTCGTTCAAGAGCGTCACGGCTGCCGGAAAGGCGCATTATACTTATGCTCCGCGAACTAAAAAAAGTTACAGAAACCACACAACAGAACCTGTAGAAGGACATACAAAAGTAAAATCTTTTCTCGGTGCGCTTTCGGGTGTAGGGGTTTCAACCGCAATAATTGCCAGAAAGCAGAAACTTTCGCTTAAAAATCCGATGAATATTTTTAAATTGAAATACGGAATTCCGGAAATGATAGCGATAAGCGGTATGGGGATAATCGGCGGGGTTCTCGGCGGAATGATAGGTTCTAAAAAGAAGAAAGAAAAAGCGGATGAAGGGGTTTTTCAATTTATGAACGCGACGGTTCCTCTGCTTTTTGTGCACCCTGTGACAAAGCTTATAGACAATTCAAAATACAAAAAAAATATTCCATTAAGGATAGGCGCAATATTAGCGGCGCTTCTTGCCGGCATGAAAGGTGCTGCGATGCTATCAAACAAGATTAACGACCCGCATGACAGGGTTCCGGACAGAAAACTTACCCTGCTGGATTCGGTTGCCAATATTGACGATGCAGTCGGAGCGTTTGCGGTTGCGAAAATTCCTGTCGTGTCACAACTGGAAAAAATTCTGCCGTTTATCTTTGTCTGGTGCGGATATAGAGCCGGCCAGAGCAACTAACAGTTCAACACGCAGAATATCAAAAACAGAAGTTGTATGTTTTGCCTCCTCACACACTAATAACAAATTTCACGACATTAAGAGCGGGTTAAGCGTAGCGAAGAATCTCATCGCTTTTTAACGTAGAACCTTCGGCTAAAGCCTCAGGATGACAGTGACAGACAAAGTGGGGAGATACCTTAACGTCCTAACGTTCCGTAACCTCCTAGTGCCTTAGTGCCCCAGCACCTTAGTATCTTTTCCCGAAACTAACCTTTCAACCATTCACCCCTTCAACTTTTCAACTCTCCTCACTCTTCACTTTTCTTCCCTCTCACCCGAATTTCTAAATTCGCTGCGCTCATTAAGAAATTCTACCCTCTCCCACAAGGGGCGAGGGGATTGTTTTGTAGCAAACCTTTCAACTCTCCTCACCCTTCACACTTCACACTTCACCCTTCACTCTGATAAGAACTTATCGCCTTATCGCCTTGCAGTCTTATCGCCTTTATTCCGTCAACCCCCTTCACTCTTCACCATTCACGCTTCACTTTGATAAGAACTTATCGTCTTATCGCCTTTATTCCGTAACCTCTTAGCGCCCTGGAGCCTTAGTATCTTTTAATTTATTGAATGCTCTGAATCTTAATCTGACCGTCCTGTTCTACAAACTGTACATTTTGCGAGGGCTGCTGCTTACCTTCGTATATCCGCTGCATCGCAGGTTCTGTCAGCTTAAACTCCTTTTGTTCATGCTCTTTTTTATTTTCTTCCATTTCTTTGTAGTCATTGTATTCTTCATACCGGAACTTTAAGTCATCAATCATTCTGAATTCGTGAGTCTGGCCGGTAGAGCCGAAACTTATTAATGTGCTGTCCGCTGTCGCAGGCTGGTTCGAAAATGCCGTCAGTGAAAGAGCTGCCGCCATTAGTGTAAATATACCCGAATAAATCTTTTTCATCATCCGCCTCCTCATTTAACCCTGAAAACAACGTTAGCAACAGAAGTTACTTTTTTATCAATAGTTGAGGTGTCATTTATACCATAATCGGAAACATTTGTTGAATCAGCCGGAGTAATCTGGAAAACACCCATTCTTACAGATTGGATTTTGCCTACTTTGTTGTTTGTAGCCTTGAGCATTGCAGCGGCTCTTTCTTTAGCATCAATCGTTGCATCCTCAAGCAGTTTAACTTTTAAATTTGAAATTTCGGAATAAAAATACAGAGGCGGCATTACGTTTACTTCAATGCCTTTAGAAATAAGGCTGTCAAGGCTTATTGAAAGCTCTTTAATTTTGTCAACGTCTTTGGAGGTAATAATTACCGGCTGCGAGTGGACATAATCTTCAACAGCATTTGTTATATTTCCGTTCGGGGTTCTTTTGTAATTGTAATATCCGTGAGAAGAACTAAGTTCTATGTTTTCTTTTGAAATTCCTTTTTCTTCAAGGTATTTCATAACAACCGGAAGCTGTTTCTGCGCTTCATTGTAGGCAGAAGCTCTGTCAGCTTTTCTGGTTGTGATATTAAATTCCAGTCTTGCACTGTCGGATTTTACAATCTGAAAAGCCGAGCCTGTTACGGTTATTGTATCTTTGGAAAAAGTTCCTGTTATAATTTTTGCGGCAGCTACAAGCCCGATTGCAAGAATTATCGCTAAAGTCACTATTTGCAGCTTCTCAAATTTTTCAAACATATTTTACACTCCTTTTAAACTAAACCTTTACTTCATGATAACACAAATTTTTAAATAAAACTTTTATTAAAAAAATTTATATAGATTTATGAAGTACTGGAAAATTTTTAAAATTCGCGTTATAATACATTTTATTTAAAAGGAGTAAAATTATGAGTGATTATGTTGACGAGGTTCTGGAAAAGATAAAAGCAAAAAATGCAGGTGAGCCTGAATATTTACAGGCAGTAGACGAAGTTTTGACGACAATAAAACCTGCACTGGAAAAGCATCCGGAATACCGGGAATCAGCGATTCTGGAGAGAATAACCGAGCCTGAACGCATAATCACATTCCGTGTAACCTGGGTTGACGACAACGGCAAAATTCAGGTCAACAGAGGCTTCAGAGTTCAGTTTAACGGACTTATCGGGCCTTACAAAGGCGGGTTAAGATTTGACAAAAGCGTAAACCAGTCAATAATGAAATTTCTGGGATTTGAACAGATATTCAAAAACGCACTGACAGGGCTTCCTATAGGGGGAGCAAAAGGCGGAAGCGATTTCGACCCTAAGGGAAAGTCCGATATGGAAATTATGCGTTTTTGCCAGAGCTTTATGACGGAACTTCAGCGGCATATCGGGCCTGATGTTGACGTGCCTGCAGGCGACATCGGCGTCGGCGCAAGAGAAATCGGATATCTTTACGGTCAGTACAGGAGAATCCGCGACCGCTACGACGGCGGCGTGATAACAGGCAAAGGGCTTGAATACGGCGGTTCTCTTGTTAGAACGGAAGCTACAGGCTACGGGCTTATATATTTTATGCGCGAGATGCTGAAAGCAAACGGCGGACAGATTTTGGAAGGCAAGACAGTTACGATCTCGGGTTCCGGAAACGTTGCGATTTATGCGTGCGAAAAAGCGCAGATGCTTGGCGCAAACGTCATTGCGATGAGCGACAGTGCAGGATGTATTTATGACAAAAACGGCATTGATTTAGCGGTTGTAAAACAGATAAAAGAAATTGAGCGCGGAAGGATTAAGGAATATTTAAAAACACATCCGGACGCTGAATATTTGGAACGCACGGGCGAAGATTCTCCTATATGGAACATCAAAACAGACATTGCGCTTCCGTGTGCAACGCAGAACGAAGTTACTCTTAATTCTGCCAAAAAACTTGTAGAAAACGGGGTCATAGCAATCGGAGAAGGAGCCAATATGCCCTGTGTAAAAGAGGCAACAGATTATTTTCTTGAACATAATGTTCTGGTTGCTCCGGCAAAGGCTGCAAACGCAGGCGGTGTTGCGACTTCGGCGATAGAGATGAGCCAGAACTCAATGAGATATTACCTTTCGTTTGAACAGGTTGACAACATGCTTGATGCAATAATGGTTAATATATTTAAGTCAGCCTGCGAAGCTTGCGCGACTTACGGTCTGGGCACAAATTACGTAGCAGGTGCAAACATTGCAGCGTTTACCAAACTTGCAAAAGCGATGATTGCGCAGGGGATAAATTAACATTTCCGGAACCGGAGTTGAGCGTAAAATTTGAGTGAAAGGGAAAACCAGTTGGATTTTCAGAGGATCCTTCGCCTTCGGCTCAGGATGACGTACTTTTTTTCATGTCATTCTGAGGGCGGAGCCCGAAGAATCCCCCTGAATTTTCAGAGGATCCTTCGGCTAAAGACTCAGGATGACATGATATTTTCCCACGTCATTCTGAGGACGTCAGTCCGAAGAATCCCCTTGGATTTTCAGGGAGATCCTTCGCCTTCGGCTCAGGATGACGTACTTTTTTTCATGTCATTCTGAGGGCGGAGCCCGAAGAATCCCCCTGAATTTTCAGAGGATCCTTCGGCTAAAGACTCAGGATGACATGACGGACAAAATGGGGCAGAACCTTTTCGTCTTTCAAGACGTAATCTCCTAGCGCCTTAGTATCTTATTCAGAAACAAACCATTCACCCATTCCACTATTCAACTTTTCAACCATCTTCACGCTTCACTCCTCACATTGTATCGCCCTATCGCCGGCGCGTACAAAAATAATCTTCCCTGCGCGCGCTGCAGGGAAGGTCGTTTTTGCTCAATATAGCTTTTGTTTATTACAAACCCGTGCAGCAAATACGGATTTGCAATATATTTAGACTGATAGCCGGCATGAAGCCGGCTGTCAGATTTTTTATTTTATGTATTTAGCTTACCATTTGATGAGAACAGCGCCTGCGGTGCCGGATTGAGCCGGCTCAGTACCCCAGTATTTGCCTTTTCTGCAGCCATCTCGTTCAAGCTGAGCGGCATCAAGATAGCCTTCTGTGGCTTTGTAAAGCCGCTCACCATTAAACCAGCGCTGCCATTCACTTGCCCAGCATCTATTGATAGATCCGCCGCCGTTTCCGCCTGCACCGGAAGCCTCAATCCAAGCTCCGAGAACAGAGTTATCTATCGGCAGAACAAGGTTGATAATATTTGTTTTGTAGTTGGTAACACTGGCAAGTTTACCCGGTGTACCAGGCTGCTTAGCATCGAAAACTCCGCCTTCATACCAGTACGGGAGCTGTTCCGTAACTGTCGGGATACAGCCTTTACCGCCTTTGCCGCCTTCTGCTGTCAGGATATCACCGACAATAGTATCTCCGCCGTCGCCGCCGTCACATACCGAGCGTTCATCAGTTTCGGACGGATCTGAACCTGCAGCACCGCCGCGGCCAAGGGTGATTTCGATAGGTTTATCTTTGATGGCTCTTATGATTTTAACTCTGTATTCACCGGCTTCACCGCCTTCACCATACTGGAGGTAGTTGGTGTTCCATGTATATGAATAAGTATATTTACCGTTTGCTATGACCGGTTTGTTCTTAGGTCTCAGACAATAGCCGACGTGATTGCCGCCGCATTTTCTGCCTTTGTTTTCGGTATAACCCTGACCGTCGATACTACCGATAGCTGCTTCGTTGGAAGGGGCACCCGTTACAGGCGCTGAACTTCCGGCAACAGGAGCAGATGTACGATCCATACCGTAACGTCTAGCGCCTTCACCTCTGCCCGGAACTTTATCTTTATGGAGATCGCACCAGTATTCTCCATCTTCTCCTCCGCTAATCCTGATTGACGCAGATCCCTGAGAAGGAGTACCGTGTTCACCGCCAACACCCTTATCAGAAGCAGTTGCCTCCTGATTCTTCCATTCTTTTTCAGTATATAAAGGTTTGTAGTCAGCGTTTGTCAGAAGTCTGTCGCTTCCTCTGATACCGGCGAAGATACTTGATTCCCCTTTGTAGTTAAGCCCTAAAGTTACAGGAACATCATTAAGCGCACAGAATTTGCCGACACCGCCTGCGCCGCCCTTGACTACATCAGGTATATATGAACACTTTGTACCGAGCTCTGTACTGGGTGCATTGTCTACATCGCCGTAGTCATAGACACATTCACCGGGATCTGATGAGTTGTTTTGTACACAATCGCATCTTTCATAAACCCAATACGTATTACTAGTCTGGCTTCCGTATTTTGTAAATCTGTTATTTATAGCATTATAAACCCTATCACAGCCCATGTTGCTGTCGTCATCATTCCAGTAACGCGGAGAATAGCTGCACGCTGTGTAAAGAGGTTCCTTATTTACAATATTACCTCCTTTTGGTGGCTTGTAGCCGCCTGAAGGTGCTTTAAATTCATTTGATTCGCAGTCTCCGTTATATGTATTAACACAAGACTCACCGAAAACGCTGAGGCCCCCCTCATCTTCTGTCCGCATATACATCGGGAATTCTTCTTCTGTCCCGCCTGCCGTGACATCATAGACCTCACTGGCTTTGACAGTTTTTGTAGAATGAACTGAAGTTTGAGCCTCCCCAATTTTATAAATCTGTTCACCGAAAGCCGCAGCCAGAGAAGAGGTGTCACAGCTGACTCCTGAAACTTCACCTTCCATAAAGGAGCCGAAAATACCTGTACCCGGATATATAGTAGAGTTACCGTAGTTGCAGACTGTTTTCGCCTCACCGGTATCTCTCAGCATTGTCCGTTCTTTGACATCATCGCCGTCGTGCAGGTCTGCACCTCTTGTTTCAAGTCTGTAGTGTGAATCTTTTTCTGTTTCTTTAGCTTCAGTTATTGTTACATCTACAGTCAGATTTTGTAGACCGGTTTCACTGCAGGAAGCACTTGTAGGAATATCCCACTCATCTGTACAGTAAGCGGTATGTCTTGTATCATAGGTACAACTGGTGCAATCACTATAGTATTTTCTCCATTCATTACAATCGCCCTGTCGTTTTACATAACCGTAGTACTCAATACAATTACCCTCATCGTCCCTTTCTGAACAATATGACTTATAATCGATATGTTCACTAGCACTATAATATCCCCAATCATAGTCAATCTCATGACCTATACATGAACTTCCTGATATATTGTAGCTGTAATCAATATAATATCTCCTACAATAGAAATTGTCATAATAACGATAATTTTCACAAGCTGTAGTGTCCGACAAAGAATGACTCTTGTAATACTCATATTTGTACTTTTGAACCTTAGAGTATTTACGAACTTGTTCGCCGCAGTCACATTTACGTTCTTTATTTCCTGTGTACTCCCATGAACGCCAAACAATACATGCACCGTTAGCGCAATCCTGTTTGATATAATAGGCGTCGCCGCCTCCGCCGCCGTCACCAAACTCGCCGGTTCCGTCTGCATAAGCCCAGACTTTGCCGCCTAAATCTTTAAGTTCGTCAATATCCATACCTTTTAAATCCAGCCTGTCTTGAGTCCAGCCGAAAGGTGATATTACTTCCGTCTTGGATTCGTATGTGAACAGAGTTCCGCCCTTGTATCCGGATGCCCCGCCGCCGCCGCCGCCGCCGGTTGCCTGTATATGCAGATATGCCGCTCTTGCAGGCGGTTCAAATACACACTGATCCGTGTCTTCATCCATAATCTTGTTATCAAGCCCGATGCCAAGGTACTTTTCCTGATGAAGCACGTCGTTCTTTTCATAACATATATACGCGCCGTGTGATGATAATTTCGGAACTTTTACGTGTTTCTTTGAAATAACCGTTACTCCAGATGCCAGCATCAATGATACTATTATCAGCAGTAACATCATTTCAACCATTGAAAAGCCGCGATATGTCTTTGTTTTCTTATTCATACTCTGTTCACCTTATTTTATTGTTCGTCTTACCCGTTTGTTGTTGTTCTGTCTTTCTGAATGCGTATGTCCGGAGAATCCCCCTGGATTTTTAGGGAGATCCTTCAGCTAAAGCCTCAGGATGACGCTCCTGTTTGCATGTCATTCTGAGGACGTATGTCCGAAGAATCTCTTTTGATTTTCAGGGGGATCCTTCAGCTAAAGCCTCAGGATGACGCTCCTGTTTGCATGTCATTCTGAGGACGTATGTCCGAAGAATCTCTTTTGATTTTTAGGGAGATCCTTCGCCTCCGGCTCAGGATGACGTCCTGTTTTTGGGAAATCCTTCGCCTTGCTCAGAAGGACATGATTTTTTCTGTGCTCCTTCTGATGAAGCCTCTGGAGGACTTGTGTTTTATTGTCAATTGGCTGGATTGCTTCGCCTGATGGCCCGCAATAACAACACTTTATTGTTTTATCCCTCGCCGGTGCTCAGGATATCTTGTTTGTTCAGGGTTTACCCCTTATTTTTCCTCTCTTATTAAGAGTGAATTTTGATTTTTTATCCTCTTTTTATTATATCATCCGCCGTGCGGATTGGCAAACTGCAGACTACCACATGATTACAACCCCTCCGGGCTTGCCCTTTCCTCCCGGATTCGCGCTGACAATTCCGCCTTCTATGCCCATTTGCTCCAGATACCGCACCATCTCTGATTTCTCTAAAGGATCCGTGTTAAATGTTACTCTTATTGTATAAAATGAATTATAAGTTCCGGTATTTCCTACCTGAGTAAGTGCAGACTCAGGAGTGATTCCGTGACTCGTAAAATCCGACAAATCTTTATATATAAGCGTGTTTCCGGAATATGAACTTTTATACTGCTTTATATACTCCAATGAAAGAATGTTTGTCACATATCCTGATTCATTACAAAATGATATCTTCAAATCAGAACCCTTTTGCTGGCATGTCGGCGTTCCGTCGCAGTCTGTATTTTTATAATCAAAAGTACAGCTCCGTACTTCTGTCGCTTCAGAACTCGTTGCGTTTAAAGAGCCCTGTCCCGCTGCCGCTGATAAAATTACGGTTCCGTCCAATTTTATGGATGTCGACCCGTTGACGCCTCCGGGTTCGACTGTCAAAGGTTTGTCCAGTGAACTGTAAAATACCGTTTTGAACTCGCCCGGCGCCGTGCTTGAACCTCCGCCGACTGCATTCAAAAACAGGTATTTTGCATAACGCGGAGGTCTGAATACGCAGGAGTTTCCGGTTACGCTTCTCCTGTTATTGTTCTCTACGTAATGCTGCATTAATGTTCCTGCTGAATTCCTGTAGCATTCATACCGCCCGTGTCCGTCTGACTCCTGATAGGTCACGTGCTTTTTTGAGTAAGCATTTGCACATAACGCCACAAATATTCCGACAATAAGCATTACAACACATGCTTCAAATAATGAAAATCCGGACTTTTGATTATTTTTTACCATAATATTACCACCGCTCCGTCTTGACCGTTTCCTGCAGTACAATTGCCCGTTCCGCAAGATGATACATCACAGGACGGCTTCGATACATAATCGCTTACATCTACCTCTTCAGCTGACGGCCCGCCTTTTATTGTATATCTAACCGTATAGGTTCCGGTCGCATTTCCGTAAGAGCCTTCGCCTCCGCTGCCTGCACTGGCTTGAACCTTTGATATCATTTTAGTATCTTCATCCATCTCGATACTTTCTGTAAAATCCGAAGGATTTCCTTTTCGACCTTCAAGTTCAAGTATTGTACACATCGGGGTGTCACCGTCCAGCCATACCGGATACTGCCCTGTTCCGGATCCGGCTGCACCTCCTTTTGCAGTCAACGTTGAAGTTTGTGCATTCTCAAACTCTACTACAGTGTCAAAACCGGGATGACCTGCTAAACCGCCTTTACCGGGCTTCATTATTATCTTCGTATTAGTTAATTTCGGGAAAAACATTGACTTGGTTTCCCCTGCTTTGCCGGCGTTGCCGTACGTTATCGTAGCATAACTACCCTGACGTTTGCCGGTATAACTCGGAGGTCTAACTTCAGACTCAGGCAAATGTCCGGATCCTTGAACATCTTTCATCCATTCGGGAAAATCGTTTGCTGTTGTGTAAGTATTAGGGCCATCAACCTTGTTTATAATATTTATACTGCCGCCGGGAGCACCGCCGCCGCCGCCGCCGACTGCATGAACTAACAGATATGTTGCATTTTTCGGCGGTGTAAACGTGCACTCACTACCGGTTACTGCAGGTGTATTATCTGCTCCTTCTTCATTTGTATAATATGCCTGCAGAGTTTCGCCCGCATAATAGCACTCGAACCGCCCGTGAAGACTGCGCTTCGTTTTTAACTCTGTTTTCTTAAAGTGGATTGCAGGAATTCCTATTACAATAAGTGACATTATAAGCATTACGACAAGCATTTCCGCTATCGAAAATCCGCCAAAATTCTTTTCACGTATCGCAGTTAAACTCCCAAGCCTGATTCTTTCGGGTGAATCGTCTTGACGCATTATTTTAATTCCTCATCTAAATTTAGTTTATATTCCATTATAACACTTTATCCAAAATAATTCAACCCTGCATCAGCCCGCTGTTAATGCCTGATACAAAGCCGTTCCAGCCCCCGCACAAAACGGACAAACTTTTTCTCCGTATCTGCCGTTATTGAATCTACCAGAATAGTCCTGCAGCCCAGCCGCTTGCCGAACAACACATCCGTCAAAGGCCTGTCGCCTATCATAGCGGATTGTGAAGGTTCAACTCCTTCTTTTCTCAAAAACTCCCGACCTGCTTCCGTCCGCGGCTTTCCGGCATCAAAAAGTACCGGAAAATCGCTCGCTGCTTCAACTTTTCTTATGTAATCAGGGTTTTTGTTATTTGAAATTACCGCGATATAAAAATCTTTACGGACTTTTTCCAGCCAGCCGAGGGTTTTTTCGCTGTAAAAACCCGACTTTGACGCCATCAGCGTGCTGTCCAGATCAAACAGCAATGCTTTTATACCCTGACTCTTCAAGTCCTCAAGGTCTATATCATAAATACTTTTCAAATTGTAATCAGGTTTAAGAAACATTTGATTTCACTCCAACCGTGCGCACAAGCGCATATTTGTAATTCTGAGGGGCTGTTTCAAACAAAAGATAGACATCATCGTTTGTATTTGCAAGCCCTAAATCTATTCCGTTTTCATCCTTGACTGCAAGAAGCTTTGTCCTGAATTGTTCATCAGGCGTTATAATTTCAACTTCATCTCCAATCAGCATTTTATTTTTGATTTTTACAGGATAAAAAGTCCCATCCTCAAGCTTTAGAGGCTCTTTATCCCCTTTAAATTCGCACAGGAAATCAGCGCCCGCAAGACCTTTTGAAATATCATAACTGTAGCTTTCACTGTCATTGTTTCCGAGCGCAAATCCTGTAGTGTAGCCTCTGTTTCCGACTTTTTGAAGTTCAATAAAATACTTGCTCATATCTGCCGACGGATTTGCTAATACTTCATCAATCGCCTGTCTGTAAGTCTTTGCTACGGCAGAAACATAATAAAGGCTTTTTGTTCTGCCTTCTACCTTAAAAGAATCAACACCTGCGTTAATCATTTCGCCGAGGTGTTCAACAAGACAGAGGTCTTTCGGGCTTAAAATATGAGAGCCTCTTTCATCCTGATTAATTTCATAATACTCATCAGGGCGGGTGCTTTCGACAAGCTTGTAACTCCATCTGCAGGGCTGAGAACAGTTTCCGTGATTAGCCTTACGTTCTCCCTTTGTAAAATAATCGCTCAAAAGGCATCTGCCGGAAAACGACACACACTGAGAACCGTGGACAAAACATTCAAGTTCTATATCAGGAACTTTCTGTCTAATCTCGGCAATATCTTTAATAGGAAGTTCCCGTGCAAGAATTACCCTTGTTGCCCCCAAATCCTGCCAGAATTTTACACTTTCATAGTTGAGAGTATTTGTCTGTGTGCTTACGTGAACCGGAACATCCGGTGCAAATTTTCTCAAAAGATTAAAAATCCCGAAATCACTCACAATAAAAGCGTCCGGATTTGCATCCTTAAATCTGTCTATACATTTTTCCAGAAGTTTGATATCACTGTTAAATGCAAAGATATTCAACGTTACGTAAGCTTTTGCGCCTAATTTATGAGCCAGTTCCACCGCCTCTTTCAGATTTTCAAGAGTAATCAGGCTGCCTTTCCTCATTGCTCTCAGGCTGAAATCTACAACCCCGAGATAAACCGCGTCCGCCCCGTAACGTACGGCATATTCAAGCTTTTCCATATTGCCCGCAGGCATCAAAAGTTCGACTTTTCCCATAACCGGATAATACCCTAAAGGTCTAAAATAATCAACCGATTAGGTGATGATAATTTTTGAAATATGTTGAAAATAGATAATGTAAGAAGAGAGTATTCGGAGAAAAAATTATGCAGACTATTGAGAACGCAGCATCCACTATTAAAGAAATCTGGCAATATCAGCATCCTGTAATGCACACCTGGTTTTTATTGAGTTCTGTGTCGCTTTGCTTTATGTTTGCATTGTTGTTTTTTGTTGTGTAAAAACACAAATCTAAATTATATGATATAATCCGTTGTATGAGGAAATTCAGAACTTTTTCGGGTTATGTACTGTTAATCGGGATTGCAATAAGTATGCTCTATCCGTTTTTTGCGATGGTGAACCTGTCGTTTGCAGACGAAAATGCCATTTTTACACAGACTTCTAAAATCTTTTACGGAAATCTTACACTTGAAAATTACAAGAATGTGTTTGAAGAAATTCCGCTTGCAAGGTATTTTTTCAACAGTCTGATTGTGGCGTCGGTCACGACATTCTTCACGGTAATTTTCGCCTCTCTTGCCGGATACGCTTTTGCAAGAATGAAGTTTAAGTTTAAAAATGCACTGTTTTTAATTATTCTTGTCACAATGCTTATACCGCCGCAGGTGAACATTATTCCACTGTTTTTCTTAATGCGAGAATTACACTTAATAAACACCTATGCAGCGCTGATTTTGCCCGGAATTTTCGGCGGGTTCGGAATATTTTTGATGAGGCAGTATTTTCTCGGATTCCCGAAGGATTTAGAGGAATCAGCAAAAATCGACGGGTGCAATTTGTTTCAAACATTCTTCAAAATAGCTCTTCCGCTTGCGCTGCCGACGGTCGCAACATTAGCTATATTTACGTTTGTGACGACGTGGAACAGCTTTATGTGGCCGCTGATTGTGACAAATACCGAAAGTATGAGAACTTTACCTGTCGGGCTTGCGGTTTTCAAGGGAAGTTTCAGGGAAATTACCCTCTGGGGCGAACTTCTTGCCTGTTCTGTTATCTGCACAATTCCTGTTATCGGGGTGTTTCTGGCCGGCAAAAAGTACTTTATAAACGACATTATGCAGGGCGGGGTCAAGGAATAAGCTATTTGGAATTTTTGGGAGTTATGTAGCAAATTCCACTGATACTATAAAAATCCGTCATTCTGAGGACTAAAGTCCGAAGAATCTTTTTATTGAGATACTTCGCTAACGCTCAGTATGACGCTGTTTTAAAAATTTTTGGTGAAATTTGCTACATAACTCCCGAATTTTGTTCTTTGAATTTTCAATGTTTCTGATATAGTTAAATTAGAAATAAGGAGGGGGATAATGAAAATCCAGCAAATTCAAAGTCAACAAGCCTTCGGGATGGCTCTTCACATGCCACCTAAGGAAACAATCGCAAAACATATCGGAACTTATGCTGCTGAACAGGCAGAAATAGCAAGAAAACCGCTTGAAAATCTTGCTAAAGACGTTGATATCTATGTTAAGCCAGGACAAAATCTCGGTCACGATGTCAGATACAACAAGTTTAACATATATGTAACAAAGCTTCAAAACACCGAAAAAAGCAGTTTTTTCTCTAAAATTTTCGGGCATAAAAAAAATTTAAATAATATTCCAAACGCAAATGACTCTATAAGCATTTGCCGCGACTCTGCTGAAAAGCCTCTGTCCAAAAGAATTGTAGAACTTGCTGAAGATTTAAAACAGGGATTTCTCAAATATTCTAAATAAAGGAACTCATATAGCAAATTCCGCTAAAAAAGCCTCAACATAGGGTTATAAAGGTGTAAATCATATCCGTTTATTACAAATGCAAAAGCCGGAGAATCACCTTAAAAAACCCTTATGAGATTCTTCGGGCTTCGCCCACAGAATGACAGTCTTTTATAGTAGCTGTAGAATTTCCTGAATAATATAATTGCACAGAAGCTTTGTTTTTGATAAACT
Source organism: Candidatus Gastranaerophilales bacterium (assembly GCA_944322665.1). Taxonomy (GTDB): domain Bacteria; phylum Cyanobacteriota; class Vampirovibrionia; order Gastranaerophilales; family Gastranaerophilaceae; genus Scatenecus. The sequence goes on along the minus strand of CALUPM010000002.1, from coordinate 44,024 downwards.
TCCCGTAATGGATATTAAATCAAGACTGCAAATTTTAACAGGGGATATTTTCGGAGGCATAAATTCGGCAATTGTTGCTTTGCCGCAGGCGCTTGCATTCGGAGTCGCAACAGGATTCGGCGCTGCTGCAGGTATCTGGGGGGCGATAATTTTATGCCTTACTGCTGGTCTTCTGGGTTCTAAAATCCCGATGATTTCCGGCCCGACAGGCCCGATGACTATTGTTGTCGCTTCTGTTGCGGCTGCTTTAGGATATGATATGACGGCAGTAATCGTTGTGATTATGTTCGCTGCGATTATCCAGCTTATTTTTTCGCTCACAAGCATTTCGGATATCGTTAAATATGTGCCGTATCCGGTGATTTCAGGTTTTATGAACGGTGTCGGGATACTGATTATACTTTTACAGCTAAACCCTTTAATCGGATATCCTTCTGTATCCGACACGTTTGAGGGGATTACGAGTTTTGTATTGAACCTTCAGACAATCAACATGCCGGCTTTCGGGCTGGGGCTTCTGACGCTTTTGATAGTTTTCGGAATTCCGAAGAAAATAAACAAGTACCTGCCCTCGCAAATTGTCGCACTTATTCTGTGCACAATTATTTCAATAAAACTCGGGCTTGATGTTCCGAAGATTTCTGAAATTTCGGTCGGCTTCCCGAAAATTGCCGTGCCTGTGTTTAACCTTTCCAAACTTTCCGAATACCTGCCGTTTGCGCTGACGCTTGCGATTGTACTGTCGGCTGAAAGTATGCTGACAGGGCTTGTGGCAGACAGTTTGACCAAAAGCCGGCACAACCCAAAAACCCTTCTTTTTTCGCAGGGGTTAGGGAATGTTGCCTGCGCGCTTACAGGCTCATTATGCGGAACGGCTGCTACTATGCGGACGGTTGCGGCTCTTAATACCGGTGCTACAACAAAATTTGCTGCTGTTGTAAATCCTGTTATACTCTGCCTTCTGCTCTTTAAATTTTCAGGGTTTGTTGCCGAAATTCCGCTTGCCGTGCTTGCAGGGATACTTATTAAAATCGGTTATGATATTATTGATGTCAAACTTTTGAAAGTAATCAAATTTGCGCCGAAGGATGATTTGTATGTTCTAGTGCTTGTATTTTTGCTCACCGTATTTTACAACCTTATCTTTGCGGTCGGTGCAGGAATTACGCTTGCGGCTCTTTTGTATGCAAAACGTGTTGCTGATAAAGCAAACATTGTACAAAAATCCGTTTATGACAGAGATATAATGAAACTCGAAAAAATACTTGAAACCGATTACAAACACAAAATCCGCGTCGTGCATATTACGGGGCAGTTCTTCTTCGGCTCTGCAACCCAGATGATTTCAAAGTTTGAGGATGTTCTCGGAACAAAATGCATTATTATAAATTACGAAGCCGACGATCTGCTTGATATTTCGGCAATTTTTGCACTGGAAGATATTATCGTAAGGCTAAAATCACAGCACATAAAAATTCTTCTGGTTATCAAAAACGAACAGGTTTTAAACCAGCTTTCACAGCACTCAATCATCAGCCAGACCGGTGAAGAAAACGTTTTTTACGACGAAATTAAGGCTATAGAGCACGCAAAATCTTCGCTTAAACAAATTGCAAAAAACAGAAAAAAGCTTAATGGCAATTAAAAAGGCTGCTTTTTTAATTATGGGATTTATATAGCAAATTCCACCAAAAATTCCCAAAACTACGTCATACTGAGCGTTAGCGAAGTATCTAAATAAATGAGATTCTTCGGGCTAAAGCCCTCAGAATAACCGGCTTTTAATAGTGTCTGTGAAATTTGCTATATAAGTTTCTTAATTATCCGATTGTATTTTAAAAATTTAAGCGCTATAATTTTGGAATGAAATACAGGTTGTTTGTTTTAGCGTTATTGTTAAGTTTAAATATTCAGGCAGTTTTTGCGCTGGACATTGTATATCCGAAGCAAAAAGCGGTAACAATAAATTCGCCTTCAACTTTTTTTGTCGGAAATTCCGCTCCTGAAATCCCGTTAAAAATCAACGGGCAGGAAATTCCGGTACATAAATCCGGCGGATTTGCTTATGCCGTCAAACTGAACACAGGAAAAAACGAGTTTGTGATAGAAGCGGGAGAAGAAAAACAGATTTTCAACATCACCCGCCCCGCGCCCGTAATTTCTCCATACACAACAACAAACAATGAACTTCCCTATGAGTCTGCCGCCTCTTTTGTAACAGCGGACGACAATGTTCCGCTCCGCTCGACACCCGTTGACAGCGGAAACAACAGAATATCGCATTTTCAAAAAGGTATTCCGCTCCTTGTGACAGGCGAAAAAGGCGAATTTTATAAAGTACAACTAAACGAAACCACCTCCGGCTGGATTGCAAGAAAAGATGTCATCTGGGCGGACAGTTTTACACCCGCAAAACTCTTAAAAAAAGATGGTATAAATGACAAAAATTATTATATTTTCAAAATTGATTTTGACAAAAAAGTACCCTACGTAATTGAAGGCAGTCATCCTTTTGTCGTAAAATTCTACAATGTGGAAGGGAACCCCGACAACACATTCACCTTTAACTTCCCGCTCAAGCAAAAATTAATCGGCTACAGCGGAGAGTTCGACGGAAACAGTTTCATTTTAAAAATCAGAAAATTCCCGGAGATTAACACTAAAAGACCGCTCAAAAATATCAAAATCGTAATCGACGCGGGTCACGGAGGAGAAGAAAATGGAGCAACCGGCTGTCTGCGGCACAACGAAAAAGACATAAACCTTTCAATCGCAAAGATGCTGGCAACGGAATTAAAATTACGCGGTGCAAATGTAATTATGACGCGGCATGGAGATGAAACGGTCGGGCTTACGGACAGGGTTAAACTTACAAACAAGAATGAGGCGTCAATTTTTATCAGCATTCACGGAAACGCGCTACCTGATAATATGGATCCAAACGAACACGAAGGAACAAGTGTTTTCTACTATTATCCTCAGGCAAAACCTCTGGCTGACAGTATTTTAAAATCAATGACCTCCCAGCTTCCGCTTGCGGACGACGGGGTTCGTCAGGGTAGTTTTGCGGTTGTGAGAAATACGGAGGCTCTGAGCGTTCTGATAGAAACAGGCTATCTGATTAACCCTTCGGATAACGCTTACCTGCTTGATGAAGAAGTCCGCCTGAATGCGGCAAAAGCCATCGCCGACGGGGTTGAAAACTTTCTGACGGGAAAAGATTAAAATAGTTGTATTAAGTTTATATACAAATTTTAACTAAAATAACAAAAAATTTTTATTTTGTATTTTAATGTTTTATATCATTAGAAATTTTAGGAGTATTAAATGAAAGCAGATAGAATAAACGGGATTACGCCGGAACAAAAATTATACGGCAGCAGGGATTGGAACAGGTATCATTGCCGGCGGAGCCGCAGGATATTTTGTGCCGAAACCATGGATTAAAAGCAATGATCTGACTGATACTTTTGTAAAACAAGCTTTAAAAGCGTCCTGGGTTACATTATTAGATGATCTAGAAATACTTTCAAAAACAGGAAATACAAATAAAATCTCAAAAGGCATGAAAGAAATTATTGCTGAAGCATTTGAGACCCCTCCTACTTCCGAAGAGTTAAAAAATTATGCAACAAAGAAATTAAATAGCTTCAAAGAAGATCCGGGGATTACAAGCAAAAGTGAGATTGATAAAGTTATAGATAACGCAACAAAAGAAGAAATTGCTGAGTACAAACCAAATATAAAGAAATACTTTAACATCAAAGATAAAAAATTAATACTGCCTGAAGATGCAGATGACGAAATAAAATCATGTTATTATATTCTCCAGAGCCTGTTAAAGAAAATAAAATTGAAAAATTCCGCGACAGGAGCAGGCATAGGAGCTGTAATAATCGGAACTGCCGGCTTTTGTGCCGCTCTTGCTAAGAATAAAAAAACCACTCCGGACAAAATCGATAAATAAATACAAAAATTTTTATATAAAAAGGCAGGTTTTTAAAACCCGCCTTTTTTGTAATATAAACGCTTGATATTTAAGCATTTACGAGCGATTTTGCAAAAGAGTCGATGCTTCTTGATTTGATTTCATCTTCAATTTTTGTGATGAATTCATCGACTTTGAAAGTGCCCGCCTGCCCGATTCCGCGCACACGAACCGCAACCGAATCAGACTCTATTTCTTTGTCGCCGACAACTACAACATACGGAATTTTCTTATCCTGAAGGCTTTCACGGATTTTGTAGTTCATGCTTTCGGATCTGTCATCGAGTTTTGCTCTTATACCCGCAGCGCGCATTTTCTTGTAAACTTTTTCGGCAAAGTCCGCGTGTTTTTCGTTACTGATAGGAACAATTGCGACCTGCGTCGGCGCAAGCCATGTCGGGAAAGCACCTGCAAAGTGTTCAATTAAGATTCCGTGGAAACGTTCCATAGAGCCGAAAATTACCCTGTGAAGCATTACAGGAGTTTTCATTGAACCGTCTTTGTCCTGATATTTGATGTCAAATCTTTCAGGAAGGTTAAAGTCAAGCTGGATTGTCGCGCACTGCCATGTTCTGCCGATAGCGTCTTTGACTTTGAAGTCGATTTTCGGCCCGTAAAATGCTCCGTCACCTTCGTTTATGTCGTATTTCATTCCGCGTCTTTCCATTGCTTCTTTCAAACCGGCTTCCGCTCTGTTCCAGTTTTCAATCTCGCCGACAAAGCTTTCGGGTCTTGTCGAAAGTTCAACCTCAAATGACATATTGAACAGTGCCATTGTATCCGCTACAAAGTCGATAATTTCGTTAATTTCATCAACAAGCTGCTCCGGCGTGCAGAAAACATGCGCATCGTCCTGCGTGAACCCTTGAACACGGGTTAAGCCGGACAGGGCGCCTGACTTTTCTTTTCTGTAAACAGTTCCGAGTTCTGCCATTCTCAAAGGCAAAGACCTGTATGAATATCTGTTTGCCTGATAAATCAGGATATGGAAAGGACAGTTCATCGGTTTCAGAACAAACTGATCGTCAGAATCCTCGTCTTTCTGAATAAAAAACATATTTTCTTTGTAGTGTCCCATGTGTCCTGAAATTTCCCAGAGTTTGGATTTTGCAATGTGCGGGGTGTTTACGATTACATAACCGCGCTTTCTGTGCTCTGTTCTCCAGTAGTTTTCGATTTCTTCCCTGACGATTGCAAGGTTCGGATGCCACAGCACAAGCCCTCCGCCGAGTTCTTCTCTCGTTGAGAAAAGATCAAGTTTTGCGCCGAGTTTTCTGTGGTCGCGCTTTTCTGCTTCTTCAAGAAATGTCAGATAACCCTGCAAATCTTCTTTATTCCAGAATGCGGTTGCATAAATTCTCTGAAGCATTTTATTTTTTTCGTTTCCTCTCCAGTATGCGCCGGCAACTTTCAGTAATTTAATTGCGTTTGCTTTGATAAACGAAGTGTTCGGAATGTGAGGCCCAGCACAAAGATCGTTAAACAGAACATTTCCGTCTTTGTCTTTTGTCAGATACAGTGTCGGATTGTCGTTTTTGTGCTCTTCAAGAAGTTCGGCTTTGTAGATTTCACCTTCTTCTTTGAACTCTTTAATCTGCTTTTCAACATCCGGAATTACGTATTTTTCAAACGTAAGATTCTGTTTGATGATGTTTTTCATCTCTTCTTCGATTTTAACCAGATCGTCCTGCGTGAACGCATGCCCGTCAGTCAAATCAAAATCGTAATAAAAACCGTTTTCGACAGCCGGCCCGATTGCTAACTTTGCAGACGGAAACAGCTTCTGAACAGCCTGTGCCATGATGTGAGAGCAAGAGTGCCTCAATGTGTGTAAAGTTTCGTTGTTTTTTTCCATTTTTATCCTTTCCGGTCAGTTGACAACGTTCAATAGACCTATAACGGGGCGGATCCCCCTAACTAACCACGACAGTATTCTACCACCGGCAAAATATTATTACAAGGTTGAAAACTTGGGATTTATATAGCAATTTCCGCTGACAATTTTAAAACAGCGTCATCCTGAGCCGCACGAGCAGAGGGTGAATGGCGTTAGACATACCCGTTTATCGCGGGTGCGAAGGCGAAGGAGCCCCTGAAAACGTAAGGAGATTATTCGGGCTAAAGCCCTCAGAATGACGGGCTTTTATAATATCTGCGGAATTTGCTATATAAGGGTCAAGGCATTACACCGAAAATTTACAAAAAGTAATAGAGTTTTTGTGAAGTTTTTGTTTTTGTTATAAAATTTAGAATGTACAAAGATTAAGGGATTTTGAAAAGAGGTTTAAATGAACACAGCAACAGTAGTAGGCAGAGTAGGACGCGATGCGGAAATAAGATATTTTGAATCAGGCAAAGTAAAAGCACAGTTTTCACTTGCCGTAAACCGCTGGGATTCAAAGACGAAATCAGAAGTTGCAGACTGGTTTAATATTGATGTATGGGACAAACTTGCCGAATTTGCGGGCGAATACATTAAAAAAGGCATGCAGGTTGTTGTTGACGGCAGAATCGGCACTAACAAATGGACTGACAAAACAACTGGCAACGAAAGAGAATCTTTCTTTATAATTGCAAATAATATCAGATTGTTAGGTTCAAAACGGGATATGGAAAATGATAATCAATTCTAATATAACCGGAATTATAGCAGATGACCTGACCGGCGCTGATGATACCGGACTGCAGTTTCATATTCACGGCGCAAATACCCAAATTCTTCTGAATTATGATTCGGAACCGTATAATATGAAAGGCACGCAGACCTGGGCGCTTTCAACAGAAACAAGAAACGCAGACCCCGAAACAGCTTATCACTCAGTTAAAGAAGCCGCAAAATTTCTAATTGACAAAATAAAACCTGATTATTTTTTCAAAAAAATAGACTCTACCGTACGCGGCAATATAGCAATAGAAGTTCTTGCAATGCTGGAAGTTTTAGAGTGGGATGCGGCAGTTATTATTCCGGCATTTCCCTCGGAAGGCAGGGTTACAATCGGCGGATATCATCTTTTGAAAGGTATTCCTATAGAAAGAACCGAAATGGCACGAGATCCGCATTCTCCAATCAGGGAATCTCATCTTCCGTCCCTTCTTAAAAGCCAGCTTGATGAAAGCTATGAACATCTCGTCGGTTCTATTGAACTGAAAACCGTTATGAAAGGCGCCGGTCCTATCCTGAAAAATCTTAACGATTTAATAAAAGCCGGCAAAAAGCTTATTGTAGCCGATGCGGTGTCAACAACCGATATTGAACAGGTTGTACTTGCTATTACAAAATCAGACTTCAATATTCTGCCGGCAGGAACGGCTGCCGTAGCTCAAGTGTTGAGTGATTTGTGGTATTCCGATTTAAAACCGCACGATATCAACAAAACAATTCCTGAACTGCCAAAGCTTGTAATTTCCGGCAGCGCAACTGAAATTACGGCAAAACAAATCCGGCGGCTTGAAGAATGCGACGAGTTTGAAAATACTCTATTTATTCAACCGGATCTTAAAAGTATAATAAGCTGGAATTTTGAAGATTTAGCGGAAAGAATTATAAACAACCTCGGGCAAAACAATACGGTTGTCGTGCATACGTCTGATTTAATTACGGATTTTGACGGATTCAGCGAGGAACTTTTGGAGGCAGATCTTACAAAATCAAGTCTTAGCTGTCTGATTACCGATTACCTTGCAGAACTCACAAAACAGGTTGCCTCTAAAAAAGAGTTTATCCTTATTACTCTTGGCGGAGAAACCTCTTACAAATGCTGTCAGGCAATCGGGGCAACTCAATTACAGCTTATAGATGAAGTAGTTCCGGCGATTGCGCTTTCGCTTGACCACAACGCGCAGTGGATTGTCACAAAATCTGGAAACCTCGGCGGACTCAACACTTTGATTGATATTTTAAAATATTTTGAACACCACGGGTAAATCTGTTTAAAACTTGACAGAAACGGGAAGAATACAAAGATGGGCTTTTAATTTTGGAGGGGTTATTATGAAAAAAATTGCCGTTACAACGGGAGATCCAAACGGTATCGGAGCAGAAGTTACGATTAAAGCGCTTAATAAACTTAAATTACCGAAAGAAAATATTGTTTTAATATCAAATAAAAAGATTTTAAAATTTTACGGGAAACTGGATACTGATTATGAGGTTATTGAAATTCCTTACAATGCGCAGATTATACCCGGTAAAGTTACAGCAGAATGCGGAGAATTTTCTTTTCAGGCAGTAAAAAAAGCCTGCGAAATCAAACCTGATGCAATTGTGACTGCACCTGTCGCTAAAAATGCACTTTATCTTGCCGGACACAAATTTAAAGGTCAGACGGAAATTCTTCAAAAATATCTGGCGCACAAACCACAGAAAGCTGAAATGCTTTTTGTTGCAAGAGATTTCAGGGTTCTTCTGCTGACCAGACACTGTGCACTTAAAAGAATTAAAGTAACAAAAGAACTTTTGACTGAAAAAGTGAAATATTTACAGGAATTTTTTGCCGCACATCTAGGGATTGCATCTCCAAAGTTTGCACTGTGCGCCTTTAACCCGCACTCCGGAGAGGACGGGATTCTCGGAAAAGAAGAACTTGAAATTCTAAATCCTGCCGTAAAAGCGCTTTTGAAAAAGGGGATTAATATAACCTATCCGCTTCCGGCGGACACGCTTTTTGTCGAGGCCGGCAAAAATTACAGAGAAGGCAAAAAACTTCCGTTTGACTGTTATATTGCAAATTACCACGATCAGGGATTAATACCGATTAAAACAGTTGCCGGCGACAGCACGGTTAATATGACAATCGGGCTTGATATTCTCCGGACGTCCCCGGGACATGGAACAGCCTTTGATATCGCAGGCAAAAACATTGCAAGAGAAACCGGAATGATTGCTGCGATTAATGCCGCGTTGTAACAAAGACTTAAAAATTTAGCAAAATAATATTACATAAGCCAATTTGTCATCCTGAATTTTTTACAAAAGTTTCAGTAATAAAAGCCCTTCTCTTTAAGAGGAGGGCTTTTTAATCTACAATTTTCACCCGTCCGGACTCAGGCTGAAATTTCTCTTGCTTTCTGCTGTCTGTCGTTCCAGAAGTCAACAAGCATTGAGCAGAAGAAGATTGAAGAATAAGTTCCGATAATAATACCGAGAATCATTGCAAATACAAAGTCTTTCGTTGTGACTCCGCCCCAGAAGTACAGAGCAAGAAGGGTAATTAAAGTTGTGAGTGATGTATTTATACTTCTTGTTAATGTCTGATTAACCGAAGCATCCACAATTTCGCCGAAAGACATTTTCTTAGAGTAATATCTCAAGTTTTCACGAATTCTGTCGAACACAACGATTGTATCGTGGACTGAAAAACCGATTACTGTCAGAACTGCTGTTATAAACAACCCGTCAATCTGTACGTCATAGAAAAGTCCGAGTATTGAAAACATTCCGACAACAAACAGCACGTCGTGTAATACACCGAGGATTGCAGCAAGCGCATAATCAAACCTGAACCGGAATGACAGATATGCAACAATTCCCAAAAACGCAAGGGTTACTGCGATAAAGGAGTTTTTGAACAACTCTTTGCCCATTGTCGGCCCGACTGAACTTACGGACATCAATTCAGGATTTGAGTATTGCTCGCTCAAAACTCCGGTAATTTTTTCCGTGTCATTTGAATCTTTATCAATAAATTTTGTTCTTACTGAAATAATTGATTGAATTTCTGATTTTGTATTTTTCTGCTGGTCGCTGTTTACGTTCAGAATTTGAAGATAAGGATTTTCAATACCTTCTTTTTCAAGATTTGCACGGGTTTCGGCAAGTTCTTTATTTGTGATTTTTTCTTCTATACCGTACTGAAGAATTGTACCTCCTGTGTAGTCGATACCGACTTTTAAAGGTGCATGGTTAGGATAGTGGATGCAGGAATAAATCATCGCGATAATTCCCGGCACCAGAAGAAGTGTTGTCAGAGCCATCCACCACCATCTGTATTTTACGATATGTACCAAGTGTTTTCTGCCTGTATTAAACATTTTATTTTACCTTTCTAAATTTGCCTGACTAATCCAATATACCGAAACGGGCTTTTTCTCTCTGGGTTTCGGCAGCCTGATAAGCTGCGCCGATTTCTTCTTTCTTAAGCCCGAACAATCCCGGATGTTTAAGTTCGCCCGTACCGAAGATTAAGTGCATGAAGTTCTTTGTAACGGTGATTGCCGTAAACATTGACACCATAACACCTAATGCCAGTGTCAGAGCAAAACCTTTAACAACGCTTGTACCGAGAAGATAGAGGATTACACAGGTAATTATCGTTGTCATATTTGAGTCAAAAATACTTGTAAAGGCTCTGTCAAAACCTGAGTTAATTGCCGTAAAAAGATTTCTTCCGGCTCTCAATTCTTCTTTTGTTCTTTCAAAGATAAGGATGTTCGCATCTACCGCCATACCGATAGACAGGATGAAACCTGCAATACCGGCAAGAGTTAAGGTAACAGGGATAGTTTTAAACAGAGCAAACAGAATTAAGCTGTAAATAACAAGCGCGATGTCTGCAATAAGCCCCGGCACGTGATAGAACAAAATCATAAATATCATAACGGCAGAAAGCCCGATGATACCTGCTTTTTTGGAAGCCGCAATACTGTCTGCGCCGAGAGTCGGCCCGACTGTATTTTCTTCGACGATTTCAGCAGGAACAGGAAGGGCGCCGGCATTCAGCAAATCAACCATTCTCTGCGCTTCTTCATAAGCAAATCCGCTGTCACCGCCTGAAATTTGGGCGTTTCCGCCGTAAATAGGCTCACGGATAACAGGAGCGGACTGAAGTTCACCGTCAAAAAAGATTGCCATTTGCTGGTTTACGAGAGCTTCGGTAAGTTCGGCGAATTTCTTTGCGCCTTCCGAGTTAAATTCCAGAGATACAACCCACTGGCCTGAAGAATCAGTTGTAAGCTGGGATTTTGAAAGGTCTTTTCCGGTAAGTCCTGTCGGCTCCCATGTAATAACTCCTTTTTCTTCTTTGCCGGGTTTTTTGAATTCAAGCTGTGCCGTTTCACCGATAAAAGCCTTTGCTTCTTTTAAATCTGTAACTGACGGAATTTCAACAAGCAGTCTTTTGTCACCGACCTGCTGGACAACGGTTTCCGCAACCCCGAGTTTGTTTACCCTCTGCTCGATTGCAAACTGCAAATGACTCAGGGTGTCAGGTGTAATTTCTCTGACCTGATCCGTAGTCTGAGCTTCCAGAACAAGACGGGAGCCGCCGACAAGGTCAAGTCCTAATTTTGTGGGTTTCATAACGATTACCGCAATTGCAGTTAAAACAATTGCCATAATCACCCAGAACATAATAATTTTGTTTTTCACTTTTTTATTCCTCTTATAATGTATCTTTTATCTTATTTTAATTAAGAAAATAAAACTTATTCAAAGCCCTATCCGGCTAATTCTGCTTTAGTCCTGTCAAAAACCGCAAACAGTTCCGACTTTTGCTCTTCATCAAGCTCCACAAGCGGACGCCTTAAGTATTCTTCAATCAAACCTTTATGCGCAAGAGCGGCTTTAACTGGAACCGGATTCGGCGCCATAAAGAGTTTTTTGAATATCGGGAACAGGGTTTTGTGCATATTGCGCGAAGCAATAACGTCACCTGTTTTGAAGTTTCTAATCATTGATTTAATTTCCGAGCCGAAAAGGTGGGAAGCAACGGAAATTACCCCGTGCACTCCGAGTGACAGCATCGGAAGCGTCAGGCTGTCGTCGCCCGAATAAATCGCAAAATCCGGAGGACAGCAAAGTTTAAGTTCGGATATCAAATCCATATCCGGAGAACTTTGCTTCAAAGCAACAATGTTTGAAAACTTTTCGGCAAGACAGGCAACTGTTTCGGGAAGCATATTTACACCTGTTCTGGAAGGAATGTTGTATAAAATAACAGGAACATCAGAAGCTCCGGCAACAGCTGAAAAATGTTCAATCATTCCTTTTTGAGAAGGTTTGTTGTAATAAGGCACAACCGATAAAATTGCATCAACACCTTCCCTGCAGGCAAGTTTTGTCATTTTAACCGCGGTTTCTGTTGAGTTTGAGCCTGCACCGAAAATCACTTTTGCCTTATTTGCGGCGGCGCGCTTAACCGTACTCAAAAGTTCAAGTTCTTCTTCATGCGTCAAAGTCGGGCTTTCACCGGTTGTTCCGGCGACAAGAAGCGCTTCGCTTCCGCTGCCTGCAAGATATTTTGCCAGTTCCTCAGCCTTGCCGTAGTCAACCTCGCGTTTTGAATTCATAGGCGTAACCATTGCTGTAACAACTTCGCCGGCGTCATATCTCAGTGCCATATAAAACCTCTTTCTTTTTAACAATATCCCTTTATAGCCTAAATTATATTACAAAATAATTTTAAATGAAAAAATCTTTTTGAAATATTAAGATATTTAATTAGATTTTGTCTAAAAAAAATAGTTTGTGATAACATTTTTGATATGGACTGGTGGAAAAAATTAGACAAAAAGAAGAAGGCTTATATACTGGCAGGACTGACACTTGTCGGAATTTTAGTCTGGGCATTTGTATCAGCCGGAATAATTACGCACAATTTTAACAGAAGCCAGCTTCAAACGCAGGAGGACAAACAGGAAGCCCTGATTAACGGACTTATTCTGACAGAAACAAAAGAAGCCGCAAAATACTGGGAGATTTACGGCGAAACAGGAACCTACAACAGCACAAATGAAATTGCACTGTTAAACAATGTAATCGGGAATTTTTATGACGAAAACGGAGAGGTTTCAATGAGTTTTGAATCCTCCCACGGCACTTACAACTCAAAGAAAAATGAGATTATACTGTATGAAGATACACGCATTGTAATAAAAGACGGCACAATGCTTTTAACTGACCGCCTGACATGGTCCGGCTCGGACAAACCGGTAAAAGTCAGAGGCAACGTCAGAATAATTAAAAACAAAGAATTCTATGCACAGGCAGAAGAAGGCGAAATTGCGCCGGATTATGAAAAATTTAAAATTTCAGGGCATGCCCAGTCCAAACTTTACGACAAGAAGGAGAATAAATGAAAAGAGTTTTAGTATCTCTAATATGTATATTATTACTTGCAGGTGCGGCAACTCAGGCGGCAGATCTTGTTATTGAATCCAAAAGCCAGACTTACAACGAAGAAGACAGCAAGATTAAATTTAACGGCGATGTTAAAGTAACTGTCGGAGACGTAAGAGTTGAAGGACAAAAAGCCGATGTCGGGGTCACAAAGGATCAAAAACTCGACACCGCAACCTTTTACGACAAACCTTACGCATATCAGATTACGAAAAACAAAAAACGCGAAGTTAAAGCAAATATTCTAAAACTTTCGCTAATCACAAAAGTTGTACGCGCCGAAGGGGATTCCCAGTCAATAGTCTTTGAAGGCAAAAAACCGATTGTCGTAATAAACGCAGATGTTCAGGAATACGATACAAAAACAGGCGTTATGACTGCAACCGGTGCTGTTACAATTTTGTATAAAGAAATTGAAACCTTCTCAAACAAGGCAATAATAAAAACCTCCAAAAACGGAGATTTAAAAAATCTTGAACTTATCGGAAACGCACGTGTTAAGCAGGAAGAAAATGAATCTTTTGCAGATAAATTTTACTATGATGCCGCAACAAAAATTCTGACTGCAACCGGCAATACAACATCAAATGCAATGATGGAGAACGGAGAAACGCTGACTCTGAAGTCCAAAATACAGGAATATTCACAGGATACCAATACTTTTAATGCCAGCGGAGATGTCAGAGTATGGTATCAGGATTACTTTGCACACGGCCCGAAGATTGCAGTGTATCCGGATAAAGTTACCAAAAAACCGAACGAAGTTTATTTTGTCGGACGCTCAAGCATAACGCAGGGGCCGAGAACAATTTACGCTGACAGAATAAGGATGATAATAAATCCGAAAGATTTCCACGCCGAAGGCAACACCAGAACCGTAATCAAAAACATCGGCGACAGCGGAGATGATGACGATATGTCAATCGGATTGTAGGAGAAAAAATGACAAAAACGGAACAGGCTTTAGAAGCTTTTAAAAAACGGGATTATAAAACAGCGCTGGACGTATTTTCATCAGTTGTTGAAAAAGGCGAAGATACGGCTGAAATCAGAAATAACATCGGACTTTGCTATTACAATTTAGGCAATATGGAAAAAGCCGAGGATAATTTTTTGAAGGCAATTAAATTAAACCCGAAACTCCCGCAGGTTTATATAAACCTTGCTGATGTTTATTACAAAGCGCACGACTTTGACAGCGGCATACAGCTTTTGTCGCAGGGCGTTTACGAGATGCCGGAGGAGATGACCATTGCGCATTATCTGGCAAGGTTTTATATGGAAGATGCAAGGCTTGATCTTGCAATTGATGAGTTGGAAAAAATATTAGAAAAACAGCCTGAAAATTATGACGCATATTATGATTTAGGAAAAGTCCACTTTGAACTCGGCAACTATGCCCTTGCGGCCGAAAATTTTGAAAATGTTCTTGAATACAAAGACAATAACGAATGGATATACTATTACCTCGGCGAAGCCTACGAGGCAAACGACGAAATAGATAAAGCGCTTTCAAATTTCTTAAAAGCAATTGCAGTAAATGATGCCTGCAGTCCGGCCTACAAAAAAGCCGCGATTTTATTTCTTGCCCGCGGAGATTATGATGATGCGGTCGAATATTTTGAGTCCTATTGCGATATGAATATTCCTGAAGAAGAAAAAGAAAACGTAAAAAATCTGATAGAAAGAATTAAGAAGAAACAGTCAAATGACAGGTAAATACTGGATAGCATTCTCATCAATAGAACAAATTGACAGCCTTTTTACGCTGAAACTTTTTGAATATTTCAAAAATATTGAAAAAGCTTTCAACGCATCTTCTTCTGATTTAAAAAACATTGACGGACTCAGCGTAAAAAAAGCTGAGAATTTTCTGAAAGCCCGCGACATGATAAATCCGGACAAAGTTCTGTCTGACGTCACAAACAGAGGGATTAAATATCTGACTTTTGAAGATGACAGATATCCTGTTATGCTTAAAAATATTGACAATCCGCCATCCGTTCTTTATTACAAAGGGGATTTAGATTTAGTTAATTTTGAAAGAACTCTGGCTGTTGTAGGCTCAAGAAAAACAAGCAGATACGCAAAAGACGCCGTAAATCTGATAATTTCACAGCTTGCAAACACTGATATCTGTATAGTTTCCGGTCTTGCCTCGGGGATTGATACGGCAGCCCACACGGCAGCACTTGACAACGGATTAAAAACAATCGGAGTTATTGCAAGCGGATTTGACTTTGTTTATCCGTCCGCAAACGCCGAACTTTATCGCAAAATTGAAAATGGCAGCGGATTGATTTTTACCGAATACTTCCCGACATTTGAACCTCTAAAATTCAGGTTTCCGCAAAGAAACAGAATTGTATCCGGACTTTCTTACGGAACGGTTGTTGCGGAAGCATCGTTGAAAAGCGGGGCTTTAATAACGGCTAATCTTACACTTGAGCAGGGCAGAGAATTGATGTGTATTCCGGGACTTATCACAAATCCGAATACCGAAGGGATTTACAAACTGCTCAAAAACGGTGCAACACTTGTCACTTCGGCCGATGATATTCTGGAAGCCCTGAACTGGGAAGTTAAACCGGCTGAACAATTAAAAATTAATCTTACCAATCTTGACGAAACAGAAGCAAAAATTATGGATGTCATAGAAATAGAAGATAAAGGCGTTGATGAAATAATGACAGCGACAGGGCTGGATCTGGATACTCTTTTAATCAACTTGACAACCATGGAGCTTAAAGGCATAATAGAACAGGTCAACGGCGACAGATATAAGAGGGTTTAAGAATATAAATGGCAAAAACTGCAGAAAATACGGAAAAGAGTACAAAAAAGACCTCCGGCAAAAAAGAAAAAGCGCTTGTAATAGTTGAGTCACCTGCAAAATCCAAAACAATCAGAAAGATTTTAGGCGACGGCTATTCTATTGAAGCAAGCTTCGGTCATGTTAGAAACCTTCCGACAAAAGACCCCTCGACCGAAAACCTCGGGTTTGATATAAACGACCATTTTAAACCGAAGTTTGAAGTAATTCCGGGCAAACAGGCCGTTGTAAAAAAATTAAACGATTTAGCGCAAAAAGCCGACAAAATCTATCTTGCATCCGACCCTGACCGCGAAGGAGAAGCAATTGCATGGCATGTCCGCCAGCTTTTGAAAGTTCCTGATGAAAAGGTTTTGAGGATTGTTTTCAACGAAATCACCCCGAAAGCAGTGAAGCATTCAGTCGAAAACCCCAGAGGCATCGACATGGATATGGTGAAAGCCCAGCAGACCCGCCAGATTCTTGACAAACTCGTAGGCTACAAGCTCAGCCCCGTACTGTGGAAACAGATAGGCAACAGAAACCTTTCAGCAGGCCGCGTTCAGTCGGTTGCTCTAAGGATGATTTGTGAAAGAGAAGATGAAATAGAAGCTTTCGTTCCGCAGGAATACTGGTCAATCCACGCAGACCTTGATAAAGACGGCAAAATATTTGAAGCCGAACTTTCCAAATACAAAAATAAAGCAATCGAAAAAACAATTAAAAATCAGGAAGAAGCGCAAAAAATTGTAGATTATCTCCAAAGTCCGGACAGAGAATTTGAAGTTGAAAAAGTCACCAAAAAGACAATGAAGCGCAAGCCGACCGCACCTTTTATCACCTCAACCCTTCAGCGCGCGGCAAGTTCAAAACTCGGCTTCGGCGTTCAAAAGACAATGCAGGTGGCCCAAAAACTTTACGAAGGTATTGAAATAGACGGCACTCCGGTCGGTTTGATTACATATATGAGAACGGACAGTGTCAGGGTTTCCGATGATGCGCAGACAATGGCAAAGGATTTTATTCTCTCTAATTACGGCGAAAAATACTATCCGGAAGCCCCGAACGTCTACACAAAAGGCAAACAAAACGTTCAGGATGCGCACGAAGCAATCCGACCTTCATATCCGGAAAGAACGCCGGAAAGCATTAAACAATACCTGGACAGCGACCAGTTTAAACTCTACAAGCTCATCTGGAACAAATTTATGTCCTCCCAGATGGCAAACGCAGAAATCGCAAACAAATCAATCGAAATTAAAGCAGGCGACTGCCTCCTGAAATCAGGCACTTCAAAAGTCACCTTCGACGGATTTTTAAAGCTTTACAATGACTCGGAAGAAGATGAACAGGCCTCGGACAGCAAAATTCCGGATCTTGAAAAAGGCGATAAGGTAATCTGCAAAAAGATTAATCCGAAACAGCACTTTACCCAGCCGCCTCCGAGATACAATGAAGCCTCTCTTGTTAAAGCGCTTGAAGAACACGGAATCGGACGTCCGTCAACGTATGCCACAATTATTACGGTTATCCAGACCCGCAAATATGTTGAGAAACGCGACAAAGCATTATTTCCGACGCTGTTAGGCAGAACCGTTTCAAAACAGCTTGTAAACCAGTTTGCAGACATTATGGATTACAAATTTACGGCAGGCATGGAAAGTAAACTCGACGAAATTGCCGAGAAAAAAGCCGTCTGGAACGAAGTTCTGGAAAAATTTTACGAACCTTTTATTCAGGAAGTAAACAAAGCTCTGGGCAATAACGAGCGTGTCAGAATTGAAAGCAACATCAAATGTCCGAACTGCGGCCGGCCGATGCTTGTGAGAACAAGCCGCAAAGGACAGCAATTTCTCGGCTGTTCCGGGTATCCGGAGTGCAAAACGGTTATGTCAATGAACGCTCTGACAGAAAATATGGAAGATACTCCCTCAGAAGCGCCCAAATGCGAAGAAAAATGCGAAAAATGCGGTTCCGATATGGTATTTAAACAGGGGCCTTACGGCAAATATCTTGAATGCACAAACGAGGAATGCAAGTTCCGCAAACCATACCGCCGCTCAACAGGCGTCACCTGCCCGAAATGCGGCAAAGGAACAATTGTTGAAAGGAAATCAAAGCGCGGAACAGTATTTTTCGGCTGCGACAAATATCCGGACTGCGATTTTGTACTCTGGAATGAGCCGACAGGTGAAACCTGCCCTGATTGCGGCGCGTTATTAGTCAAAAAAGTTCTCAAAAAAGGAACAACCATTGAATGTTCAAACCGCTCATGCGGCTACAAAGCACCGGAACAATTACCTGAGATCCCGCCGGAAGAATAGTAATATAAATTTGCATTTTACAAAATTTCTGATAAACTTATACAAAAAAGGGGAATTTTTATGCAGGAAATCCGGTGGATACAAAGGTTTGAAAATTATAAGAAAGCGCTTTCCAATCTTAATGAAACCGTACAATACATAAAAGAACACGGGCTGAATAAAATTTATATAATGGCGCTTGTGCAGGCTTTTGAGATAGCTTTTGAATTAGGCTGGAAAACATTGAAAGACTATCTTGAATATACCGGCACACTAACAGACACCCCGCGCGACACCATTAAAACCGCATTCTCCCAGAACATAATCAAAAACGGCAAATGCTGGATTGAGATGATGGAGGCAAGAAATAAGACTTCTCACACTTACAGGGAAGATTTTGCAAATCAGCTTGCGGATGATATCTTGAACAATTATTTTACAGAATTACAAAATCTGGAAAAAATTTTGCAGGAGAAAATCTGAATGGAGAATTTCGGACTTGACAGCGAAACCGGAGGCTTAATCAAAACATTTTTTTCAGGTTTTGAAGAGATAGACAGGGTAAAGATTTTCGGCTCACGCGCAAAAGGGACTTACAAACCGAATTCCGACATAGATTTTGCGGTTTACGGACAAATTGATGACAAGTTTACCCTTCATCTTCTGTCAGGACTGGATGAACTTGCGACTCCGTACAGGTTTGATGTTGTAAACTATAACACAATTGAAAATGAGAATTTAAAACAAAATATTGACGAATCCGGCAAAACATTTTACAAAAAGCAAAGGAGGTAATATGGAAAAGTTCGGACTTATAGGATTTCCCTTAGGGCATTCGATTTCGGCATTTATTCATAAAGCCGGATTTGAAAGTCTTGGCATTAATGCAAGTTACGAACTTCTTGAAACCGACCCTGAGGATCTGGTAGACAGAGTAAAATTTTTAAAGCGTGAAAACTATTCCGGCTTTAACGTCACAATTCCTCTGAAGCTGCCGATATCGCTTTTTGTGCAGGAAGTCGACAAATACGCCGACATTGCAGGGGCTGTGAATACCGTAAAAATTAACTCTGATAAGACTTTTAAAGGTTTTAATACCGATGCTTCCGGGTTTAAGAAAGCAATACCGAAAGACATTGATTTGACCGGAGAAGCAATTGCGCTTCTCGGCACCGGAGGCGCAAGCCGCGCTGCGGTTCTTGCTTTATCAGAATGCGGAGTGAAAGAAATCGGTGTTTATACAAGAAATATTCCGAATGCGATGGATTATATGGCATACATGCGCAGACAATTCCCCAAAATTACCTTTGAAGTCTACCAGATTGATCAGATAAGAGATTTGTCTAAATACAAAATGCTTGTAAACACCACACCGATTGGCATGCAGGGAAAATCTGCAGACATGACGCCTGTTGAGGAGCCTGTATTAAAAACAATGAATGAAGGTTCTGTTGTGTACGATGTAATTTACAATCCGAAAAAAACAATACTCCTGAAAACCGCCGAAAAACTTGGATTTAGAACAATTAACGGACTTGACATGCTTATTTATCAGGCAATGAGCGCTCAGGAAATATGGTTTGGCAGAACTCCCGATTTCAACGCAATGAAAGTTGCGGCTCTGGAAAATTTGTAAAAAAACAGGATATAAAAAATGCGCCGGTCTTGCGACCGGCGCCAAATTTTTCAGTTCAATCCTAAAACTATTTGCCGTTTACAACAGTTTTGAATTTTTTACCTGCAGAGAAAGCCGGAACTGTTTTTGCAGGGATTTTTAATTCCTTGCCGGTCTGCGGGTTGCGGCCTATTCTTGCAGCTCTTTTACGTGCTTCGAAAGTTCCAAAGCCTACTAAAGTTACTTTTTTGCCTTTAGCAACAGTTTTTTGGATTGTATCAACCCATGCTGAAATTACTTCAGCAGCTTCTTTTTGAGTAACATTAGCTTTTTTTGCAACTTCTTGTACTAACTCTTCTTTGTTCATAATCAAACTCCTTTACTTTATGTACATGCTTTATTATAGCCAAAACTCAAATATATGCAAGTATTTTAAGGAATTTTTACATTATTAAGGCGATTTTCTCCCATTTTAATGTTTTTCTGGTACAATATTGTAGGATGTTACAGAGCCGGGGAGAAGGAATTTAAGAATTAAAGCTTAATACAGAGGTTATTATGAAGGAACGGATTGTTTTATTTATAATAGTTTTCGGCATGGGAATATTCATTTATATATTCCAGAGCTATTTTAATACTATCTGGGGGCTTGCGTTTTTGTGTTCGGCAATGGCGCTTTACGTCTTGTTTATGAACCTTGCGTACAAACTCAAAAAACGCCAGCTTCAAAAACATCCGAAAATCATTAATCCGGATTACAAACCGTTTGTGAGTATTCTTATTCCGTGCCACAACGAGGAGTCTGTAATTGAACACACTGCAGCAAATATTATGAGCCTCAATTATCCGAATTTTGAAATTATACTGATAGATGACAGAAGTACGGACAATACTGCAAAAGTTATCCAGAAACTTGCAGACAGATTCAGCAGGGTAACAGCGCTCATAAGAGAAAAAGACGCTTTTCCCGGCAAATCAGCCGTATTGAATGATGCTTTTAAAATGGCAAAAGGTGAGGCAATATTAGTTTTTGATGCTGATGCGACCGTTGAGCCGGATTTTTTGACAAAACTTGTTTCAGAACTTGAGCCGAAAGACGTAGGTGCGGTTCAGGCAAGAAAAGTTATAAGAAATAAAAATTACAATCTTTTAACCCGCTGCCAGAACAATGAATACACAATGGACACCCATTTTCAGGTTACCCGTGACTGTGTGAAGGGGGCTGTTGAACTCAGAGGCAACGGCGAACTTATTAAAAGAGAAGCGATTGAAGACATCGGCGGATGGAACAATTATACTATTACGGACGACCTTGACATGTCGACACGTCTTCACATAAAAGGCTGGGATATCAGATTTTGTGCTGATGCTATTGTTTATGAAGAAGGCATCATCTACATCTGGCCGCTTTTCCGCCAGAGAAGAAGATGGCTTGAAGGAACTATCAGAAGATACCTTGAATATTTTGATCAGGTTTTGTTTTCAAGAAAAATGTCTTTGAGGGCAAGTCTTGATATGACGGCTTACGTGTCGGAATTTATCATGCCCGGGTGGTTTATACTGGAAATCCTAATCCGGCTGTTTAAAATTCTTGCAAAAGACGCACCGACACAGACGCTTTATTCATCAATAGTTCTGGGGTGCATAATCGGGCTTGGGTTTTTCCTTGCGGCAAGATATGCACTGAGGCGCTACGACAATATTCCGAGAATGGACGCGATGTTTGAAGCGCTCCAGACAACGATTTATCTTTTCATAATATGGTTCCCGCTCGTACTGTTTATTGCATTTAAAATATTATTCTGCAAAAAAGATATGAACTGGGGGAAAACAGCCCACGGACTTGTTATGGAAGAACAGGCAAATATTGACGAAGAAAATAATTTAACAAAAATATAAAAGGAGAATACAACTAAAATGACAGCACAAACAATTCAGGATGTTAAAGAAAAAATAAGAAGCGTTGAAAATTTTCCGAAAGAAGGCATAATTTTCAGGGATATAACAACAGCTCTTAAAGACGCCGAAACTTTAAGGGTAATGATTGATTATCTCTGCGATGAGTTTAAAGATGTAAAAATAGATTATATTGCAGGGATTGAATCAAGAGGCTTTATTTTCGGCATGCCGATGGCATACAAAATGGATGCGGGCTTTGTACCTATCAGAAAGCCTCACAAACTTCCTGCAGCAACTTATTCTCAGGAATATGCTCTAGAATACGGAACAGATAAAATCGAAATTCATCAGGACGCACTTCCTCAAGGTGCAAATGTATTGATTGTTGACGATCTTCTTGCAACCGGAGGAACAGCAGAGGCAGCCTGCAAGCTTGTCAAAAAAACAGGCGCAAACCTTGTCGGAATAGCTTTTTTAATAGAACTTGAAGACCTGAACGGCCGCGAAAAACTCAAAGACTGCGGACGGGTTGTTTCTATGCTTAAATATTAGGATTGCATTGGACGAAAATTTTTCCGCCGGATGAATAAAGATTTTACATAATACAACCTCTCATAATAAGTTTAATGCTTTATGAGAGGTTTGTATTTGAATATTTTGCGGAATATTTATTAAATTATTCAGCCTTTTACTATTCCTGCGGTTTTTCGCCGAAGATACGATTGGCAAGAGCAAGGATTTCATCATAGTCATAACGGTTGTCGTTATCTATACTATGATCATATTCACCATCATCATTTGTATTTATATCCAAACGGTCTTGAGAATAGGATACATCAAAATAGTTGCCGTTGTTATTTATCAAGACTTCTACGATTTCTCCCTGATCGTTCCGATTAACGCCAACCTGGCGGCCATCAGCCAGGTTTACATATTCATAACCACTTTCATCTTTTTTAACCTCAAGTTTTGGCTCAGCATTTGCCGCTTCTGCAAGAGTTTTGTTTGCTTTATCAATAACGGGTTTAGCTTTTGTGTTTAAAACTTCAAGCTCTTTCGTCTCATTTAAAACTTCTTGCATATTTTTAACAGCTTGCTTGGTGATTTCGGTATCTTTTTGTGCTATTGCTGAAGCCGCATTCTTTATCCAGTCTTGCATATCTTTCAGGCTTGCACCTTTACCAAGTGTCTTTCCTTCTCCAAACGGATCCGGAAGCTGGTGTTCATCTAAACGAGCTTTTAAAGGTTTATACAGATATTCATAGATATCGTCAGTGTCCATCCCCAGAACATCATCAATTTTCTCTGCAATGTTCGGATATGCAGCAATTACATAAGCAGCATTTTCAGGTGTTATTTTAGATAGAAGCTCTCTTGCGTCATCATTGACAGTCCAGAAGGCTTCAAGCTCGTCTTTGATATCCTGTGCAACTTGCGGAGCTTCTTTTTGGGCATTACTAATTTTATCTGCTTTAGCCTGCAAGTCTTTATCAATTTTCTTTTTAGGTGTCAAATCTACTTCAAGTGCTGCCGCCTCTTTATTAATTGTTTCTTCCCGTTGTTCAGCAGGTGACTTTTGAGCACCTTGAACCTGTTCACTTCCGCCTGCCGGAGGTTTCTGCTGCGTTCCGTCTACATCATTAGCTCCATCTGCCGGCGATTCTGCATTATCAGCCGAAGTTGTTGCCTTAGTCTTTCCGACGGCCACTCCGTAACCTTCGGATTCTTTCATCTGAACCAGCATTGGAACACCGTTGATTGTTCTTAATTCATACTCATTACCTTCTTTATATGCGCCTCCCGGACCGGAAGTGCATTTGTAAACGACTTTTCCGTCTTGAGTTTCGTCAAGTTCAAATGTATAAACTTCGCCGTTATCTTTATCGGTAATTGTGAATTTCTTTGGATTTTCACCGTTTTTCGCTTCACCTTCGATTTTTATCTCTCCGCGTATTGGGCGCGTCGGAACGTTTCCGTTTTCATCCGGCTCATCAATTACCTCAAAATAGTTTCCGTTCAAATCTGCCCAGTTTGCAGTTTTGGCAGGTTTATTTTCACCCTTGTATCTATCAGGAGAGTCTATAGCTGCTTCTTCTGCATTATCAGCTTCAGCGTTATCTGCTTCAGTGGACTCTTCTTCAATGACTTTCTGCCTAAGTTTTTCGAGTTGCTCAGGTGTTATTTCATCAATATTCAAACCGGTAAGTGTAAATTCTTTTTGCCCGCTCTGCTCTTGCGGCGCGTTTTGATTGAGTCTTCTTAATTCTGCCTGAATTGCCAGCGCAATATTCTCCTGTTTTTGAAGTTGCAAATCTTCTTTTCGTTTTTTTGTGTAGGTTGAATCCACACGTCCTGCATTCTTCACATCAAAATTGTCACCAATGCCCATTGACATACCTCCGTTAAATTTTTCTCGTACAAATTTATATTCCGTATAACGGTACGATTTTATAAATACTTTAATTACGTCAGAAGAATTATAAATGGAAAAAGTATTAAAACATGCAATTTTTAAAGAAAAATACGACTTTACAATTAGTTACAATCCAAAAGGAAAAATAATTAATTTTTATCAGCACCGGCATCGGATAAAAATTCTTTATCTTTTACTAAGTCAAAATATCTGTAATCCTGTTCATCAGGTTCAAATTTATCGCTGCCATTTACCGCGGCATACTTTTTAAAATATTCTTTTGCGGATTTTTTATCGCCCTTACGGTATGAGAGTTCTGCAAGACTAAAATAATACCACGGCTCTTCTTTATCGACTTTAATTTTTTCAATATAATTACCGGCATTATTGTTATCCCGCAAGCAAAGATAACAAAACACCATATTGCTGTTAATCCAGATTTCGCATTCATTAACACGGTCAAGGTCTTCTTTATCCGAAGAAACTGTTTGTCTGCAAATTTCAAGATACATAAGCGCTTCTTTTAGAGAGTTTATTGCCTCCGGAAATTTTTCAAGCTGAATTTCTACACTGCCCCGTCTTATTTTGATATTGCCTGCTAAAGACGGATTGTCTGTTTTGAAATCCGGATATTTTTTTGCCATAAAATCTATATATTTTTCGCCTTTAAGTATATATTCAAGTGATTTTTTATAATCTTTTTTATATTCCATAATGCCTGCAGCAGAATTGCAGGCTTCAATTGCAACAGGAATAAGTTCTCCCGGCTCATTTATTGCCATGTCAAAGTAGCGGAGCGCCTCGTCATAACGGCCTTTTTCATACAAATAAATTCCCGCCCGATTAAAGATTTCAGCTTTATAATCTTTATCGCAATTTTTTAATGCTTTTTCATAAGTTTCAAGGATTTTATCCTCCATACCGAGTTCTCTGTAACAGTCTATAAGATTGTAAAGCGAAGAACTATAATAGAAATCATCTCCGGTATTAAGAGCTTTTTCAAACATTTGAGCCGCAGTCTTGTAATCGCCTTTGTCCTGATAATTTTCCCCTATTTTCCTATATCCGTAAGCGGCGCTTGCCGGAAATCTTTCAATATATTTTTTATAAACCTCATTTGCACCTTCAAAATCATTCAACTTCTCAAGTATATCCGCCTTCATCTCGTATGCAAGATAAACACTCGAATCTTGTTGAATTGTTCTGTCACACCACTCAATCGCTTTGTCATAAATTTTGAGTACACCGTAAATTCGTGCTGTTTCTTTAGAAACCCGAACATCATTTGAGTTTAAGCCAAAGGCCTTTTTCAGATTTTTCAAAGACCTTTCAAGCCAGAGTTTACATTTTGGCCAATCCTCCTCTTTGTAACCCGCAATTTCCGTGCAAACTTCGGCTCTGTCCATATAACAGCGGTAATCATCAGAATATTTTTTTGTATAATATACAGAATATTCAAGTGCTTTCTTGTAATTTTTTGTTTTAATCAAAGCCAGAATAAAATAATGTATATAATCGTAATCCTCGGAATTTTCGCGGCCTTTAACTTTTGCAAGCCTCTTTATAGCTTTAAAAAGTTTATTGTATTTTCCGCTGTGATAAAGCATCTGGATATATTCCAGATCAATTTCTTTTCCGTCTTTGTACATTTAAACTTCCTTTTTGTACAGCTTGTAGGCTTTGCCGAGCGTCGTAACCGCTGTCGTCTTAACGATGGTGTTTTTGTCTTCCACTGCCTCTATCAAAGCTGAAAAAAGCTTTTCCGGATTAACTGTTTCGCTGTCAATAAGACGCGAAAGTGCAATAAGAGCAGAGTTTCTCTTAACCCAGTTCCCGCTTTTCAATGCTGTCAGAAGTTTTTCAACGGCCGGTTCTCCGAAATTCAAAACTGAATTAATCGCACTTGTTCTGATTGCATCATTGTCTTCGCCCATTTTTTCAATAAATAAATCAATAAGTTTCGCATCATCAAATTCCCCGAGTGCCGTAATCGCCGCCGCTGAAACCGCCGGATTTATATCGCGTATCTGATTTAAGAGAGTATTGTAAACTGCCTCATCAATATTGTTGTTGGAGGTTTGAATTTTTACTGTTTCAGCCTGCTTTGTACCGTCCGGAAGAATATACTTAAATCCGGAAAGTTCTGCCGCACGTATTGCCTCTTCCAGAGTTTGAAATTCCAGATAATCATCTCCGAGCGGATGTGCGATTCGCTGTTTTGTCGTCCCTTCTGAATTTTTAAGGTTCAACGCAGGCACTAAAAAGACTTCTCTGCCGTCTTTTACTGATTTTTTTATTGAAACATACTGCATACTCTTTTTCCTATTTTACGTAGATGTCTTCTTTTGTGACGGGTTTTAAATCCGCTTTGTAATTTTTCAAATATTCTATTGCATCTTCAGGTGTTTTTGCAACATAATAAATCTCTCTATGGCTGCCTTTGCCGAAATTTTGTTCTATGATTGTATCAAAAAATCCGGTTAGTTTGTCATAAAAGCCGTTTGTATTTAAAATAACAACAGGTTTGTTATTGTAGCCTAATTGTTTTTGGACAATCATTTCCGACAATTCTTCTAATGTCCCGAAGCCGCCCGGAAGCGCAATTACGGCATCCGAAATTCTGTCCATTTCGGCTTTTCTTGTTCTCATACATTTTGTAACGGTTAATTCAACGCAATGATCGGTTGCAACTCCCATATTATAAAGTCTTTCGGGCATAACGCCATAGATTTTTGAGCCGGATTTCTGCGCAGAACCCGCGCAAGCCCACATCAAACCAAGTGAACTTCCGCCGTAGACAATATCAAAGCCCGCTTTTGCAAGCAAAGCTCCCAATTTTTGTGCTGCCTCATAATAACATCCGTCAACTTTTGAACTTGAACTTGCAAAAATACATACTTTCTTAATCATCAAACCCGCCGCCTATGTTGTAATAATAAGAACACCCGAGTCCGGTGCCCGATTCAGAGCAATCCTTCTTCAATTCATCCATCGAAAGGTCTGCCCCGAAAGGCTCTATACTGCCATCTTTGATATCCGCGCCATAAATATCTCTGCCCCACGTGTTTGGAGGCAAAATCCCGTTTATATCAAACATCATCATAAACGCAGGGCCGTCCGATTTTTTGCAATCTATATCCTTTATTCCGACAATCATCCCGTTTTCGCTGAAGTACAAGTCTTCAAAATAGTATTTGTCAGTCAGCGGAACTTTATTTTTGTTGAGATATTTTACGGTATAGCGCTTAGAAAGTTTTTCCTTGTGGATTCTAAAATACGGCTCAATCAGGTTTATTAAAATAGTTTCGCGCTCTTCTGCATTTTGCGCCCTTTTAAAACTCTTTAAAATTTCATCCTTTTCATGTGTTGTGATGACGTCAAACATATACTCAAGCCGCGCAAATTTATCGTTCCAGCGTGAAATAAAGTTTGCCTGAACCGTACTTTCAATATCAACCGGTATAATTATAAGAATTACAGCAATCATGACAAACAATGTCACCATATATTCAAGTTTTAAAAGCTTTCTCTTTGCCATATTTTTATGCCATATCCATTAATTTTTTTTCTTTGATAAGTTTGTCATAAACCCATTCCGGAACAAAATGTTTGCCGAGAATTATCTGTCCGTTTACAAGATTAGGAGCGTGGAAGTCAGACCCTCCTGTCACAATAAGTCCGAGGCTTTCTGCCATTGATGAAAAATACTCAACACATGCCGGAGAGTGCTTTCTGTGATAAGCTTCAATTCCTCTCAGACCGTAATTCATAAGTTCTTTTATCAGAGTTTCCGCAATATCAATATCATGCGGGTGTGCAATTACAGGAATCCCGCCGGCATCGTAAATTATTTCAACCGCATCGTGAGGAGAAACTGTTTTTCTGCGGACATAAACAGGGCTGTCGTCGTGAATGTATTTTGCATAAGCTTCCATAACACTTGACGTGCCGCCTGCATTCGTAATAGCTTTTGCAATATGCGGACGCCCGATACTTCCTCCCGGAGCCACCTGTTTCACGATATCTTCGTATTTAATTTTTATACCTTCCTTTTTGGCAAGAAGTGATATGATTTCATGAGTTTGTTCGACACGCGCATCCTGTTGAATTTTCAACAGCTTTTTAAAATCACCGTCCTCAGGATTGAAAAAATACCCCAGAATATGAACTTCATAATTTTTGTAAAGAGTATTGATTTCTACTCCCTGTATAATTTCAAGCTTATCCTCTTTCCCGAGCTCTTTTAAATGATTTTTTGCGACATCGTATGAAAGCACATTGTCATGATCCGTCAAAGCAATGACTTCAAGCCCGACATCAAGTGCAGTGTCAACGATTTTTTCCGGGGTGAAAACACCATCCGAATAATATGTATGAATATGCAAATCGCTTTTCATTGACTTTCATCCTTTTCTATCTTATCTATACTACAAAAAATCCTTTTTATAGCAGAAGTATATCCCGTATTTGGATTAATTTCCGCTTCCACCGCATTAATTTGTGCAGTATCACCTTCTGCCACGTCATAACGTTCCGGAATTCCTTTCAAAAATCGGTTCAGAGATGTCTGATACTCCATCCCGATAACCGAATTAATCGTGCCGCAAAATCCGGCATCCGTAATATATCCAGTTCCGTTGTTTAAAATAGTTTCGTCAGCAGTCTGCACGTGAGTGTGCGTTCCTAAAAACAGGCTTGCACCTAAATCTGCACAAAATTTTGCAAGACAAATCTTTTCCGCTGTTGCTTCCGCGTGAAAATCCACTATAACAACAGGTGTAATTTCTTTTATTTTTTTAATTTCCTCTTCCGCAATTCTGAAAGGGTCGTCGACAAGGTTCATAAAAACCCGTCCGAGAAGATTTATGACACCGATTTTATAGTTTCCGCATTCAAAAATTGCGCTCCCTTTTCCCTGAACTCCATGAGGATAATTCAAGGGCCGCAGAAGTTTTCTGGCTGTGTCAATGTAGTTAAAAATATCTTTTTTATCCCAGATGTGGTTTCCGGAAGTCATACAATCTATCCCGTATGAGGAAAGTTCGTTATAATTTTTTTCCGTAAGCCCGAACCCGTGGGAGGCATTTTCGACATTTGCAATCACAAAGTCAGGTTTTTCATCTTCCGGCAGATTCTCCAGATAAAACTTTACGGCATTTCTGCCGGGTTTTCCGACAATATCTCCGAAGAAAAGAATTTTTAAATTTTTGTTATCATCACCTGACATTTGTTCTTCTTTCTTATTATGGAATAACTGAAGGGTTAAGAACTCAACCCTTCAGCTTTTCAACTATTCAACCTATTTTGCTATTTCAGTTGTCCTGAATTCTCTTACAACCGTTACTCTGATTTGTCCCGGATAATCAAGTTCATCTTCTATACGTTTTGCAATATCACGGGCGAGCTTTTGAGATGCTAAATCATCGAATTTCTCGGCTTCTACAATTATTCTGACTTCACGTCCTGCCTGAACTGCAAACGATTGTTTAATACCTTCGTAGCTGTTGACGATTTCCTCGATTTTTTGGAGACGTTTGATGTAAATTTCAAGAGTATCGCGTCTTGCACCTGGGCGACCGGCAGATATTGCATCGGCAACTTTTACAAGAACGGCTTCTATTGTATTTGCAACAACATCATCGTGGTGTGCCTCTATTGCATGGATAACTTCGGGTCGTTCACCGTAGCGGGAAGCAAGTTCAACGCCAAGCTGAATATGGGTTCCTTCCTGTGTCTGGTCAACGGCTTTTCCTATATCATGCAGAAGCCCTGCGCGTTTTGCAATCTTTTCGTTTGCGCCGAGCTCTGCTGCCAGCATGCCTGCAATATGCCCGACTTCAAGAGAGTGTTTCAAAACATTCTGCCCGTAGCTTGTTCTGTAATAAAGACGACCGAGAGTTTTTATAAGTTCCTTATTTAAGCCCATAACTCCCATCTCAAGCGCTGCGTTTTCACCTTCCGACCAGATTTTCTTTTCTATTTCGTCGCGGGCTTTTTCAACCATTTCTTCAATTCTTACAGGGTGAATACGCCCGTCTACAATAAGTTTTTCAAGCGCAACTTTTGCAATTTCGCGTCTGACCGGATCAAAACTTGATAATACAACAGCTTCCGGTGTATCGTCGATAATTAAATCAACACCTGTTAAAGTTTCTAACGCTCTAATATTTCTGCCTTCACGCCCGATTATACGACCTTTCATTTCATCATTCGGAAGTCCTACAACCGAAACCGTAGTTTCTACAACCTGCTCAATCATACACCTTTGCATTGTTGTTGAAAGAATTTCTTTTGATTTTTCAAGCGCTGTTTCTTTTATTTTTGCTTCGTTTTCTCTTATAAGCTGCATCTGTTCCTGCGCCAAATCGTGTTTTAGCTGATCCAGAAGCATTGTTTTTGCTTCTTCTGCACTCATGCCGGCAATTCTTTCAAGTTCTGTTGTCTGTTTCTGGACAATTTCAGCCAGATAATCCTCTTTATCAAGAAGTTCATCAAGTTTTTTCTGAACCTGTATTTCTTTTTCGGTATATTCCTGAATTTTATCTTCAAGAACATCCTCACGTTTTGCAAGTTTTGTTTCTAACCTTGCGATTTCCTGCCTGCGTTCTCTTTCTTCTTCGTTTAATTTGTCCCTGTCATTTTGAAGTTCTTCGATTGCTTTAATTTTTGCTTCTTTAAGAAGAATCTTTTCTTTCTCCTCTAAAGCATTTCTGTCTTTCTCAATGTCATTTAAAACGGACTTAACTTTGTTCTGCTGGATAATCAGCACAGCGACTAATGCTATTACCACAATAATCGCGATAATCAATAAAAAATCCATGAAGTTTTTTACCTTATCCTTTTCTATTTTTTAATAATACACGCAACGCCCGATACATATATCCTATCGAGCTTTCACTAAATTAATATTTAAATGAATTTCATTGCATATATATCCAAAAAATATTTACCTACTACATCTGTCAACATCATATCATGTAAATCCTGATTTGTATAGTAGTTATTTATTTTTTGATACATTAAAATCTAGAAGCAAATTGTTCAAGAAAACGCTGTTTCGCCTGTTCCAAATCCGGAAGAATAAACTCCATTCCCGAATTTTTCAACGAATTTACCTCCGGATACTTTGATACCTCATATTCTATCAGAAGTTTTGTTTTAGGCGAAAAATCATAAGTTTTTAATAAATTATATAAAAACTGCTTATTTTTGCTGTGATTGAACACTCTGTTTATAAGTGAACTTTCGTATTTATAGATATTGCTGTCGCTGTTAAATGCTCTCAAAAATTCCAGATATGGATTATTGGAACTTTCATTTCTTTTTAATCTTGCAGAATAGACGGTTTCTCCAAGCTTTGAATTTTTTACTTTTACAATACCGTCATAAGCACAATCTATTATTGTATCTTTGTCGCCTTTAAGGTTTACGTTTTGAATAATTTCGTTTACTTCACCTAACTGGAATGAATCTTTTGCGCTTTTAATCGCTTCTCTGATTGCAGAACCTCTTAATTGCGCGGTAAAATCCGGTTTGCGGCATTGATTTATCCTATTCGGTGTTATTGTTATATCCATTTTGACTCCTTTTAATGTTTTCTGTTGTTTTCTAAAATCTCTGAAAGTTTTATTTTGTTATTTAAAAAAATAAATTTACAATTCTTCAAAAAAAGTGTATAATTAAGCCGAAAGAAGGAGAGAACCATGGAAATTAAAGTATCAGAAAATGTATCTTCCACCCCCTGCGAAGTCCTTGTGACAGGCAAGTTTGAGGGTGAAAAAACTTCCGTGGAACTTGCAAATAAATATGCGGTCGACAAAGACCATTTTGAAGGCAGGTTCTGCGAAACATATCTAATGCACACACTCGGACAAATTCCGGCAGACAAAATCCTGATTGTAGGACTCGGTAAAAAAGAAGAATTTGACGCAAATAAAATGCGCGAAGCCGTTGCAAAATCAGTTAAAAAATTACAGCAGATTAAGGCAAAAAACGCCTGCTTTGATTTTGACATAAATGCAGATTACGGAAAATCTGCAGCTATCGGCGCTTTGATTGCAGATTACGCTTTTGACAAATACAAAAACAAAAAAGCTGACAGAGTTGACGAAATTACTTTTGCAAAATTCAGCGAAAAAGAAGTTAATGAAGGAATTGTTTTTGCAAATGCTATGAAGCTTACAAGAGATCTTGCAAACGAATCAGCGCAGGTAATGACACCATCTAAACTTGCTGATACCGCAAAAAATCTTGAAGGAATTACCACTCAAATTTACGACAGAGACGAAATCGATAGAATGGGAATGGGCGCATTCCTTGCTGTCGGACAGGGAAGCGTTAATCCGCCGAAATTTATCCATATGAAATATACAGGCAAAAATGTCAAGAAAAAAATCGCGCTTATCGGCAAAGGCATCTGCTTTGACTCGGGCGGACTTGATATAAAACCGGCTTCATCAATGCTTACAATGCGTGATGATATGTCCGGCGCTGCCTGCATTATTGGTGTTATGAGCGCTTTAAAGTATCTTGAACCGGATGTTGAAGTTCACGGGATTATTGCTGCGTGCGAGAATATGCCCTCCGGAAGCTCTTACAAACCAGGTGATATTCTGACCGCTAAAAACGGAAAGACTATCGAAGTTGACAATACTGACGCGGAAGGCCGCTTAACCCTTGCTGATGCTCTCTGCTATGCCTGCGAACTCGGAGTTGACGAAGTTATTGACATCGCAACCCTGACAGGCGCGTGCATGGTGGCTCTGGGCACTGCGGCTTCAGGTATTATGGGTAACGATGAAGAGATGATTAACCGCCTTATTAATACCGCAAAATCCAGCGGCGAAACTTACTGGGAATTACCGATGTTTGAAGAATACAAAGACAGCTTAAAATCTGACATCGCTGATATGAAAAACACAGGCTCCCGCTACGGCGGCGCTTCAACGGCCGGCGTATTCTTAAAAGAATTTGTATCCTGCCCGAAATGGTGCCACATTGATATTGCAGGAACAGCCTTCCTTGAAAAACCGCAGAAAGAATTCATTGCCGGTGCAACAGGAGCCGGTGTAAGAACATTCCTTAATTATTTGAAAAATATTTAACGGATGTTTCTTTTATAAAAAAATCGGGCGGCGGAATTTTTAAAAATTCCGCCGCCCTTTATAATTCTTTGATTAAATTTTAAACAAGTCCGATTGATTTATGTTTTTCAAGAATTGTTTTGGCCATTTCGTCAACTTTTTTGAAATCTTCTTCAGTAGGTTTTCCTTTAATTTGTATCGGTTCAATCAAATCAAGTTTCAGAGGAGCCAGAAGGTTTACGATTATATCAAAAAGCTTTCCGCCCCAGCCGTAAGAACCGATGAGCGAAGCGAATTTTGCTTTCGGTCTTAATACAGAAGCAAGATATGCAACGTTTACTGCCATCGGGTGAGGCCCTGCAAGAACCATTGATGTTCCCATTACTATCGTTGCAGCATCAACTAACGCCATTGCTAAATCGCCTAAATCATCATCCACAATGTCAAATTTGAAAGTTTCAATACCTTCGGCATTAAGGTTTTCAGCGAGTCTGTCAATCATTTCCATTGTGCTGTTGTACATTGAAACATAGGGAAGAACAACAAGGTTTTTCGGAGTGTCTGACGTCCAATCCGCATACAAATCAAGAATAAACGACGGATTTTTGTAAACAGGCCCGTGGCTTGGCAAAATCATATCAACATTCATATCTTTAATCATCTGCGTATATCTTTTGCACATCATTCTGAAGGGCATCATTATCTCCGCATAATATCTTTTTGCACTCTTTTCAAGCTCTTTGCTTTCAACAGCAAAAACATCGGAAAAAGTATAATGCGCACCTAAAAAGTCACACGTGCAAATTACATTATCCTCTTTTATATAAGTAAACATTGTATCCGGCCAGTGCACTCCTGGAGCAAAAATAAACTTCAAAGTCTTGTCGCCGAGAGAAACTTCTTCGCCGTCTGCAACTTCTCTGATTTTTTCTGCCGGAACATGAAGCATATTTTTGATATTTTCAGCACATTTTGAATTTGTCAGAACAATTGCATTCGGATATTTTTCTAACAGCGCCGGAATTGAACCGGAGTGATCCTGTTCGCCGTGGTTTGCAATTATATAATCAACTTTGCCGATTTGATTTTCTGCTAATCTTTTCAAATATTCACCGGTTTTTGGCGGGTACATTGTATCGATTATTGCTGTTTTTTCGCTGCCTTTTACAAGGTAAGAATTGTAACTTGTTCCGTGTTCAAGCGGAATTAGTTCGTCAAAAATTCTTCTGTCGCAGTCGTTCAGCCCGCAGTAAAAAATATTGTTTTTAATTTCCTGAAATTTCATTTAAGTTTCTCCTTTACTATTTATATTTTAGACTTTATATTGAATTTGAATACCGGCCGGCGCAGCAGTAAGCTGTACGGCTATTTTAGTCCGGCTTTTTGTAAAAGAACACATTTTCCTTCACGCAGAGCGGACAATAATCCGGTTCCTCCGTCTGTTGAAACATTGCGCCGCACACAGAACATACCCAGTTGAAAGTTCCGTCTGGATTTGGCTTAACATCATCTTTCAATTTCCAGATGGCTTTTTTGAGGCGTTCCATGTGAATCATTTCAAAATTTTCAATATTTCTGAATAACCCTGCAATGTGCCCGAAACCTTCTTCTTCGGCTTTTTGTGCAAACTCTTCGCATTTACCTTCAATATCTTTCTGTTCTTTTTCAAGTGCAGTTTCAAGGCAGGCTGTCAAATCCGGAGTTTTGCCGTCATTGAGCCATTTGTACCAGAGCTTTGAATGTTCTTTTTCCATTTCCGCAAACATCCCGAGAAGTCTGCTTAATTCCATATCGCCATGTCGTTCTGCAATAAGAGCGTAAATATCATATTCCATTCTTCTTTTTGCGGCAAATTCAAAGGCTCTGCGCAGATTTTTTCCGGTTTCCGATTCCTGTATATTCACTTTCACAATCCCTTCTTATATATTTATAAAACATGCATTTACATCATACCACATTAAAAAAGGCTTTGCAAAAGCAAAGCCTTTTAATTTTTAGTAATTTTTTGCTTTCATAAAGAAATATGCCTGCGGATGTTTGCATACCGGACAGATTTGCGGCGCTTTTTCGCCCTCAAAAACATGCCCGCAGTTTCCGCATTCCCAGACGACTTTTTCCGGTTTTTCAAAAACTGTTCCTTCTTTTACTGCTTTAAGAAGTGCTCTGTATCTTTCTTCGTGTTCTTTTTCGATTTTACCGACCATTTCAAACAGAGCAGAGATTGTGTCGAAGCCTTCTTCTTTTGCTTCTTTGGCAAACCTTGCATACATATCCGTCCACTCGTAATTTTCACCTGCGGCGGCATCTTCAAGGTTTGTCAAGGTATCGGGAACTTTGTCCCAGTGAAGAGCTTTAAACCAGAGTTTGGCATGTTCTTTTTCGTTGTTTGCGGTTTCTTCAAAAATCCTGCTTATTTGAACATAACCTTCTTTCTTAGCCTGAGAAGCATAGTAAGTGTATTTGTTTCTCGCCTGAGATTCTCCGGCAAACGCTTCAAGAAGATTCTTTTCTGTTTTGCTTCCTTTTAAATCCATCTTAACTCCTGTTCTTTTTTATTTTGTAAACGCTTATTGTTTTTCAAACATATCTTTTCCAACACCGCAAAGAGGGCAGGTGTAATCATCCGGAAGATTTTCAAAAGCTACACCGTCATTTTCTGCCGGATCATAAACATAACCGCATACCGTACATACAAATTTGTCCATTGATTTCTCCTTTACCGTTAATTACTCACACTTTCGCGGCAATCTTTGCAGACGCCGGAAAATACTACATCATGATTTTCTATCAAAAATCCCGTCGAGTCCTCCGTCTTGCGGATTAAATCAGGAGCCACATCCGGCTTCACATCAAAAACCCTTTTACACTTTTTGCATATAAAATGGTAATGTTCTCCTGTATTATGGTCATAATGTGCGGAATCTTCCAGCCCGTCAATCTTTTTGATAATCCCGTTATCCGCGAGCTGGTTTAGGTTTCTGTAAAGTGTTGCAAGACTGATTTTAGGATCTTTTTCTTTTATTTTTGAATACAAACTTTCCGCTGTCGGGTGGACAACGTACTCTTTCAAAGTATTAAGAATTATTTCTCTTTGCCTTGAATAGTTCATATATTCACCATAACTGATAGTAATTCTTATTTTATAATTTTTGTTTTTAATTGTCAAGAAGGGAAATTTTATTTTATTTGAAAAACTTTACAAAAAGGCAATTTTTAAACGGTTTGTGTTTTTATATAAATATGGTTAGCGGTGTAGAAAACAATGTTAATACAACACAGGTGCAAAAACCTCTGAATGTCGGTGTCTTAACGCCGCCCAACGCTTTGCATAAGCCTGTTTTGTATTCTGATAAAGAAGCGGATTACAAATTCAAACAAATTGCAAAAGATATATATGATAAAGAACATTCCCAAAAATTCGAGGACAAAAGAAAAACTCCGCTTTCGGTTAAATTAACGCTTCTTGCAGCGGCACTCTCAGGAGGGTGGATTGTGTTTAAAAAAGCATTGAAGTGGTAATTTTATTTAAGCCGGCTGTCTTATTTTTGAAAAAGACGGAATTATGTTATAATTATTTTGAAAAACAAAAGAGAGGGGATATGATAAAAAGAATTTTATTTATATTGACTGTGTTTATAATCGGAAGTTCTGTCTATGCTTCGGACGCCGCGGTTTACAACCTTGATAACGGGCAGACAGTTGTAATAAAAGAGGTTCACACAAACCCGATTGTGATAATTGATACCTGGATTAAAACAGGCTCAATCAATGAAGACGATACAAACAACGGAGTTTCACATTTTCTGGAACACCTGTTCTTCAAAGGTTCCACAAACCATCCGCCCGGAGAATTCGACAAAATTCTCGAGTCGAAAGGTGCTGTCACTAACGCCGCCACAAGCAAAGATTTCACTCACTATTACATAACAATCCCGTCAAATTACTTTGACCTTGCGCTTGAATTGCATGCCGATATGCTTCTTCACCCGCTTCTGCCCAGAAAAGAACTTGAAAGAGAACGCAAAGTTGTTATTGAAGAAATCGCAAAAGACGAAACAGAACCGCAGAGTGTCGTGTATGATAATTTAATAGAAATGCTTTATACAAACCATCCTTACAAACGTCAGGTTATCGGCTCAAGAGATATCATAAGCACAATCCAGCGCGATGAAATTCTGGATTACTATAACAAATTCTACGCTCCGTCGAATATGATAACGGTTATTTCAGGCGACGTTGACGCTGAAAAAACAATTGCGCTTATAAACAAATACTTTGCCTCCGACGGCAGAAAAACGCCTAAATTAACTTTCCCTTCAGAAAAACCTCTCACACAGCAAAAGACAAAAACCGAATATCTTCCGGCGCAATCAGGATATATGCTGATTGGTTTCAGAGCGGTAAAAGCCGACGAAAAAGACGGATATGCACTTGATGTTTTATCAACAATTCTCGGCGACGGACGCTCCAGTGTTTTTTATAAAAACATAAAAGACTCAAAACAGCTTGCATATTCAATATCCGCTTCAAACGCAGGGTTCAGGGATGACGGAATTTTCTATATTTCCGCAAATTTTGTCCCGCAAAATCTCGACAAACTTCAAAACGCAATCTTTGAAGAAATTGAAAACGTCAAAAAGAACGGTGTCACGGAAGAACAGGTTGAACTTGCCAAAAACGTAATAGAACGCGACACGTATTATGCAAGAGAATCCGTATCAAATATTGCGCAGGAAATCGGCTACACAATTGTTGTAACAGGTGATATAAAATATTATGACAATTACCTGTCTAATATTGAAAAAGTTACACCATCCGATGTCAAACGCGTTGCAAACAAATACTTAGGAAAAGACAAATCCGCGGTTTCGATTATTCTTCCGGAAAACTGCAAAGAAGTCGAAATTTCCTCAAAAACTCCGGTTAAGGAAGCATCCCCTGCCGTACTTGAAAGCCAGAACTCTGAAACAAAAAAATATAAACTTTCAAACGGTGCGGAAATACTGATTACACCGAACGACGTGAACGAAATTGTTGCAATAAGCATTCAGGCAAAAGGCGGAACTTTCCTTGATAAAATTCCGGGAACTTCCGTTTTAACGGCAGACGTTATGATGAAAGGCACAAGCAAATATTCTCCGACAGAACTTGCCCGAATTTTAGAGGACAACGGAATTAAAATCGCTCCGTCAGTCAGACCTGACGTTTTTCAGGTAAACGTTCTGACAACAAAACCCGAATACGGCAAAACAATTGAACTTCTTAACGAAGTCATCAACAACGCAACCTTCGACGACTACGAAATCGAAAAAGCAAGAACGGAAAAATTAAACAAAATCAAACAAAGCCGCGATATTCCGGTTCAGGTTGCAATAGAAAACTACAAAGATTTGATTTTTGAAGGAACTCCGTATTCTTACACAAGCAAAATTTTTGAAAAAACTTACCCGAAAATCGACCACGAAGAAATCGTTAATTATTACAACAAAATTTTCAATCCCGAAAATATTGTAATTTCTATAAACGGGGACGTTGACAGCGAAAAAGTTATTGAAGATTTCACCAAAATCTTTGACGGGCGAAAAGGCGGCGAAAAGTTTGACTACAAAACTTACTCACAAATTCTCGGGCGGCTTACGACAAAAAAAGAAGCCGTAAAAATAATGCCTCAGACAAAATCCGACTGGATTTTCATCGCATGGCAGACCTGCGGGGTTGAAAACAAAAAAGATTATGCCGCATTGCAGGTTATTGATTCGCTTTTAGGCTCAGGTATGAGTTCAAGACTTTTCAAAAACCTCCGCGATCAGGAAGGTCTGGCTTATCAGCTTGGCTCAGGTTATGCGCCGAACATTCTGAAAGGCTCCTTTGTCGTCTACATCGGCACCAACCCCAAAAACCTTGATAAAGCTCAATCTCTCTTACTCAAAGAAGTTTTCAGACTCAAAAAAGAGTTTGCCGGCACAAAAGAACTTAAAGAGGCAAAAGACAAGTTAATCGGGAACTACATAATTGCACGCGAAACCAATCTTGAAAAAGCTTCTAGCCTTGGCTGGTATGAAGTTTCAGGGCGCGGATACGGATTTGATGACGAATACATAAAGCTTATAAATTCCGTCACAGAATCCGACATAATAGAAGCAGCAAACAAATATTTCAATGACAATTACGTAATATCAATAGTTAAGCCCGAATAAAACCGGGCTTTTTATTTGTTTATTTCATAATCAATATTATCGGGATGTTATTATTATGTTCATTATTTTCTTTTGTAGCAGTGCAAAAGAAAAAATTTTTAATTTTGTCCTCAGGACGCGGGCCGCTTTTGCGGAAAAGTGACGCAAACCGCGACCTGCGCTCAGTTCGTTAATTAAATTATAGTATATTTTGTTGCAAATAAGATTTTTTTGTGTACATTTCTTTCTCTTTGTTGCGGCGCAAAGAGAAAGAAATGTACCAAAGAAAGAGAAACACGCTAACCGTTTAATCACTACTAAATTCAACTAAAGCGGATTAACTCGCTTCGCTCAGACAAAATCCGCTCTGTTGTTGTTTCATTAAGTAGTGATTACCGTTTTTATTATGCTAAGAGTTATTTTTTTGTAGTAGAACCAAACGCCACGATAGCGAAGTGAGCAATAATTGCAGGCGAGGCAAATATCAAAGGCGGGTATTGTTTGAGCGAAGCGAGTTTACCCGCCTTAATGCCGAGCCTTTGCAAATTATTAGCGAACGGAGCGTGTGGCTGGTTTTCCGCCGCTTTTGCCACCAAAAGCGGCCGCCGTCTGCGCAGGACAAAATACCGGCAACAAAAAGAATGAACATAATAACATCCCGATAATATTGATTATGTAAGATATAAAAAATTAATTCATTAATTACTAGCATTTACCCCAAATCAAAACTAAAAAGTTTTTCGGCCTGGATGTTTAATGCATTAGATAAACGGTTTACAGATTTTAAAGTTAAATTACATTTACCGTTTTCTATCTGACTTATTCTATGTTCAGATATTTCTACCATTTCACCAAGCTGTGCCTGCGTGTAATTCCGTTTCAGCCTGTAATGCTTTAAATTCAATCCAAATTCTTTTAAGAATTCATTATCTAACATAATGTAATTTTAACAATCTTATATTGC
This sequence comes from Candidatus Gastranaerophilales bacterium, assembly GCA_944322665.1. Taxonomy (GTDB): domain Bacteria; phylum Cyanobacteriota; class Vampirovibrionia; order Gastranaerophilales; family Gastranaerophilaceae; genus Scatenecus. Next base: position 3,656 of record CALUPM010000002.1, on the reverse strand, counting down.
TAAATAAATTACAATATGATATAATTTATATTATAATATATTATAATTTCAGGAAGGATTTATGAAATCATTTATAAAAAACGGATTTACAATGGCAGAGGTTCTTATTACTCTGGGAATTCTAGGCGTTGTAATAGCTATGACACTCCCTGCTCTTGTACAAAAATACAGGATATACATTGTAGAAACCAGAATGAAAAAATTTTACAGTATTATGAATCAGGCAGTTCTGCTTGCAAAAAATAAACACGGAGACTTTGAAGGCTGGTCCTACTGGATAGAAGAAGACCGTGACGAGGACGGAAATTTTGTAAATAAAAGCGAGCAAACAAATGCTACTTTCAACATATATTTTAAAGAATTTTTAAATATTATAACAGTGAAAGAAATTGTAGACGGTGACGGACAAAAACGGTTCTTGTATGAACTTAGTGATGGCAGCGCATTTGCGTTTCAGGCTCACGAAAACAGAGAAATAATTTTCTATCCTAGCCGCGCCGAAAAATGTATGGAATTGACAAAGGCTGAAAGTTTCGGGGTTTGCGCTTTTGCGTTTCAATTTTACCCGATTGTAGATTCAGAAGACTGCAAGTATTTATATCAGAAAGGAGTTGAACCTTATTTATATACCTGGAATGGAGATAAAAAGAAATTATACAGAGGAAGTATCTATTCCTGCGAAGGACAATTACCAAACTTTTGCACGGCAATTATATATTTAAACGGCTGGAAAGTTCCGAAAGATTACCCGAAAAAAATCAGGTGGTAATTTAACTGCTGCTACTCTTTCAAACGGCTTATATCCTCAGGTTTTTCAAGATTTTGCTGATTACCGCTTCTGTTGTAGAGATTTCCTTCCGTGTCGACTATTCCCTGCAGTGCACCCTTGCCGCTGAATATGCAAGAAAAATCATTTTCCAGCGGAAAAATTATCTGTGCAAGCCGCCCTAAATTTGAGTAAACAGCCCTGTATTCAGGATAAACATAGGCAAGCTGATAAAGGCTTCCCGAAACACTATAAATATATTCTTTTTGCGGGTCGGTGTCGTAAATTACAGAGTAATTCAGAAGAATTTTGATGTCATTTTTCTTTCCGCAGTTTGCCTTAACTTTGTAACCGTTTATTGAATCCGTGTTTTCATCAAGCGCACGCTGAACATTTTCTTTGTAATTTTTATCCTTTGAGTGAGCGGAAATAATTTGTTTTAAATCCGGAATTTCTTTTTCTTTAATTCCCCGCTCAGCAATAAAATCTTTGTATTCACGCAATTTTTCATTAGTAATTACAGGCGGAGGCGGTTTTGAATTTTCTTCCTCCGCAAACGCAGAAAAATTCCGGCTTCCGACGAGCAGTAAACAAAACAAAAAAAGTATAAAAAATTTCTTCATTAAAATCTCCCTGAAACTACTTCAACCAGATTTTTACGGGTCTGCCGACCCTGTTATAGAGTTTGCCGTCAACGACTACGCCCTGCAGCTTTCCTGTCGGATAAAAAATATAATCGTACCCGTCGATTGCCGAAAAAATCACACGCTGAAGATATCCGTTAAAGGCATAAACAGTTTTGTAATGCGGAAGAATATGTTCTTCTCCGGTAAGTGTTACAACCTGATACAGGTCGCCCAGGGTGTTATAAACATATTCCGTATTTGGATCATCATCATAAATTATTGAATATCCTGAAAGAATTTTATCCGCCATCTGATAGTAATTTCCTTTTGCCGTGTAACCTTTTTCAGGCAAAGGTTTTCCATGTTTTATATGGTTGAGGTTAGCGCGGAAATTTTTGTCTTTTTTGTACTTTTTGTAAGCCTCTTTTCTTGCATAATGTTCGTCCTCAAACACCCCTTCTTTCTGAAGATATTCCTGATAAGATTTTATTCTCCTGTTTCTGTCCTGCTGGGTCGTGAAACGGTAATCCTTCTGCACTCTGATGCCATAAGCAGAAACAGGCTCAATCTTTACCAAAAAGAATATTACGGCAAATAAAACCGTGAAAATTGTCAGAAACTTTTTCATAAAAATTACCAGTTTGTACGTGTTAAAGTTTGTTTTGCGTGCCTGTCGTACATTTTATCCATAAACCATACCCCCTGAAATTCTCCGTCAGGTTCGTACATATACTGCATATCGTGCGACACAAAATATATAGCGCTTATCATTTTGCCATTAACTCTGTATTGCTTTGACCAGTACGGGAAGTTCGGATAATTCTCCGAAATCATATCCACGTATTTTAAGTGCCCCATTGCGTCGTAATAATAAACTGTTCTTGGATTTTCTTTGTATTGAATAGCATAACTTATGAGAATTTTTCCGCTGAAAAATGCGCTGAGTCTGTATTGCGGAGTTTCCGTAATTCCGTTTTTTGCTTCCATGTAATGATATGTGAAATCTTTATCTTTCACAAATCCGTCGTGCATTTTTTTGAATTCTTTGCGTTTGTATTTGTAGACGGTATCTTCGTCAAAGATTATATTTTTGTAATTCTGAATAATAGTATCACGTTCAATCTGCGACATATCAAGCCAGTTAAAAACAGCCTCGCCTTTGAGAACAATATCAATATTATTATTATTTTCTTCCTGAATTTTTTCTTCTTCCGCACAGACAATTCCGCAGGAAACAGTCAAAATTACGAGCAATAAAATTAAAAACTTTTTCATATACACCCCCATAAGAGCAATATAGCAGAAAGTTTTGCAGGACGCAAGTTTCGGCGGCAGGACATTTAATCAAAACTCAATCTGCATCAGGCGGCTAAAACCGGCACGGGAAGAAACTTTATACCCTGAATAACCTTTTTTATAACATTATGTAAAGAAATTGTAACATGAATTTTAAAAACGGATTATATTTTCTTGACTAAAAAATTTGATGTATTACGATTAAGTAACATGAGAAATTAAAGTCGGGAGAATTGTGCCCAGATTAAAAATTCGACCGGATTACATATAAAGTTTATCAGTCGCAAAAGCAGACAGGTAAAAGGTTTACAGCCTTAAGTTAGATAGTTAAAATATTTTTTGTAGTACGTACACCATTATTAATGAGGTGAATTGATGTCTAAGACAAAATATGCAGAAAGAGTAACGCCGATGGGTATTCCTCATACCCGTTTGGACGATTTACCGGATCTTATTGAAGTGCAAAAAAAATCGTTTGAATGGTTTTTAAAAGAAGGTTTGAAAGAAGAACTGCTTTCATTCTCTCCGATTAAAGACTACACAGGCAGATTGGAACTGCACTTTTTGCCGAACTATACGTTCGACAATGCAAAATACACGGTTGAAGAAGCAAGAATTCACGACGCAACTTATGCAAAACAGCTCCGCGTTATGATAAGACTCGTAAACCGTGACAGCGGTGAAATTAAAGAACAGGAAGTTTACATAGGCGATATTCCGACGATGACCGACAAAGGTACATTTATCGTAAACGGCGCCGAACGTGTAATAGTTTCACAAATTGTCCGTTCTCCGGGCGTTTATTTCAAACGTGAAATTTCTCCGGCCGGAAAACGTTTATATAACGCAACCATGATTCCGAACCGCGGCGCATGGCTGAAAATCGAAACAGATTCCAACGATTTGATTTACGTAAAAATCGACAAGAACAGAAAAATCCTAGCTACAACTTTATTGAAAGCAATGGG
>CALUPM010000001.1 GCA_944322665.1 Candidatus Gastranaerophilales bacterium | reverse complement strand
CCATGACAATTTCCCTTTCAATTTCGTTTCCTTATGTTTTTTATTACGGCACTTCTTCTGAATTTCTTTAATTTTTTTCCCCTCTTTTGTAATATTTCGTTACATTAATCTCTGAAACGCAATTATAGCAATAAAAAAAGAACCGGCTTTTGACCGGTTCCTTTTTATTCTTTTAAGAAATTACTTGATATTTGAGAAAGTCCACGCATCAAATGTCGGAGTTTCCGAAATGTTCATTTCTTTTTTCTTGCCGCCAGATGTTGAATCGTTATGCGCTATCGGTTTATACAATCTGTTGTAGTATTCAATAACCATTCTGTCAGAATTGAAGTAAGCTTCTGAAGTTCTGATAGCCTGTCTCATCAATCTTGCCCATTCCTGTTTATTTTCATAGTATGTCGGAATGATTTCATTTTCGATTTTGTTCATCATGCATTCATGATCTTTCCAGTGGCGTTCTTCCCACGGCATTTCGTCATCAAGTTCAGGATATTCGATTGTATAGCCGTTAATGCCGTCGAAAGTACCTTCAACTGTCCAGCCGTCAAATGTAGAAAGGTGAAGAGCACCGTTTGCGTTGGCTGACATACCTGAAGTTCCTGAAGCTTCGAACGGTCTGAGCGGAGTGTTCAGCCAGATATCGGAACCGCGTTTAAGCATTCCGGAAAGTTCAAGTTCGTAACCCGGAAGAACAACAACGTTTTTAAGGGTATGAGAACGGTTAAGAAGCTTGTTGAACATTTCTTTACCCATAACATCATCCGGATGGAATTTTCCTGCAAAAATAATCTGGATTTTGTTTTCGTCAAGAAGCTTGTTAATTCTGTCTTTGTCCATCAGAATAAGCCATGCGCGTTTGTAATCTGCAAATCTTCTTGCCCAGGTGATTGTCAAAACGTCAGGGTTAAATCTTTTGCCGGCAACGTTTGCCACATATTCAAACAATTCTGTTTTCATTTCACGTTTAACTGCAAGAAGTTGTTCCGGAGTATGAGCTTCTTTAATTCTGTCGTCCTGCCAGTAGTGGAGGTTTACGGCGTTTGTGATTGCTCTAATCGGGCATCTGCCTTCAACCCATTCCCACATTTTGTTAGCAACAAGCCCGTGGAGCTGGGATACAGCGTTTGCAAGTCTTGACATTCTGAGAGCCGCAACTGTCAGAGAGAAGTTCTCGCCGCCGAGTTGAACTGCAGTTTCACGTGAAGCCCCTGCAAAGAAGCCGCCTTCAAGAAGCGTGTCAACCCAGTGAACTTCGTTTCCTGCAGCAACCGGTGTGTGTGTGGTGAATACGGTTTTCTTTTTAACTTCTTCAAGATTGCCGTTGTACTGTCTTAACAATTCAAATGCAGCCGGAAGCGCGTGGCCTTCGTTCATGTGGATAACATCAAAGTTATATCCGATAGCCTGCAATATTCTGACACCTGCAACACCGAGAACTGTTTCCTGTGCAATTCTGATTTTTTCGTTTCCGTCATAAAGTTTGTGAGAAATGCTTTTTGCCCAGTCGCTGTTGCCTTCAATATCTGTTGTCAGAAGGTAGACAGGGCAGGCACCAAATAATTCCGGTTCTACAAGATAAGCTTTAACTTTAACTTTTTCGCCGAAAATGTCAACTTCAGTAGAAACATTAGTATCTTTCAAGAAGTCATAATATTTTCTTATGTAAGCAACTTCTACCTGACCATCGTGTGCAATTCTCTGATCATAATAACCATAGGACCAGAGCATAGTTACACCGACCATAGGCATTTGCAAATAACCGGCAGATAACATGTGAGAGCCTGCTAAAAATCCTAAACCGCCTGAATATGTCTTTAAAGACTGATCCATTGCGATTTCCATTGAAAAATATGCTACGTTTGGTAATGACATATCTTCACCTTTCCTCTTCTTCTAATACTATGTACTTTTGTCTAATACCACTCATTTGTGGGGTACCATAACAGTTTACCACAAAAATTTAACTGTCAATTAAGCAGGATAGATTTTGTATATCTAATCCTTGAGAATTAGTCATAAATGGCTATTTCGACTTTATAAAACTTAACACAGTTTAAAAAAATCAGCAAATTTTATTGTTTTTCTATTTTAATAAGAAAAAAAGGAAGGTTTTATGAGAATAGAAGGAATAAAATTTAATACTCCGCATGTTCGTAGCAGAAACTCAAATTTAAAAAGAGATATTGTTTTAGCCTCAAGCCCGTCGGTCAGTTTTTCGGGTAAAAATTTAAAGAATAGTTTTTTACAAAAACTTGAAGCATATATAACAGCAAAAATATCCCCGCAAAAAGAGGATATTTTGTCTGAAGTTACGCAGGATATTATAAAACCGGATATTATAAAGCCTTTGCCAAAAACTCCTGCTATGATTGTTAATAACCAGAAAAAAGCCTTGTACACCTTTGTAAGAGATGAAAATTTCTCAGAAAAGGTTATGGTTAGATACCCTGATAAGGGTGCTTATGAGATTTATGAGAGGATGTTTGATGCAGCAAGCCATGAAACCCGTATAAATGCTGATTATTACGATGTAAAAGGCAGGCTTGACCATACAACGGTTTATGACAACAACGGATTGATGCTTAGTAAATATTACGTAAAGATCAATAACCCGAAAGATCCTATTTCTATAAGGCGTAAGGATTTTAACGTAAATGGCAAGCTTACACGCGAAGAAATTAAATATAAAAACGGTGATATTTCGTATGCCGACTACGATGATATTTATAACACCCAGACTTTCAAAAACGTAAAATCAGATGGAAGCAGCACTGTTGTTAAGAATACCAGATATGCTTCCGAAACATGGCGTTATGACAAAAACGGCAATCAGATAGACCACAGCATAACAGAATATCAGATATAGTTTTGGAAGATCCGTTTGTTGAACATATACTTACAGGTTAAAATTTCTTAACGTTGTCAAGAAATTTTTCCAGCGCAATTTTAACGTGTGCGTAGTTTAGACCGCCCTGCAGGTAAGCTACATAAGGCGCTCTCATCGGGCCGTCTGCCGAAAGTTCAATTGTAGAGCCTTCAATGAAGGTTCCTCCCGCCATAATTACCTTGTCTTCATACCCCGGAACATACTCCGGAATAGGCGTCACATAGCCGTTCACAGGGGAAAGCGACTGGATAGTTCTGCAAAATTCCTCCAGAGGTTCAGGGGCACCGAAAATTATGTTCTGTATTATGTCAGTGCGTTTTTCGTTGTATTTTGGCGAAGAATCATAGCCGATTTCATCAAAGATTTTTGCGGCAAGAACAGCGCCTTTAACAGCATCACAAACAACCGAAGGCGCCATAAAAAGCCCCTGAAATATAAGTCTGTGCTGGTTAAACATTGCACCGCCTTCATAGCCGATACCGGGCGCCGTCAGACGGTTGGCTGATTTTTCGACAAGCCTTGCTTTTCCTGCAATATAGCCGCCGGCTTCCACAATTCCGCCTCCGGGGTTTTTGATTAAAGACCCTGCTATTAAGTCTGCGCCGACTTCAAGAGGCTCTTTTGTATCGACAAATTCTCCGTAGCAGTTGTCAACAAAGCAGATGCAATCCGGATTTTTGGATTTAACTGTTTTGCAAATCCGCTCAATCGTATCCATAGAAAGAGATTTTCTGGTTGAATATCCTTTTGAGCGCTGGATTAAAACCATAGTGACAGTTTCATCAACCATTTCTTCAAGCTTTTCAAAGTCGATATCGTCGTTTTTGAGGGGAACTTCGTCATACAAAACTCCGTGTGCAATCAGTGAATCTTCTTTTGTCGCCTCATCTCCTGCAGTTCCGATAACCTCTAGCATTGTGTCATAAGGGGTTCCGGCAGCAGACAAAAGCTTATTTCCGGGGCGCAGGCACCCGAAAAGGCAGCAGGCAAGCGTGTGTGTGCCTGAAGCAAAATGAATTCTTGCAATTGCCTTTTCTGCTTTAAAAACATCCGCAAAAACTCTGTCAAGAACTTCCCGCCCTAAATCATCATGCCCGTAGCCGGACACAGTATAAAAATGTTCCGGCGCAACTTTGTTTTCTATAAAGGCTTCAAGTACCTTTTTCTGGTTAAAATCTCTAATATCTTCAATAATTTCAAACTGTTCTCTTAATTCTTTTTCGGCTTTTTTTATAATTTCACGGCTTGTCATTTTGTATCCCTCATTTCAACAAAATAATTTTAGCACGAATATTGATAAAGGTAAGTGTTTTATTTTTATTAGATTTGCTGACAAATTACGTCATTCTGAGTTACATGCGAAGTTCCTCTAAAAATGGTACGTCATCCTGAGCCGGAGGCGAAGGATCTCAAAAAAGTGTAAGAAGATTCTTCGGGCTCCGCCCTCAGAATGACGCTGCACAGCGAGAGGAGGAGATTCTTCTTTTTCGCACTTGAAGTAAACTGGTACGGCTGACGCCTTTCAACTTCTGCTCGTAAGGCTCAGGATGACGTGCATTTTTCATGTCATTCTCACAGCTAAGCTTGAAGAATCTCAGGAAAGGCTCAGAATGACTCTGAACTACGCATGTTAAAAATATCCGGACGGGCAATTCAAAATATTTTTTAAATTTTTTAAATTAGTTTTATGAAAAAAATATTTTTAAGTTTAATGTTTTTTGTGATGCTGCCGGCATTTTGCGCGGATTATACGGTTTCAACGCCTGACACATATAATTACAGGCGAGAGGAAGGCGAAAGAACCCTTTTTATACTTGATTTTTCAAACAGTATGAGCGAATACCTTGACGGGGTGAGAAAAGTTGACTTAATGCTTGATACAATGAAGCAGATACTTCCGGAGATTAATCCTTCAAGTTTTGTGGGTTTAAGGGTTTACGGTCACAGAATGGGTTTTACGCCTTATGAAGCCTGCAGGGCATCGAGTCTTAAGGTTCCTGTGAGCCCCTCAAGCGCCGGTCAAATTCAGTCCGCACTTTCTGATACCGAGCCGAGAGGAATGACTCCGATTACGTTTTCGCTCAAAGAAGCCGTCAAAAAGGATTTTATGGGATTTAGCGGGAGAAAGCACATTATACTTCTCACAGACGGCGGCGAAAACTGCGACGAAAGCCCCTGCAAATGGGTTATGGAGCTTGTAAAATTCAGAAAAGACGTGACAATTGACGTAATCGCTTTCAACGTAACCGAAGCCGATGACCTTGACCAGCTTGAATGCACGTCGCTTGTGACAGGCGGAAAATTCTACAGTGCAAACACAGCTGCTGAACTTGCAAGAAGCCTGAACAATTCAATAAATGTTAAAAAAGATGTAGAAGCTAAAATAATTCCGAATAAATAAGCAATTTTTTATAGTTTTGTTCCAGCTATCTGCAGCCGTCGTCGTTAAAGTCAACTTTGCCGTCAAAATCGTTGTCCACTCCGTCATAGCACGAGCCGACAGAGTACCTGCTTTCAGGTCTTACTGAGTATTTGAGGTAGATGTCCGGAATTTTCTTCCAGATGAATTCAAACCAGCCGCGGTAGAATTTTGCAAGTTCAGTGTTTTCTATCACAAGACAGTTTTCGTCGTTTCTGTTTTCTCCGCTGTTGGAGAAGTTCATAGAGCCTGTTATTACGTATTTATCGTCAATTATCATTGATTTATTGTGGACTTTGCCTGCGTAATTTTCGGTTTTCAGCGGGATTCCGGCATTTCTCAAAACTTCGTGGGTTGTGTGATTTGACCTTACGCTTGTTGCGTCGAGAATAATTTTAACATCAACCCCTCTGTTCTTTGCGTCAATCAAAGCCTGAGTAAGTTTTTTGTGCGTGATTACGAAAACTGGCAGATAAATATACCTTTCAGCCTTCTCAACAAGCGGAACAAGAGCATTTTCAACGGTTTTGTCCTGTGGAGAAAAATATGCGCTTATTCTTGTATTGCCGACGATAAAGGTATTTTCGCCCCCAATCGGCATTTTAAGAGTGTGAAACCGCCCTGAGTACATCTGCTCAAACTCTTTTGTGTAATAAGATGCAAGTTCCGGAGAACTTATAATCACAACGTTATTTGCGTTAAAGCCTGAAAACCCAGTTCTTGAAAAGTTCATTGAGCCTGTCATAATGGTTTTGTTATCTGAAATTATGAATTTGTTATGCATAAGCATTGAAGTCAGTTTTTTATTTTCAGAAATTTCGTCAGGACGTTTGTTTTCAATATTTGAAAGAAATTCAGCTGTTTCTTCACGCAAAGGCTCATCAGGTTTTACTTCGTAAACGGCACGGACTTGAACACCTCTTTCCTTTGCAGCTTGAATGGCCCGCTCGATATCAGGAATCTTGCTCCACTCGTAAACTGCCATATCAAGGGTTGAATGTGTGTTGTTTATAAGATTAACAGTTTCTTTGCAGAAATAATGGTCGCATTTCGTGTGAGGAGAAAGACGATTTGTATAATCCGAAAGTATAAATTTTATTCCTTTTACTTCTTTATACTCAGGATACGTTGATTTGTCTAATGTCTTTTCCTCTTTTTTCTTAAGTTTTTCGCTTTGTTCGGGGCGGACAATACAATATTTGCATTTTTCAAACTGTAATTCTGCCTCAGCCATCGGCAAAATAAGAAAATCCCCCGTTTTTATTCCATAGCGGCAGGTTAGTTTGTGAAATTTACGGCTTTTTCTGTTCAGGATTACAAGATTAAGCTTTTGCGCTTCCTCAAGATTTTTCCTGAAAAGCTCCGGCTCCGTCAGTTTTCCGTAAACAACCGCATGCCCCGAGCGCAGAAGTTCTTCCGTATAATCCGCTTCATCCGTGTAAATATCAGCGTAAAGACAGTCTGTCGTCCTTTCCGGCTTGAAATTCAGTTTGACTTTTTTGCCCAGAAGAAGCTCCTTTGCAAATTCATCCGCCATATATCCGGCGTTAATAGCATCCGCCTGCGAGAGGTTGAATTCTTTCATAAGGTCGTTCTGGTTTGCTTTTAAGTCTGAAGTAAAAGTTTTGATATCCGGAATGCAGACTGTTTCTCCCTCATCATAAACCCCGTTGCTGTTAAGATCTACCGCAAACTGTGTCGGAGAAAATACTTCAATTACCCTTGTGCCCGTGTTTTTGTAATATTCAAAACACGCAAACACAGCAAAAATTATAATTATGCAAGCTATTCTTAATAATTTTTTGTTCATTTATAACTGTTTGTAATTTGTAATTTCAAACCCTAACCCGCGGATTTTGTTTTCAAGTTCCCTGTTCTGCGTAATCAAAAATTCTTTTACCTTATGATTGTTTACATTTGAATTGTACTTGCAGGGGTGTATAAACGCTTCAGTTACGGCGTTTTCTTCCGGAAGCGCTTCAAGCCCGCATTCTATTGTTAAATTATCCATCATCCCGGAATATAAGGCGCCCAGAAGAGAATCGTTTGTCTTAATTTCGCTCGAAGAAAGTGTTTTCCTGTTTATTGAAGTGAAATAATTCAAAAGAAGACTTTTTATAATATTAGCCGGATATTTAAAGTTCAGGTGTTTTAAAAGCCCCGGAACAATATAAAAATTTTCATGCTGGGTTCTAATATAAGGGATATTGTATTCTTTTGCGAGTTTTACGGTAATTTTAAAAATTTCCGGAATTGCGTGGGTGTGAAAATGAGAATCCAGATGATCCGGCTTTACAAACGTCATAACTTTTTCTATCTGCGCTCTAAATTCCGCTTCAATCTGTTTTTGGAACTCTTTGTTTTTGGATTTAAATATAAGAGCCAGATAGCCTTTATTGAAATTTCCGTTGTCGTCCGTTAAAAGATGACAGCGGGTGAGTGATTTGCCTTCAATTATATTCAGGTGAACCCCGACACCGAGAGAAGGGCATTCCGGCAGAATTTCGTTCACTGCATTGTCAAAAGCCGCCCCGTTTGCGCACAGGCTTGCGCTTTTTAACAAACCTTTTTCGCATCCGTATAGAACAGCCCTGTTAAAATCCGCGCTCATCCCGAAATCATCTGCGTTTAGAATAAAATATCTCTCAGCCATTTGTATTCTTTTTACCTCTTTCCTTTTATTATATTATAAAAACTTATTTACCGCACTACGGGTATTGAATTAAAATAAAAAATCAGATATAATATTTTTGTTATGATAAGGGTTTCTTTTTTAGGGTTTATTTTATTATTTGCAGTTTGTATGCCTGTTTTTGCAGGTGACATAAGGTACGGTTATAATGCGCGCGGCGATTATGTTCCTATTTCAATAGAAGGTCAGAGGGTAAATTACGGCTACAATCCAAGGGGTGATTATGTGCCGATTTCAGTCGGGGATGAAAGAATTCGCTACGGCTACAATGCCAGAGGTGATTATGTTCCGACCTCAATCGGAGATGACAGAATCAATTACGGTTATAATACGCGCGGCAATTACGTTCCGACATCTGTCGGTAATAATCATGTCCAGTACGGCTACAATCCTAAAGGTAATTATGTTCCTACAGGAATCGGCGGACGGCATATCCATTACGGCTACAATTCACACGGGAAATATGTGCCGGTCGGGATTAGTTATTAACGGTTTTTGCATTTGTAATTTTTTGTGTTAATATAAATATTAAGCCGTGCTCCACGGGGAATTGCAATCCCTTGACCGGAAGTTAATGCCGGGTGCAGAGCCTGTTGTGAGGGTTGTGCGGGCGGGGTAAAAGTTAATATTTTTGTTGATGTTTATAGTCAGGGCGGCGTAAAACTCCGAACCGTGTCAGGATGGAAACATAGCAGCACTAAGGTGACCTTTGCGGGTGTCTTGATTATAAAAGTAGAAAATATTCTCCGATACTTCCGGCTGCGCAATTCGATAGACAGAGGCACGGCTTTTTATTTGTTCAAAAATAAAACGTTAAGATTTGCGGTTCCGGCTGGTAATAGAAAAATACACACGACGCCTATGCAGATAATTTCTGCGTTATAAAAATTATCAATATTCACTAATCAGGCAGGCATTCAAAATAACTTCTTCCGCTCCCGTCGGGGCACATATCCCTGAGTGCATACCACGCACACCCAATACCGTTTGCTTTTTGTTTTGAGGTAAAGCTGCAAGGATTTCCTTTGCGTTCCTTCCAGTATTCTTCCTCGTACTCTCCATCCTCTATTTCTTCTTCTGTAAAATTTTGAGGCTTATTGGCAAAAGATATAGTATCATTATTTTTGTCAATAGTAAAAATAAAAATGTCATGTCCGAGCCTGTTCGGCCCTTTTTGTCCGTTAATGTCTACACCTATGTAAAATTGATATTCATTAATCATCATATTTAAAAATGATCCGTCAGGCATAATATTTGTTAAATAAATCACATCATAAAGCCCTCCAAGGGATGATGCACCCTGTGTTTGCAGCCCGTTAAAGGTTTTAAGTGATTCGTCAGTACGCACAATATTGTAAGTTCTTAAAGAGGTACCCGATTTATTTCCTGCTATATTTACAAAATTCTTAAAAAATGCCTCATAACAATCCGCAGCCACAACGTAACCTGATGCATCTGATATTTCATTAGATTCATATTGCACGCAGTATCCGACAAATTTGTCACTGCCAAGTTTCACTTTAGTCTGCATTATTGCCTGAGAAATTACGGATACAGTTTTTTTAAACTGGGTTTCAAGGACTTTTCTCCGAAATTTTCCGAGCATTGAAGGAAAAGTCATAGCAGCAACTATTCCGATAATCCCCAGTGTTATGAGAACTTCTGCCATTGTAAAAGCTTTTATATCTTTCATTAGATACCTCTCTTTTTATAGCGTTTCCATTTGGAAACAGATATTGAAATTATATAGTTATAATTCATATAAGTCAATATGGAGCTTGGATGCCGGAAAAGAACAATCAGCAAGAATATTTATCTATTTTTGGGCAGGAACTTAAAAATTTGCGGATTAATCTTGCAAAGAAAAGTCTAAGGCTTTTCTCTTATGAGGCAGATATTCCATGCGCAACTCTAAGCCGGCTTGAAAACGGCACCAGAATTCCTAATATCATTACACTTAAAAAAATAGCATCCGAACTTAACATCTCTGTATCCAAACTTCTGGACAAAATTGAACAGGATATGCCGGAGCACTTAAAAAATTTTGAGCCTTAATTTTAATATTCTCCTACTGTGCAATGTTTTTAAATTAATTTAAAGATATTGTATTTTCAGAAAGGAGAAATTTATGACGGAAAAGCTTGAACTATACAAATGTAATGTTTGCGGCAATCTTGTTCAGGTAATTCTTCCGGGCGAGGGTGAGCTTGTCTGCTGCGGAGAGCCGATGGAACTTCTAAATCCGCAGACCGAAGAAGAAGGCAAAACAGAAAAACACGTTCCTGTATTTATAAAGCAGAATGAAAATGAAGAAATTATTCAGGTGGGTTCAATTCCGCATCCGATGGAAGAAAGTCACTACATAATGTTCATCGAAGCAATTTCAGATGACAAAAACAGGTTAGAACTTAAATATTTATACCCGCAGGAAGAATCTAAAATGTTCATAAAAGAGGGCGGCGAACGCGTTTGCGCTCTTGAATACTGCAATCTTCACGGGTTATGGGAGGGCAAAAGTGATTAGTGAAAAAATTCAAAACATACTTAACGAGCAGATTAACAAAGAATTTTATTCAGCTTATTTGTATCTTGCTATGTCTGCACATTTTGATGAAATCGGTCTTAAAGGTTTTTCTAACTGGACGAGAGTTCAGGCACGCGAAGAGGTAGACCACGGGATGATTTTGTTTGATTATATTATTGAACGTCAGGGCAAAGTTTCTCTTAAACAAATTGAAACCCCCGAAACCAATTTCGGCTCTGCGTTAGAAGTGTTTGAAAAAATCTACGAACACGAAAAATACGTCACTGACAGCATAAATTGTGTTGCAAATATGACTGATGAAGAATGCGACCTTGCAACAAGATTTTTCATCAACTGGTATATCTCGGAACAGGTTGAAGAAGAAGCAAATGTCGACGATGTTATAAAGAAACTCAAAATGTTCGGGGATGAAAAGGCTGCACTTTATCATCTTGATAAAGAACTTGGAAAGAGGGAATACAAGCAGCACAGCTACAATTCTTAACCAATGCCGTCATTCTTCGTCTGCCTTATATATACAGGCTAAGAATCCCGTTTTTAAAAGCGCTTTTATTTTGTTACAAGCAGGAGAGAGATTATCTTTCCTGCTCTTTGTATTATCTTTACAAATTGCACATGGTCTGTATAAATTATATAATACTAAAGGATATCAAGTTGGATAGCAGATGAGCAGGGATTTTAGATACAAAGATTACGTAAATAAATTAAGATTTAAACTCGCCGGAGCAGTTTGTCCTGTAGGTTTGGACGAGTATTGGGATAAACTCATTAAAAACTATATATATAACAGCATATTGACAACAGCAAAGGCTGTTTATGCCAATCCGGAGGTTTCTCCCGAAGCATGTGAAATAATCACAAGGACAATTGGTGAATGGACTGTTTGTAAATTAGCTGATATTATAAACGGTCAGGTGCCGGAGTGTTTCTTTGACACGATTATTAATAAAATAAACTCGGAGATTTACGATTACTTAATTGATGAAAACAAGCTTGAACCTCTGACTGAGGAAAGTATAGAAAATCCGGACAGAATTAAAAAACTGGAAGAAATTGTTCAAAATATTTATAGAGAGACACTTGCGCAGATATATTCCGACAGAGGGATAGATAAAGATGTTTACACTCTTGCGCTTTCACAGTCTTTTTATTCTGAGAAACAAAATCAAGAGCAAAATCAAGCTCAAGATCAAGATACGCAGGAGGAAAACTTAAAAACCGACAAATTTGTCAGTGAACCTAAGACGCAGTCGGAGATTTCAAAAATAAAAAAATATCTTAAAAACAACCCTTGCAGAGTATTATTGCTCTTTGTGTTTATTGTTGCGATTGTATTTCTGTCTTTAGTTTGTTTTGGATTAATACCTGTGACAAAAGAAGATTTACCGGCAGCATTAATGATGTTGGTTTTGTGTATGGCGGTTTATATAATTGACATAATCATAGAAGCCGACCAGTTTTACAGAATCGAACAGAATGCAAAAAGTTCCGAAGACAGCGAAAAAACAACGAATTCCGCAGCATTAAACAGCCCGAACGGAATGTATGAGCGGCTTGGGGTTGATGTTTTATCTATCCGGCTCGGAACGGGTTTATTGAACTATGTGGATCCTGAGTGCGAAAACATAATGCTTCCTCTGATTTCGGAAATAAGGAAAGAATTGACTGATGAACTAGGTTATATTATACCGAAAGTCAGATGTCTGGATGATAAGGACTTAAAGCCGGATGAATTCCGCATTTATGTGCGCGGGGTTGTGAGAGATAAATTTTTTGCCGGCAAAAATACA
Organism: Candidatus Gastranaerophilales bacterium; assembly: GCA_944322665.1. Taxonomy (GTDB): domain Bacteria; phylum Cyanobacteriota; class Vampirovibrionia; order Gastranaerophilales; family Gastranaerophilaceae; genus Scatenecus. Next base: position 74,553 of record CALUPM010000001.1, on the reverse strand, counting down.
AAAAATGATGAAATTTCAAACCTTCTCCGCCGGCACCTTAGAGAATGCTGTATTAAAAACGTAAAAGATATATTGACAAGAACAGATGTTATAAAACTTATGGAGATAGTAAACTCCGAGGATCCGACGCTTGTAAATGACCTGATTCCGGCAAGAATTTCAGCCGTTGATTTAAGGCGGATACTTGTATCTCTTATTAGTGAAGAAATTTCGGTTAAAGATACTATTCTTATATTTGAAAGGCTTTGTGATTATGCAAGATTTAATACTCAGCCCTATGTTCTTGCGGAAAGCCTGAGAGCCGCAATGGCCGCAGGAATATGTGACAAATATTCCGTAAAATCAGACACGGGTGCGATTTTATACACGGTAACACTGAATCCAGAACTTGAAAAAACACTTGAAGAAGCGGTGCAATATACTGAATTCAGCACAATAATTAAACTTCCGCCGGAAGAGATTGAAAAGTTAATTACTGACATAAGCGGAACAATATCAGGTTTGAAGGAACATAAGGAGGATGTTGTTCTTCTTGTTCGGCCAAAAATCCGTAAACCTTTATTTGACCTGCTTTCCCTGTATATTGAAAACATTAAAGTAATATCATATTCCGAACTTTTGCCTGTAAATGAATTACAGGTTGAAAAACTGGCAGAAATTTAAATTATTGCGAATTTGTAACCAATTTGTCTGAATGAGTAAAATATTTTATTATATTTATGTTATGGAAAATGCCAGAATAATAGTAGTTGATGATGAAAAAATGGTTACCTCGGCGTTTCGCACACTCTTTGCAGTTGAAGGAATTAAAGGAGGTGCTTTCTTTAATTCTCCTGCAGAAGCGCTTGAGTATATGCAAAATGAGGCTCCGGATTTAATTATTTCTGACTTTTTGATGCCGGAAATGAACGGGCTTGAATTTTTACGCGAAGCAAAGGCAATGTACCCTGAAACAAGTATGATTCTTTTGACAGGATATGCCGATAAGGAAAACGCAATCCGCGCAATTAATGAAATCGGGCTTTACAAATATATCGAAAAACCTTGGGATAATGACGATTTATTAATGAATATCAGAAACGGTGTTGAGAGAAGTCATCTGCTGGGCGATTTAAGAGAAAAAATTGCCGAACTTGAAGAAGCGAAAAAGCAGCTTGAAATTTATTCTACTGACTTAGAAAGACTTGTTGCTGAAAGAACACATGACCTTTCGCAGGCAAACCGGAAGTTGAGCGGAATTATCAGCCACTGTGCGGACGGAATTATTATACTTAATCAGGAGGGTAAAATTGAGCAGATAAACCCTGCCTGCGAAAACATGACAGGCGTTGACGGAAGCGCGATTTTATATAAATCCTTTACACAGTTTGTAAAAGGCTGCAAACAGGACATGATTTCCGATAACGGCGGACTTTTCGGGCTTAGTGCGGATAATTCTGAAATTCTTCTTAAAGACTGCCATATCGTAAATTCTCTAAGCGGAGCGCACACGCCTGTAGAAATCAATCTTGCAGCTATCAGTGATGACAGATGCAGTGTTCCCGAAAAATACGTCGGGGTCATCAGGGACGTTACAACCCAGAAAGAAACAGAACGCCTTAGAGATGATTTTATAGCAACATTAACGCATGATTTAAGAACACCTCTTCTTGCGGCAATTCAGACGTTGAAATTCTTCCTTGACGGCTCGCTCGGGGAACTTGACGAAAAACAGAAGGTTCTTTTATCAACAATGCTTCAGAGCAATGAAGATTTGCTGGGGTTAGTAAATGCGCTTTTAGAGGTTTATAGATTTGACAGCGGAAAACTTGAACTGTGCAAAACTGTTTTTGCCCCGCGCACTCTTGTCGAACAGTGTATAGAAGAACTTATGCCGCTTGCACGGAACAAAAATATTACGCTGGAGTTTGACTGTGGGTTTGATGACAACCTTGAAATTTCAGCGGACAAAGGCGAGTTGAAACGCGTAATTACAAACTTGTGCGGAAATGCAGTCAATTATACAAATAAAGACGGCCATATAAAAATTATTCTGAAAGCCCAGTCAGGAGATTTGATTTTTTCTGTAGAAGATAACGGAAACGGTATTCCGAAATGCGATATTCCGCAGTTGTTCACGAGATTTTCTCAAGGGACGAGCCGCAAACGTTCAACAGGCACCGGTCTTGGATTATATCTTTCGCGTCAGATTATTGAAGCCCACGGCGGCAAAATCTGGGTTGAAAGCAAAATTAACAAAGGAAGCGAGTTTACCTTCCTTCTGACAGATGTTGTTAAGTCTAAAGAAGAAAGACAGGTTGTAAATGGTTAGGGTATTGATTGTTGAAGATCACGATATGGCGCGGATGGGGCTTTCAGTAATCTTAAGCAAAAATCCGGATATAGAAATCGCTGATATGGCATCAGACGGTCAGGAAGGCGTCGATAAGGCGCTGAAGCTTGAACCGGATGTCGTAATTATGGATATAGGGCTTCCGACAATTGACGGAATAGAAGCTACTAAAAAAATTAAACTTGAAAATTCCCGTATCAGAGTTCTGATGTACACTTCGCGTGAAGATGAAGACGATATCTTTGATTCATTTCAGGCAGGTGCGGACGGTTATATTACAAAAGGCGCAACGTCGGAGCAGACAGTGTCAGCGGTTCTTGCGGTGAGTGAAGGTGCGGGCTGGCTTGATCCGGCTATTGCAAAAGTTGTTCTGACAAACGTAAGACGGAGCACACAGCCCCAGCAAAGGCGGGGAGAAATTAATTACAAACTCGGCAAAAACCTATACGGGCTGACAGAAAGAGAAATGGAAGTGCTTGCACTGATTGTTGACGGGCTTACAAACCCGCAAATAGCAGATAAGCTTGTAATAACAATTTCTACAACCAAAACCCACGTCCACAGTATTCTTCAAAAACTTTATGTAGGTTCACGCGCCAAAGCAATTGCAACAGCAATGAAAGAAGGGCTTGTCTAAATGCTTAAAAAAGTGTTGCTTCTGTCTGCAGTCCTGATGTTTTCAACTCTTTGCGCAAGCGCTTTTTCGTGGGAGAACTTGAGGGACAGAATTGACAATCTGGATTTTCCAATTCCGTTCAAAGAAGAGGATAATTCGGCCTCCAGACGTGAAAAATACCTGAAAAAAGTTAAAGAAGAAGATTTGAAAGAAGAATACGGCCGCAAAAAGCTTGAATTGCACCCGAATCCTTTTATGACGGTTGAAGAATACGAAATGCTTTCTGCCCCGAAGGATAAAAAGCTGGAAGAAATTCCGGTTCCAAAACCTGAAAAAGCCGCGGATATGAAGTATGTTCCGCAGTATGATTACGAGATAGTCCGCTACAACAATCCGCCGGGAAGCCCCGAAATTTCACTGAATACAAACTTTAAGCAGCGCAGACAGCAGAATATTCAGGGAATTGTATCTCCGGATTACACAATACTCGTTTACCCGTCGGTTTACTATTACCACAAAGAAAACAATGTTACCTGCGACCTTTTTGTAATTCCGCTTGAACAGAAAGGAAATGCGCTTACAAGAATAAAAAAAGCAAACGTAATGCACAGAGATCAGGAACCTATTTTGTCGACCGCGAAATCAACGGAAGAATACGGAATATTCAGAACGCTGACTCCGGTAGACTTTAATCTTGACGGCACAAAGCTTCTGATTAAAGAAAAAATAGGAAGCAACAACGACGGAATCTGGCAGACAAACGCAATTGTGTATGACTTTTCAACTCATACATCTTACAAACTCAACGAAATCCGTGATGCTATTACATATTACTGGCAGGAATACAAAAATCTCAATTTAAACGACTTCAGGTGGGATATTTATCCTCTCGGGTTTGAAGCAGCAAATCCCGACAGAATTGCAGTTGCAGCTTTTGCCTACACTGGCGGCACTCCTGTTTTCTTAGGAAGCTGGAGCATTGATACAAAGGGCGAACGCGCGCTTTTGCATTCACTTAACCCTGAAAATAAAGTTCAGATAAGTATGAACGGCTTAAAAATGATACGCTCGGGCGTTGTGCCCAAATCAATTGTAGAGCAGGAAGAAAAACACAACAGATATCTTGATGAATACGACGAAAAACAAAAGAAAAAAGAAGAAAAAGAACAAATTGAAGCCTTAGAAAAAGAACTCAAGCAAAAGTTAAAAGAACTTGACAAAGATTTGGAATTTGAACTTAAAAAAGATGAACTCCGGGGAAAAGTTCAGGGGTCAACTTCCCAAAACGACGCTGTTGAAAAGGTTGAAGAAGTTCTTCAAAACGCAGAGCAAAAAAGATTAGAAAAAGAACAAAAGGCAAAAGAAAGGCAGGAAGCACGCGAACAGCGGCGTCTTGAAAGAAAACTGCGCAAAAACAACAATACTCAAACTGCTCCATCTGCAGAAGAAAATCAGACCCCGCAGAATCTTTAAAATCCATCGAAAAGTTTTAATTTATCAGCTTTTTTAAGATGTTTTATCCTGTATTCTTCTTTCATAGCCTCTGACTTTGTGTCAAATTCGCGGCTGTAGACGATTTTTACAGGCTTGTGAGCGCGTGTGTATTTTGCGCCGTTACCGCTTCTGTGGGCTTCAAAGCGTTTTTCTACATTGCCGGTAAACCCGCAGTATAGTGTATTATCTTCTGTCTGGAGCAAGTAGACATAGTACTTTTTATTCATACCAAAAATTTACAATAAAAAAGGCGATCTGAAATCATCGCCTTGAATTATTTTTCTTACATTTTCTCACTTATTAATAAACCTTTTTTCTTTTTCTTAATCCTTATACAAATGAGGTAAAGCCGCCGCCACCGCCGCATGAACCTGAACTTGCGCATCCGCCTCCGGCGCTTGCACCGACAAAGCCGCCAGCCCCGTCAGTTCCGATTACCGCAACTGCATTTGCAAAACTGCTTAGAAATCCTGAATTTGCGGCGCCTGCTTCGTTTGTTGAATAATTTGAATAATCTATATTTGTCACGTGAGGTGTACTGAATACTACAGCATCATAAGAATTCATTGCAAGATAGCTTTTTTCTGATTTCATAGCTAAAGAACCTGCTGTTTCAGCTGTTTCAGTTTTCTTTGTTGAAATAGTCTGTGTTGAAGTTTGTTGTGAAGTGCGTGCGAAAATGTTGTTTGTCATTTTATAACTCCTTTAAGCCTCGTGGTACTTATATAAAAAATTTTAAATCTTATTAATTTCAGCATGGCTTTTTTTTGTAACATTTGTTTACATAAACAGTCGTAAAATATAAATCCATTGATTGAGTGAATACGTCCTTATGGTTGATGTCATTTGACTTTGAAACATATATGCTTTAAATGTGAAAACAGATTGGGGAAATATTGAGGAAATATGAAAAAACTGTTTGTTAATTTAATACTGATAATAACAATGCTGGCATCAACGGCTTTTGCTTCTGATAACAGCCTTAATTCAATAATAATTGAGGGCGTTTCGCCGGACAGCTACAATGTCGTTTTGCGCACTGACAGGGTTGCAAATATAAAAAAATCGGTACCTGCAGACGGAACGCTTTTGTTGGAGTTGAAAAATATCACAACTTCTCTAAATCTTGACACAAAGTATATTAATGCCGGAAATATAGATAACGTGATAGTTGAAAACACCTCAAATAACGGGGTAAATATTTATATTCAGGGCATAGATGCTGCCGGAACAGATGTAATTTTTGACACGCCTGCGGCTCCTCCGGTTGTTGTAAGCGACGGAATTTCAAAAAAGCAAATAGGATGGATAGCAGCGGCGTTTATCCTGATATGTGCTGCTGCAGGCAGTTTCAGAAAGTCTGCGGAGAAAGATGCGCGTATTACTTACAAAAACGATCTTACCGAACGTGAAATAAAATTCTATAAAGAATACAAGTCTGATATTGTTACATCTGCCAGAATAGACAACAAAATTAGAGAAAACCTTGCAAAAGCACGGATTGCAAATATCACGCAAAGAGCAAAGACAATAAGAAGTTTACAAAAAATGTCTATGAAATAAAAACTTATATAGTAATTACAAACACCGGTGCAAATAGTTCAAACATTGCGCCGTACAGGCCGAATTTTCCGTATAAAACCGTCTGTTATTGACGGTTTTATTACTATTTTAAAGCTTGAAATATTCTTCAATAAATTTTTTGATTCTTTCGGCGGCTTTGCCGTCGCCGTACGGGTTTACAGCCTTTAGTCTTGTTGAATCAAAAGAATTTGAAAGGATTTTTTCGCTGCATTCAAGGATTTTGTCATAATCAGCTCCGACAAGAACCGAAACGCCGGCATCAATTCCTTCCTGACGTTCTGTTTCGTAACGCATAACCAGCGTCGGACAGCCGAAAGACGGCGCTTCCTCCTGAATTCCGCCGGAATCTGTCAGAATAAGTTTTGCATTTTTCATTAAATAAACAAGATTCGGGTAATCCAGAGGTGCCATAAGTTTTATATTCACATACCCGCTGAGCCTGCCGTAAATCTTGTCTTTGACATTCGGATTAGGATGAACAGGGATTATAAATGTGTGGTATGTATATTTTGACGCCAGAAATTCTATTGCAGAGATTATTCTGTCGATACGTTCTCCGTGGTTTTCACGTCTGTGGGCGGTTATTAAAACGAGTCTGTCATTAATTTCAATGTTGTTGTTCTTATAAAATGCCGCGCTTTTATTTAGAGTTTCTTCTGACAGGCAGAAAAGCGCATCAATTACCGTGTTTCCCGTCACAAATATTGTTTTTTCAGAAATATTTTCTTTCAAAAGCGCCTGTTTATTTTTTTCTGTCGGCGCAAAATTAAGCGCAGTCACACGGGAGGTCATCTGGCGCATAATTTCTTCCGGAAAAGGTTCATAAATATCATAAGATCTTAATCCTGCCTCAACATGAAAAACCGGAATTTTGTTATAAAAACTTGCAAGAGCCGCGCACAAAACAGTCATTGTGTCTCCCTGAACAATTGTTGCATCAATTTTATGTGCATTAAAAACCCTGTTCAGTGCGGTTAAAATTCTAGTCTGAACCTCTAATAGCGACTGGTCAGGCTTCATACAGTCAAGGTTTAAATCCGCTTTCAGATTGAAATAAGAAAGTGTCTGATTTGAAAGTTCCTTCTGCTGTTCTGTATTGCAGACGATTACATTAAACCGTTCGGGATATTTTCTAAGCTCAAGAATTACCGGCGCAAGTTTTATAACCTCCGGCCTTGTTCCGAAAACAACAAGTATGTTTTTTCTCTCCATAACTTAAATTCTATAACAAAATTATATATATGCAATCTTATAAACCGGTCAGAGAATATAAAAAATTAATTAACAAATAAAATTAAAGAAGAAAAGGAGATAAAACATGGCTGACTTATACATACTGGAAAGCTGTCCTTACTGCAGAAAAGTTATGAATTTTTTGAATGAAAATAACATAGAATACAATAAACTTGACGTGTCTGAGCCAGAAAATTACGACAATCTTCAAAAAATCGGCGGAAAATCTCAGGTGCCTTTTCTTGAAGACAGAGAAAAAGGTGTCAGACTATACGAATCAGACGATATCATAGATTATTTTAAGAGAGGATTGAAGGAGTAATATGTTTTTCAACAAATACAGCACAGAAGGAACAGATTATAACGAGTGCGTTGCAAGGGGAAACTGCTCAATTTCTCCTGAAATCCGCGCAATTCAGGAAATTATACTTATTTTTACATGCCGGCTTGCTTTTTACGAATTGAAAGCTGAAGAACTTAAAATTGCTTATTTTGAGAATAAAGAAACCGTTATGTACGGTGTGATATCGCTTATTGCGACACCCGAATATTCTCACGAACAGCTTCTTGATATAATAAGCAAAATCTATTCAAAACTTCTATATGCAAGAAAAGAATACCAAAATTTCTGCACATCTAAAAACATAAAATGCGAAGATTTAAAATTATCTCCACGTTTAAGCCCTGAAATGACGCTCAGTGAAATTATCAGAGAAGGCGAGAAAGCCTTTCTTGAAAACTACAAAAAGCTTTCACTAAGGCAAAAAACATTGAGGGAAATCCTTATACTTTCGATAAAAAGCATCTGTACAAATCTTCTTAAACTTAAAGAGTATGGCAAATCTGATTCGGCAGCCTTAAAAGAGATGATGGAAGGCTTAAACATCCTTAATTTTCAGCGCATTGCGTCGGTAAAAATTAAGCGTATTATAGATTCTATATCTGCAACAGACACAGAAATTGTTAAAATGCTTGTAAAGGCACAGAAAGAAACATACGGTTCAATTCTTAAGCGCGAAGTTTCCCGCTCTACAAAACCGGCCAAGGCGCTTCTGGTATCAGGTTCAAATCTTCAAAGCCTGTATGAAGTTCTTGAAAATACTACAAATATTGATATTGATGTTTATACCCACTCTGATCTTTTAATTGCGCATGCGCTTGAAAGATTTCAAGATTTCCCGACCCTCAAAGGCCACTACGGAAGCTGTTTCACTAATTGCATAGTAGATTTTGCAACATTTCCTGGCGCTATTCTGCTTACAAAGAACACTTTTCCGCATATTGACTATCTTTACCGCGGAAAACTGTTCTCCGGAGAAGATATGGCGCCTAAAGGGGTTATAAAAATTAAAAACAACGACTACTCACCTCTTATTGAAGCCTCTCTTACTTCAAAAGGCTTTACAAAAGGCAGGGAAATGCCCTCAACCACAGTCGGATACGCAGAAAAAGAACTTGACGGAAAACTGGACAATATCTGTAATGAATTTAATAATTTCAAAATAAAAAATCTTATAATTATCGGAATGTCAGATTTTTCAGGAACTCAGGACGAATATTTTAGAAAATTATTTAAACGCCTTACGCCGGATACGTTTGTAATTACCTTCTCTCATAGCAGCGGAAAGGATAATGAACTTTTCATAAATCTTGTAAACAACCTGCCTGCGGTATTTGAAATTATGGAAAAAATATTTTCAAAAATCGACATACAATCAGACAGATTAAGCATTTTCTTTACAAAATGCGACCCTCCTTCTGTATCAAATATAATAAATCTTCATAACTCCGGCGCTAAAAAGATTTTTCTGACTTTGTGCCCGCCTTATGTAATAAATCCTAATATCCAGAGCGCTCTCAAAAATATTTACGGCATTCATCAGGCCTCAAACGTTGAAGAGGATTTAAAGATTATTTATGAATAAAACAACAAAATCCCGCCTTATAAAGACGGGATTTTGCATATATATAAACAGAAAATTAATATCTGTAATGAGCAAACGCTTTGTTAGCTTCAGCCATTTTGTGGGTATCTTCGCGTTTTTTGCAAGCTGCACCCGCGCCGTTTGAAGCATCAATAATTTCGTTTGTTAATTTTTCAATGATAGATTTTCCGCCGCGTTTTTTAGCGTATTCTATAATCCAGCTTGAAGAGAGAGCAAAACCTCTGTCAGCTTTAACTTCAATCGGAACCTGATAAGTAGAACCGCCGATACGTCTTGCTTTAACTTCAAGAAGCGGAGTTGCGTTTGTAAGACCTTTCTGGAAAATTTCCATCGGATCCTGATTTGTTCTTTCTTTAATTCTGTCCATAACTGAATAGAAAATCTTTTCAGCGAGAGATTTTTTGCCGCGTCTCATAATTCTGTTGATGAATTTAGAAACGTCGACACTATTATATACCGGATCTGCTAACGGAACACGTTTTGCAGGTTTAGAACGTCTTGACATTACTTCTTACCTCCTTTTGCATTCTTTTTAGCACCGTATTTAGATCTGCTCTGTGTTCTGTTAGCAACACCGGCAGTATCAAGGGTGCCTCTTACGATGTGGTAACGAACACCCGGAAGATCTTTAACCCTTCCGCCTCTGATAAGAACAACACTGTGTTCCTGAAGGTTGTGACCGATACCCGGAATATATGAAGTAACTTCAAATCCGTTGGTTAAACGAACCCTTGCAACTTTTCTCAAAGCTGAGTTAGGTTTTTTGGGGGTAGTTGTGTAAACCCTTGTGCATACACCCCTTCTTTGCGGACAATCCATCAAAGCGGGAGATTTTGTTTTGTCTGTAAGCTTTTTACGTTCACGACGTACAAGCTGGTTAATTGTAGGCATTTGTTTCTCCTTTTGTTTAGTACTATGTTCCGGCAAAATCATATCCTGAAACCCTTACGCATTCCGGCTATGACTGGACTGCCGGGCTTGTGTTTGTGCTGCCCCTACGTCCTGGTTTTGCCTGACTAACCGTTATTCCAGCACGAAAATTCCGGCTATGTCTGTTATTATTTAAATTCAAACAGCGTGTTATGTCAAGCAGGGTAAACGTTTTTCGTTAAGAATCTTGAAAATTAAAGAGTTTAAGTTTATAATAAATATTATTTATATGGAGATTTGTGATGAATAAAAAATTTAAAATATATATGATAGTTATAGCATTTTTGACAGGTTTTTTTCTGTATGCGCTATTTATAATGAAAGATGATTACAAAGTAGAAGAAAAAGATAAGCTTCCTCCAACCGTTCATATAAAAAAAGTTACAGTCGGGGATCCTAATATTTATGAATATATTCCTGAATACCTGCCAAAACCGATTCCGGAAGATGTTTTGACCGGCGCGAAAGAAAATGATTTTTATTATTACCTTTTCCTTAACCCGAATAAAAAATCGGTAGTTTACCAGTTTAGAAAAGGCTCGACCCTGCCATCAGACAGCGAAAAGTTCCATACAGAAATTGATAAATATTTAAAAACTGTCCGGTATGATGGAAATTACAAAAACAAATTTGTTACTGATTACGGCGCAAACACGTATGAAAAAAATATTTTAAAAACAGTTGAGGCTGCCAGCTACATACCTAAAGATGAAGATTCAAAAAAACACATTAATGATATGTTTGAGAAAAAAGCTCGAATTGATGCTGTAAAAGCTTTCCACAAAGAATGCGCAAAAACATTCTGTATTATCAATAACAAAACAAATGAATATGTAATTCTGGACACCAGAGATGTGGCAAAGGCTAAAAAACTCCTTGATGATTACAAATTGTGGTAATTAATCATCAAGTTTAAAATCGCCGTGTTTTTTAATATGTTCTACAAGACCGCCGTCTGAAAGCATTTTACGCATAACAGGAGGGATAGGCTCTATTTGAATAATGGCTCCGTTTGTAACGTCAGTTATTATTCCTTTTTCAATGTCAACATCAAGTTCATCGCCGTCATTAATTGCGTCAGTGTCGCATTCTATAGCTAAAAGCCCGATATTTATTGCGTTTCTGTAAAAAATTCTCGCAAAAGATTTTGCAATAACAGCTCCCACACCTGCAATTTTAATAATCTGAGGAGCATGTTCACGCGAGGAACCAAGCCCGAAGTTGTTTCCGGCTACAACAAAATCGCCTTTATGCATTCTTGATGCAAACGTTTCATCTGCATCCTCAAGAACGTGTTTTGCAAATTCTTCAAGATTTGAGCGTAAATGGAACAATCTTCCCGGAGCTATATGGTCTGTTGAAATGTTATCACCGAATTTAAAGGCTTTTCCTCTCATGATTTCCTCCTTGTTTTCTCCATAATACTACAAAAAAATAAGATTATGTGATATAATTGTTAAAAAATTAAGATAAAGAGGTTGAGATTATGTACTTTAGCAGAAAATGCAAAATAACTTTTATATGCCACGGGGCAACGATATATTCGGAAGAGGGCAGATTTTCAGATGTTTTGAATTATCCGCCGCTTAATGATGCAGGTCAGAACGAGGTTGAAAAAATTACCGAATATTTAAGACTCAGGGCCATTAAAAATGACAAAATTTATTCTTCTCCGGCTACAAGGACGCTTCAAACCGCAGAAGTAGTTGCAAAACTATATAAAAAAAATTATGAAATAATAGATGACCTGACTCCGCGAAAATGCGGTGCATTTAACGGGCTTACTTATGAACAGATAGAGCAGAAATATCCGGAAGAATTTAAACGGCTTATGACGGATCCAACGGTGGCTACGCCTGATGATGCTGAATCCGTTTCAGATTTTATCAAAAGAACCAGCGGAATAATTAACAAAATTGTGGAAGAGAACATTCAAAACCGCGTGATTATTGTAACCCACCCAGATGTAATTAAAGCTGCAATCTGCGACGCTTTAAACATTCCTCCTGCTTCAATGCCGGGGATTTATATAAGAACGGGAAGTGCTACGCAGATAAGCTACTTTGAAAGCTGGAAAAGCTTAATTTACTCGGGCTACACGCCTCTGTAAAAGCTATGCTGCTGCCGTTAAAGCGATAGGAGCCTTTTGTTTTCTTTAATTAGAAAATCTCTGCCGGGTTTGACATCTATAAAATTCCACGGCAAATCAGATTCAAAAGGCAGGTTTTCAAGCGCATAAAAATCCGTATCAATATTGTTGTTTCGGGCGGCTTTTTTGAAATCTCCGAGTTTTCCGCCTGCTCTGTAAGTGTCAATTAGAAAATCAGAAAAACCCTCTCCGCCTCTTGATAAAACCGCCTGCCAGTAATCCCATTTTATGCTTGAAAAATTAGTGTGAACCCCGAGTTTGTGCATTTCTTTTTTCAGATAAGCGGCTTTAGCCTCAAGTAATTTTGTGTTTTCCCTTCCAATCCACTGAAAAGGAGTGTTCGGCTTGGGCACGAAGCTTGAAAATCCGAACGATATATCAAAACCTTTGCAGGATTTTTTTATTTTTTCTGCCAGTTTAATCAAAGCTTGTATATCATCTTCAGTTTCTGTCGGAAGCCCAATCATACCGTAAAACTTAAGCCCTCTTAAACCTGCTTCCGCTGAAATTTTCACTGATTCCATAATTTTATTTTCGTTAAGATTTTTATTTATAACTTTTCTGAGCCGTTCGCTGCCGGCTTCAATAGCAAGTGTTATGTTTTTCTGACCGGCATCCGTAAGAGTTTTAACAATTTCCGGTTTTATAGCATCAACTCTTAGAGATGAAACACTCATTTCAATTTTTTTTCCAGACTTAATCTTGCTGTCAATAAGCTTGAAAATTTCGTCAAAAGCAGGATGGGCACTTATCTGAGCACCGAGAAGCGCAATTTTATTTGTATAATTAAGCCCTGTTTCAATAGCCGCAACAACGCTGTCATAAGGCGCACATCTGAGCGGAAGATTCATATATGACGCAAGACAAAATCCGCAGCGGTTTGCGCACCCGCGCGAGAGTTCAGCTATAAATGTATTTTTAAAAAATGCCTCATTACTTATAATCGGGGAATATACACACCCGTCCAGACGCTTAGTAAGCTTTTTAACAGCTTTTTGTGCAAGAACCGGCACATAAACCCCTTCAAGTTCTGCAAGACACTCCAGCACGTATTTCTTAGGTTTATTCTTATTGTTTTTGCAAATTTCTACAACTTTACGGTTGATATCCTCTCCGTCACCGATGATTATAAAATCAAAAAAATCCTTATATGGAACGGGATTGGCGCTGACAACAGGCCCTCCGGCAAAGATTAACGGGTAATCATCGGCTCTGTCGGACGCTTTTAAAGGTATTGACTGTTTTTCAAGCATTGAAAAAATTGTCAAAAAATCAGTGTCAAAGGTAAACGAAAAGCCGATTAATCCTACAGTTTCAGCTCTGTACAGGGTTTTTGCGGTATCAGAGCAGAGCATTTCTATATTTACGTCAGGCATTTCGTCTATTTCTTTAAACATCCACAAAAAACCGAGTGACGAAAGCGCAAAAGACTTAACACCGGGAAATGCCAGCCAAACTGTGTAGTCAGCATTTTGGGAAATATTTCTTTTATACAGATAAATATCAGACTCAGGCATTTTCCTCCGGAGACTCTTCGTTTTTTTCGTTTATGGGTTTGATGTAAAGTTCGTCAATCAAAACGCAGATAGTTGAAGCGATTGCTGGTGAAAGAATAACGCCCCAGAACCCCATAAATTGTTCGCATACAAACAGAGCAAAGAAGATTGTAAGCGGGTGAAGCTTCATAAATTTGCCGAACAGTAAAGGTCTGACAATAATATTAGACGCCTGTTGAATCAGGAAGAAGGTCACAAGAATTAAAATAAACTTCACAATTCCTACAGGATAAGCCACCAGAAGGATTACAACAAGAGCGATTGTAGGCCCCAAAACCGGTACAATATCCATAATCCCTGTTATCAAGCCTAATAAAAGTGCATAATCCACACCGAGCATCATAAGTACAAGCATCTGCATAATACCTATCGCCAGCATTGAAAGAATTTGCGCTCTCACGTATCCGCCGACTTTGCTGCTAATCGTATTAAATATAAAATCAGCACGTTCTTTAAGATTTTGCGGGAAAAGTTCCAGAAATTTTTCCACCAGATATTCTTTATCCACAAGCAGGTAGAAGATAATCATTCCTATAGCAACTGTCACTACAAAAAACTGAAAAACGCCTATTGTAATATTCCATGACTGGCTGAACAGGTTCTGGGCAAAGTCAGGATTTGTGTCAAAAATTGATGTAAAATTCACAAGGTCGGCAATTTTGTGTCCGTAAATCTTTAAGGTTGTCACATAATTCGCCGCATCCATAATTTTGTCCGGAAAAACTTTAATAAATGTTTTTATTTCTTTATAAGCGATTGCAATAATCGGTGCAAACAGAGCAAACAAAGCAAGAATACCGCCAAAAACAGTTATAACTGAAGCAAGAATCCGGTTATTTTTAAGCTTACACTGCAATTTCACAACAAAAGGATCCATAGCGCAGGCAAGAACGTAAGCCGCAAAAAACAAAAGTACAATTCCTGAAATTTTAGGAAGAATTAAAAGCAATATAACAATTCCGGCGATAAAAGCTATATTTTTAACGGAAAAAAAACGTGAAATCATGTGCTCTGCCTTTCTTAAAATTAATACTAATAAAGTTTATCAATAAAACACATTTTTTTCAATTGTAAAGAAAAATATAATAAATTGTAACAATTTTGTTAAGTTATGTAAAATTATAAACATCTAACGTCAATTTTCATATAAAAATATACTTTATATATTTAACGAGGACTAAAAATAGAGGTTTAACATGGGTTTCCTAACCGGTACATACCTAAAAATGCAATCAGCGCGAATGCGTATTCAACTGCAGCACCAGTTGACATCCATAATGTCGCAGTTAAACCAAGTGACCAAACAGATGGGTCAGATGGAAAAGATGCTTGCGTCCCAGCAGAGGAACGCAGACCTTGCATTGCGTCAGCAAACTCAGACTAGTATATGGGCCGGTTTAGAAGAGCATTACGGGGTTAATCCTAACGATCCAACCTCATTAACAAAATTAGATTCTGCTGCAGTGCAAGCTTTTAACTATGCACAACAAGAAGCACAATATAGATATGCGCAGGCTCAATCAATCTGGGCTAATCAATTTGAGTATTATCGTGAAGCGCAGCTTGAACCGCTCAAGAGCAAGGAAGAAAGCCTGACTATCAGAAAAACAAATATAGAATCCAGACTGAGACTTATCGAAGAACAGGAAAAAGCTGCAGAAAGCATGACAAAATCTTCGGCACAGGATTTCACACCGCAGTACTCGGGACAGGGTTAATAAATTTTTAGCCCCCTTGCTTAAAGCAAGGGGGCTTTTTTAATTGTTAAAATCATTCATCCACAAATATTGCCCCTACAGGACAACTTAATGCAGCATCAATGCAGCTTTCTTCACGTCCGCTTATTTTTGCGATATCAGGAACTGCAAAAGTAGTGCGGATTTCAAAGACTTCGGGGCTAATCATGGAGCAGACTCCACAGCCTATGCAACTGTCAGAAACTGTAACAAACATAAAAACCTGCTTTATTTACAAGTATTTACGTTTTTGAAGTCATTTTCATTATAATTTCGGGCTAATCAATTTTAATAATTTGGGCACCTTGTTCTTCAACCGGAAGCGTTAATATTTCAGCCTTTACGTTCAAATCATTCCATGTATCTCTTACGATTGATTTAATTTTATCAAGGTTGTTCTTTTCGCTGATAACGAGGATTGCAGGCCCTGCGCCGCTCAATACGCAGCCGAGGACATTTTCCTCGTGTTTTAAATTTTCCGTAATTTTTTCAAGCCCCGGAACAAGTTTCATCCTGTATGGCTGGTGAAGTTTATCTTTAAGAGCAAGCTTCATCAGAGCAGAATCTTTTGTGTGCAGGGCATGAACAAACATACCGAGCCTTTTGGCGTTAAATACAGCATCCTGTATCGGAACTTCTTTCGGAAGAACGGAACGCGAAATATCTGTCGCAAGTTCATATTCAGGAATACAGACAGTTATTGACCATTCTTTCGGCCACTCCAGCTTTCTGTAAACAATACTTCCGTCATCTTCACTGGAAGTCAATACCAGACCCCCGACAATTGCAGGAGTAACATTATCCGGATGACCTTCAACCTCTGTTGCTATTGACAATAAAGCCGCTTCATCCGCAGGATGCCCGAGAAGTTCATTTGCAGCCAGAAGCCCGCCTACAATCACTGATGCGCTGCTTCCAAGCCCGCGCGCAACTGGAATTTGTGTGTGAATTGTTATTTTTAACTCACTCGGAGTCTGTCCGATTGAATTGTATAAAAGCTCAACTGCCTTATAAATAATGCTGTTTTCATCCATCGGTATATGCTCAAGTGACAATTCATCCGCTTTATCGTCTTCAGAAATTACATTTATCTCTACACCGGTTCCCGGAAGTACAGTTTCTTCAATTGTTACAGTATTATACACCGGCAGTGCCATTCCCATACAATCAAAGCCGGGCCCTAAATTTGCCGTTGTCGCCGGCACTTTTACGCTTACTTTCATATTTCCTCTTTAGATATTTCCGAAAATATCATACCACAAAGAGATTTTTTCGACAAACAGCACAAAAATATTGAGATTTTTAAAGAACTTGAACCACCTCAAATCCGCGCTATAATTGGTTTATGTACAAAATTCATCCCTACTTTACCAACGACGGCTCGGTCGGTCTATTCAGCCCTGAAGCGGACGACATCTACCACTCAACCTACGGTGCGCTCTCTGAAGCCTATGAAAAGTTTATTCTGCCGGCTGAACTTGAAAAATATTTTGAAAATAATTCTGAAATAAAAGTTCTTGATATCTGCTACGGAATCGGATACAACACAAAAAGTTTTTTAAATTTTTTATTAGAAAAAAATATTTTAAAAATAAAAAACAAAAATAAAAAATTTTTCAGCAAGAAAGAAAATATCGTTTCGATATATACTAATAATAATGAATCTAAATTATGTAACGTTACGACATATTCTAATAATAATTCTAGCGATATGATATATTCAGATAAAGTTTACTCTGAAACACAATCTAAAAATAAACATGCTATTATAACAAATAGCGAAACGATACATTCTAATAATATTTCACATATAAATTCTGCAAGTAACCTTCAAAATTGCAAAATTTTTGTAAAAGCAATTGATGTTGATGAAAAATTGTTTTACTTTTCGCCGTTTTTTAGACAGGGCAAAGAAAATGACAAAAAGTATAATAAATTGGATTTTGAATATGAAAAAATAAACAAACTTTTAAATTGCGAATTTCGTCAAAAATACAAATTGAAACCCGAAGTCAATTTGATTATTTTCAAAAACATAACCGAAAAAATGCCTGAAATATTTGATAACATTGAATTCTGGCAGATTATAGAGTCAAAAAAATACAAGCCATTTTTTGACTGTAAATTAACAGCCTTTTTAAGGGCTTTAAAAAACAAAACATTAAATTCTATGCCTCGATGCAGATTAAACGCCTTCTTACATAATATATATTATAAGTATATTTCAATACGTTATAAAAAGGCGCTGAATAGCCTGAATTTAGATGATTTTATTTTTGAGCCGGAAAGGGCAGACGCGAGGATATCTCTTAAGAGCGATAAAAACATATACAATTTTATATTTCTTGACGCTTTTACTCCTGCAAAATGTCCCGCGCTCTGGTCACTGGAATTTTTTAAGCTGCTCTATGAGCATCTTGATAAAAATGGAATGATTTTAACTTACTCCAATTCCGCTGCTGTCAGAAACGCCATGATTAATGCGGGATTTTTTGCCGGAAAAATTTATAATCCTGAAATTAATAAATATACAGGCACAATCGCCGTAAAAAATAAATCACTTATAAAACATGAACTCTCAGAATATGATTTAGGACTGATAAATTCAAAGGCGGGTATATTTTACCGTGACGAAAATTTAGACCTCTCTAATGAGGCTATAATCGCCGCTCACAAAATAGAGGTTGAAACGAGTAATAAAATATCAAGTTCCAGATTTATAAAAGCATTTTCCCGTAAAAGTTCTTAATAGATCTTCAGAAATTTTATTTGAATATAGCGTAACGTTATAAAGTATAAAGTAAAAATTCTTAATTAATAAATTTTAAAATTTTGCATTTTTTTAAATTGAAAATTAAAATAATTTTATGTATAAATTTGATGTCGTCGTAATCGGAGGAGGAACAGCAGGCTGTGCAGCTGCTTATGCAGCAGGAATGGCAGGGCTGAAGGTTTTGCTGATTGAAAAAAGCATACATCTAGGCGGCACAATTACGTCTGCGCTGGTTGTTCCGGCTATGAAGTGCGGTGAACATCAGATTAACACCGAATTTTATGAAGCACTTGTTGCAGAATTAAAGACTATGGGCGGACAGGCGACTTATGAGGGTAATGAAGGCTGGTTTAATCCTGAGCTTACAAAGATTGCTCTGGACAACCTGATGCGGAAAGCCGCTGTGGAAGTCTTTTTTGACACGCACATACAGGATGTAACAGTTCAAGGGCGCCGCATTATGCGAATAAAAATTTCTAAAGAAATGTTATCTGTATATAACGAAACGTTAGAAGAAATAGACAAGGATTTATCGGAATATATCGAAGCGAAATATTATATAGACGCAACAGGAAATTGTGAAATCGGAAAACTTTGCAATTGCGAATTTTTAGACAAAAAAGAAGAACAGCAGCCTGTCAGTTTAAGGTTTTTGATGGGCGGGGTGGATGTTCCGAAGTTTGCAAAGTGGCTTGAGGAGTTTGACAAAAACCGTAATGTAACGACTGTAGAGGATATTAACGGTTTTATACACCTTTCTACTGCCTGTACGTGGGATAAAGACAAAGAATGGGCTTTAGCGCCTTTGTTTGAGGATGCTGTGCAGAAAAAAATTCTCAAGAAGCACGATTGGAACTATTTTCAGATATTTACGGTTGCCGGAATGCCTACTAATATTGCCTTTAATTGTCCACGGATTATAGATTACACGGACACAATAAAGGTTAAGAACATGTCAAAAGCATTGCAGCTTGCCCGCAGAAGCATCTTCAGACTGTCGAATTTCTGCAAAATTTATTTCCCGGGGTTTGAGAAGGCTTATATATCAAACATTGCTGATATGCTCGGAATAAGGGTTTCAAGGCGTATTAAAGGCAAATACGTCTACACTGCAGACGACATAATCTCAGGCAAAAAATTCGACCATCCAGTAGCCATTTCAAACTATCCTATAGATGTTCACAGCACGGAAAAAGGGAAATCCACACTTAGAATTGTAAAAGACTACCAGCTTCCGCTCGAAAGCCTTATGTCAGCGGACATTGACAACCTTTATGCTGCAGGGCGGTGCATTTCGGCAGACTTTATGGCACAGGGGGCAATAAGGGTTCAGGCATGCTGTTTTTCAATGGGCGTTGGTCTTGGAAAATACCTTGCAGAATGTGAAAAATCTCAGGATTCCGTGTAAGCTGAAAATTTTTCCGACAGAATTTGCGCGGCATTCAGCAAAGGGTCAATTGTCGGCGAAAACGGCGGGGCATAAGTTAGATCATTTTTGAAAAATTCTTCAGCCGTCAAACCTGCAAGGAGAGCAGAAGTCACTGTATTAACCCTTTTGTCTGCATCACCCGCGCCTACCCCCTGACAGCCGAGGAGTTTACCTGTATTTTTGTCTGCAATAAGTTTTAGAGTGATATTGTTCACGTCCGGCATATAGCCGACTTTATCATTTTTGGTGACAGTTACGGAAACAGGCTCTATGCCGAGGGTGCGTGCTTTCTTTTCTGTAAGTCCTGTCATAGACATGCTTAAATTCAAACATCTTGTAACAGCAGAGCCCAGAACCCCGTCAAAGGTTTCATTGCCGCCGCAGGCGCTTATTGCAGCAATTCTCCCTTCTTTGTTAGCGTTTGTGCCGAGCGGAAGCCAGATTTTTGTATTTGTTACAATTAAATTTTCTTCCACACAATCACCGCAGGCATAAATATCCGGAATATTTGTTTCCATACGTTTATTAACTTTTATTGCACCTGTTTCACCGAGCATAATTCCGGCGTCTCTGGCAATTTCGATGTTCGGTTTTACACCCGCGCAAATTACTGCAAAATCCACCGGTATTTCTTTGCCCGAACCTGTTCTTACAAGCTTCACCCCGCTGTTGTCGCCGGAAAATTCCGTTGCTATTTCAGATGTCAGAATTTCAAATCTTTCTCCGGAAATTTTGTTTAGTTCGACTAATATAAGCTCAGACATGTCATCATCAAAATTTTGCATTATTGTTGGCGCATATTCAATCAAAGTCGTTCGGACATTTTGCCTGACTAAAGCTTCAAGCATTTCAATTCCTATATAGCCGCCTCCGATAATAACAGCGTTTGAACTTTCTTCAGCCTTTTTTCTGATTGCAATTCCGTCCTCAATTTTTCTCACTGTAAAGACGTTATTTAAATCAACGTTCCTTATTTGCGGGATAACAGGGCGCGCTCCGACTGCTATTATCAATTTGTCATAATCAACAAGAAACGCCCTGTTTTCTCCGAGCGCCTCAATTAAAACCTGCTTTGTAGAAGACAGAATTTTAACTGCGCGGTTTTTGAGATGAATGTGTATTCCGTCCTGCTCAAATTCCCCGGGAGATCTTACAAGCAGAAGCCTGTAATCCTCAAAATTGCCCTCAATATAATAAGGAAGCCCGCACGCTGAATACGAGACATGAGTGTCGTCAGTATATAAATCAATCTGTGCATCCGGCAAAAGCCTTTTGGCTTTTGCTGCGGCTTTTGCGCCTGCCGCAACACCGCCGAGTATTACAATTTTCATAACACTCTTATGATAAGCAAATATTTTTAATATTCCATTGCACAAAAGATTAATTCAGGCCGGATGTATTCAAAATCATCTCACGCATAAATTCACAATAGCTGTCAATATCATCCAAATCGTCAATGCTCTGATCAATCAGTGCTCTTATTTCAATAATAATGTTTTCGTTTTTTAAGTTTTCAAAATCCATAATACATAACCCTCTATAAACTGATAAATTTTATATCGGACTGCAAGAAAGATTTCTTTAACGAAAAAGTATTAATCGTTACAAAAATTTACTGCGATTAACGCAAAAATAATTTTTCACCGTGTTTAATAGCAGACAAAGGAGGTCTGCATGGATATCAGAAACAACATTCAACCGCAAGTGTTTACCGCAAAATTTTTAAGCTCAAGAGCCACAGCAGAAGTTAATAAATTTGCAAAAGAACAGGGCGTTCCAAATTTCATGTCTGAAATTAATAACTCAATTAAAACCGCAGGCAATCAAGAATTTAATATAAAACATCTTTACAGCAGGATGCTCAATGTTTCAAAGACAGAAATAAAATATGAAAAAGACGGACAAAAGTATTCAGTTATCGAAACTTCCTCTAAAATTAAAAATCCGATAGAATTCACAATGCAGCTGTTAAACAGCTTAAAAGACAGTAACAGCGCGCTATATCAAAAATTATTCGGCTAATCAGTTTCATTATAGACAAGTTTTTTTCTCAAACTCCACTGCAAAAGCGTCAGAACAAGGATGATAAAGAACAGAACATAAGCAATTGCACTGGCTTTACCGACATTAAAGTATTCAAAAGCGTTTTTATAAATAGCATACACAAGGACATTAGTGCTGTCGAGCGGCCCGCCCTGCGTCATAAGATAAATCAGGTCGAACACCTGAAAAGAGCTTACAGCAGTAATGATTACAACAAAGAATATAGAAGGCGCCATTAGCGGAACCGTCACATTGCAAAAAGTTTGAAACAGGTCAGCGCCGTCAATTTTTGCCGCCTCAAACATGCTGTTTGAAATTCCGCTTAAAGACGACAAAAATATAATCATATTGTAACCGATGAGCTTCCAGACCGTGACAATAATAAGCGCCGGCATTGCAAAAGTTGTATCATAAAGCCAGTTTATATGAAGGTTTAAAACGTTTGCAAGAAGCCCGATGTTAGGGTCAAAAATCCACTCCCAGACAATCCCGATAACAATCATAGGTGTAATAAACGGAAGGAAATACGCAGTTTTAAAAAATTCTGCTCCTCTGATTTTAGAATTCAAAATACAGGCTAAGATTAACGGTATAATAACGCCGAATATTGAAGTAGAAATGGCAAACACAACAGTATTTACAAGAATTTTAAAGAAAAGAGGTTCAGTAAAAATTACTCTGTAATTCTCAAGTCCTGCAAATTCAATCGGGTTGATTAAATCCCACTTTGCAAAACTCAATCCGAAAGAGCAGATTACAGGGATTATTATAAAGATAAGAATACCGGCAACAGCCGGCAGAACAAAAAGCCAGCCCGCAAATTTCGGGTTATTAGCCGATTCAGTGATAATTTTTTTTATGTCCATGCTATATTTATTATAGTTTAAATATCAGGGGAGAAAGGTAATATGAAAAAATATGAACACGCCTTCGGCAAAAACGACATAAGAGGAATTTACGGGGAAGATGTAACAGAGGAAATTTTTCATGCAACAGGACGCGGGTTTGTTGAATATTTGAAAATGCTCACGTCAAAACCCGAAAACAAAATCTGGGTGACAGTAGCACGTGATGCCAGAACTCATTCTCCGTCGCTTGCAAAAGCACTTATTCAAGGCGTAACCTCAACAGGTGCAAATGTTGTTGACCTCGGGCTTGCGCCGACACCAATCGGCTATTACAGCGAAGCGGCCGGTGTTCCCGAAAATATAACGGGCGGTGAGAAAATTCTGTCTGCCATGATTATTACCGCAAGCCACAACCCGAAAGAATACAACGGACTAAAAATGACTTACGGCGGAAGAACTTTAAACGAAAGCCAGATTAAAGAGGTTAAAGAATACGCATTTAAAGAACTTAATAATAAAAGTTGTTCTCAAAATGGAAAAGTCATTGAATATAACATTATTCCGGACTACATAAAGGATATGAAAAAACGCTTCGGCGAAACAGGCAGAGGGGTAAAAGTCGTTGTTGACAGCGCAAACGCAACAGGCGGAGTTGTCGGGCCTCAGCTTTACAGAGAACTGGGGTGCGAAGTTATAGAACTGTTTTCTGCCCCCGACGGAAATTTTCCGAACCACCACCCGAATCCGAGCGATTTGAAAACCTTGAAAGTCATTGAAGAAACAGTTGTTGAAAATAAAGCCGATGTCGGAATAGCCTATGACGGCGACAGCGACAGAATAGGGGTAATTACACCCGACGGCAAACCGCTTACAGGCGATAAACTTCTTTTGATTTACGCGCAGGACATTCTCGATACAATCGCCGACAAAAGCAAATTGACTGTCGTGAGCGAAGTTAAATGTTCTCAGGTGTTGTTTGATACAATTAATAACAAAGGCGCTCACGCTGTTATGTGCAAAACCGGCCACGGCTATATTAAAGACAAAATGAAAGAAACAAACGCGCTTCTGGCAGGCGAAATGAGCGGGCATACATTCTTTAAAGACCGCTACTACGGCTTTGACGATGCAATTTACGCAGGGTGCAGAATTATTGAAATAATTTCCGGAAACAAAAAGAAAAATTCGTCCTTTAAACTTCAGGATATGCTGAAACCCTTTGATGCTGTGTGTTCTTCCGATGAAGTGCGCTTCCCCTGTCCAAACGAGAAGAAAAAAGAAACACTTGAAAAAGTTAAAAGCTGTATTGAAAATAATCAAGACCTCTTTGGCAGCAAAATTAAGGATATAATCACCCTCGACGGGATGAGAATAGTTTTTGACGGCGGGTTTGCACTTATCCGCCAGAGCAACACCGAACCTGTTTTTACACTCAGATTTGAAGGCAAAACAAAAGATGACTGCGAAAGATACAAAACATGTATGATTAAAACTCTGGAAAGTGTACTAAAATAGAATTATGAACGATAGTGAAAAGAATACAATTATAATTGGTCTGTTAAGTTTAGCCTTAATAATTCTGATGTTTTCGACAAGCGGAGAATTTGAGCCGTACGATAGTTTTAATAATTCAAACGGATCGGGAATGACGCTTTTAAACGACAGTTTTTACGTTGATGACAGAAATGCAGGCCCGATGGATTTTGAATCTGCTGAATATTACTGCAAAAGACGCGGGATGGAACTTCCGACCCGCGAACAGGCATGGGAAATGTGGAGAGCTTCTGCCAACTGCAAAATTTCAATGGTTTTGAATAACCATATAATCAAAGATAAGAATACGTTTATAAAATCCTGCCACAACCTTGATAAAAATTGCCTTGTTCCGTCAAATCAGGTTAATTATTTCTGCGCGCCTGATAAAGACTTGCTGTTTCTGGACGAAAAAGTGTTCAGATACGGAAATTACTGGCTTAAAGACAGATATGACCGTAACGGACACTACAGCGCAAACTTCATAAACGGTATGACAAATGCGTATGCAGACAATATAAAACTTTTAGGCGTAAGATGCGTTCAGGCAGCAGCCAATAAAAACGAAGAAAAATAACAGAAATGCTTGATTTATATTTTTTTTGATGTTAATATAACTCTGTCAGAAAAGTTACTCACGAATATGAATTCCAATAGCTCTAATCAGCTTTATTTTGGCATGTTCGAAAAAATATCAAAATTTGTTTATTAAAGAAAATGAAAGGTAAAAATCAATGGATTTAGAAAACAAAGAAGAAATTTCTTCAGAAGTAACGGAAAACATTTCAGAAACAGTTTCTGAAACAGAAGCAATCTCAGAAGCAGTTGAAACACCGGAAGAAGAAAGACCCGCAAGAGGCAGAAAAGGTCGCGGCAGAAAACAGAAAATAGAAACAGTTGAAGAAAAACCGCAGAGCGAATGGACAGAAAGAGTTGTCCAGATCAGCCGTGTTACAAAAGTTGTAAAAGGCGGTAAAAAATTAAGCTTCCGCGCAATTGTAATCGTCGGCAACCAGAAAGGTCAGGTAGGCGTCGGATGTGCAAAAGCAGCAGAAGTTATCATTGCAATCCAGAAGGCAATCGCTGACGGACGTAAAAACCTCGTAACGGTTCCTATTTTCAAAACAACAATTCCGCACCCGATTGTCGGACGTTCAGGCGCAGGCGAAGTTATGTTAAGACCTGCTTCACAGGGTACAGGTATTATTGCAGGCGGTGCTGTTCGCTCAGTTCTTGAACTTGCTGGTATTGAAAATATTCTTTCAAAATCTCTCGGTTCAAAATCTCCGCTAAACGCAGCAAATGCAACAATAGCAGCTCTGAAGGCTCTTACTCCGTTCAGCGATGTTGCTAAAAAACGCGGTCTTACAATGGCTGAACTTTTAAACTAACCTGACGGTTAATTGTTTTAAAGAATTTAGTAAAGATTATAAAATAAAAGGAATTAACAAATGGCAGATAAAAAATTAAAAATTAAATTGGTAAAAAGCCTGATAGGCGCTTCAGAAGCCCAGAGAAAAGTTGTAAGAGGCCTTGGCTTTACAAAGAAAGATCAGGTTGTTGAACACGCAGACAGCGCAACAATCAGAGGTATGATTAACAAAGTTCCGCACCTTCTTGAAGTAGCGGAATAACATTACTGCGTAAGTTCACGCGAGCGGTACACATTAAAAATAAAGGAAAAGAAAAATGACAGATATGATTACATTAGAAAACTTGCAGCCTGCAGAAGGCTCAACTCACAAAATTAAAAGAGTAGGCAGAGGCCGTTCATCAGGCAGAGGAAAAACATCCTGCCGCGGCCATAACGGCGAAGGACAGAGATCAGGAAGCTCTTCAAAAAGAGGTTTTGAAGGAGGTCAGATGCCTTCATACAGAAGATT
Source organism: Candidatus Gastranaerophilales bacterium (assembly GCA_944322665.1). Lineage (GTDB taxonomy): Bacteria > Cyanobacteriota > Vampirovibrionia > Gastranaerophilales > Gastranaerophilaceae > Scatenecus. Next base: position 48,468 of record CALUPM010000001.1, on the reverse strand, counting down.
GCCGAAATTGAAAGGATTTCAGGTTTACAAAAAGCCTGTTTCCGCAGAAATCAATGTCGGCAGACTTGCACAGCTCGGTATTAAAGAAGTTACTCTTGCAGCACTTAAAGAAGCCGGCAAAGCTCATCCGTCCGCAGATTTATTGAGAATTCTCGGCAACGGTGAAATTACAGAAGCTATCACTGTTAAAGCAAACTATGTTACACCATCGGCAAAAGAAAAAATCGAAAAAGCAGGCGGAAAGGTTGAGTTAGTATAATGGCACAGGGAATAAAAATGCCTACAACCGATGATTTGATGTCAATGTGGCAGGCTTCAGGCTTGAAGCAGAAAATCATTTTCACATTTTTAATGATAGCCGCATTCCGCTTCGGGGTTCAGATGCCGCTATACGGCATTAACAATCAGGTGTTCTCAAATATTGCGCAGGGAAACAATATTATAGGATTTCTGGATTTGTTTTCCGGTGGTGCTTTAGGTAAAGTATCAATATTTGCGCTTGGTATCGGCCCTTACATTACGGCATCAATCATTATGCAGCTTATTTCTGTTGTTGTTCCTTCGCTGGAAAAACTTCAGAAAGAAGAAGGTGAAGCAGGCAGACGTAAATTGTCACAATATACCCGTGTATTTACTGTAGTTCTGGCAATGTTTCAGGCTATAATTTTCATGATGTTTATGAGACATCTTCCGGGTGCAATTGCGCCGAATGTAAACCATTTTATGTTTTACATAAGTTCAATTGCCGTACTTACAGCGGGTTCAATACTTGTAATGTGGATTTCCGAACTTATTACGGAAAAAGGTATCGGAAACGGCGGATCTTTGATAATTTTTGTTGGTATTTTATCTGGAATTCCTGTATATGCCTCAAGAACATTTGAAATGGTTCAAAAAAGCACGGCTATGCAGCTAGGATTGCTCGGGCTTCTTGCAATTTTCTTTGTAACAATGATTTTCATTGTTATTATGCAGGAAGCAGTAAGAAAAGTTATCATAGTAAACCCGAAACGTCAGGTAGGAAACAAAGTTTACGGCGGTATGAACTCTTATATCCCGTTCAAACTGAATCCGGGCGGCGTTATGCCGATTATCTTTGCAATAGCAATTTTGCTTTTCCCTTCAACTGTTTTGAGTATTGTCGGGCAGGCAAACTTTAATTCTGTTGCCGTTAAGAACTTTGTTGTTAAATTGACAACAATAATGAGTCCTGACGGAATTGTTTATTACGCGTTGTATTTCTTATTAATTGTTGCGTTGACATTTTTCTACGCGTCAATTATGCCGAATATGCAGCCGAAAGACATTGCAAATAATTTGAAAAAATACGGCTCCTCGATACCGGGCGTAAAACCCGGCAAGCCTACGGCAGATGCGCTTGATAAAATTTTATCGAAAACAACCTTCATAGGCGCAATGGGGCTTGGCATTATTGCTCTGGTTCCGTCTTTTGCAAGCTACATTACAAACATCAAAACTCTTCAGGGTATCGGAGCTACCTCTCTGATAATTATGGTCGGTGTTGCTCTTGATCTTATAAATCAGGTTAGAACACACCTTCTTGCAAGAAATTACGAATCCTTCCTGAAAGAGTAATTTGTTTAAACAAAAAACTTAGAAAATAGCCTCATAAACTTTGGGGCTATTTTTTTGTACTAATTTAGATAATTCAAGCAATGAACAGCAAAGAGAAAAACGCTATTATAAGAATGTAAATCCTCAACTCTTCTGATTGCTCAGTTTATGCCCCTTATCAGGGGCTTTTCTTTTACAAATTGTTAATTTTTTTGCATTTCTCACTAAAATAATGTATTATAGCAACATAATATCATTGAAAGGGTAAATACATGAGAGAACTAATAGAAAACAATCAACGTATAACAATGGTTACTTATGATTTCAGAAATGCAAATAAGGGTACAATTGTTGATGTTCAGCCAGACAATTTTACAATAGAACTTGACTATGATCCTAAAGGTGTCTTAAAAAGCAACTACTGTGAATTTTACACACAAACATCCAACGGGATTCTATATTTTGACTCTTATGCAAAAGACATCGACGGCCGCAGAGTAACAATTGCTAGTCCTGCCAAGCATAAGTTCCTGCAAAGGCGTCGTTTTACCCGTATTAAATATATGCATGACCTGAAACTTATTTGTGAAGGTAATTCTTATGATATTTCAACTCTTGATATATCTGCAGGCGGTATGAAATTTGTGACAAACTGCAGTATAGATATTGATAAAGAATACAATATTACACTTCCGTTGTCTGATGAAATGAGTGTTGATTGTGTATTTTCACCGATAAGAATTGAAAAAAATCTGAATGGAGAAGGCGGTTACACACTTTCAGGCGAATTCAAATATTCCGATAACAAAGTTAAACTTACTATAATCCAGTACTGCTCAAAACGCAGTCTTGAAATAGCAAATAAATAGAGGGTTTGAAGTTGAGTCTTCTGGAACTTTTCCGTAAAAAAACGACAAACACGTTGTTTACAACCCCTTCGCACAGCCGGAAATTTTTTATAGTACACAAATTCAGACAGTTTTACAAATTTGACATTTCAGAAACTGACACCCACAATCCTGAAGAAGCCCTAAAAAAATCTCAGGATAATGCGGCAAAAATTTACGGTGTAAATTATACTTTATTTTTGACAAATGGCTCTTCAAGCGGCATTATAGCATCTGTTCTTGCCGCAGCAGAAAAAGGAGACAACGTTTTATTACACGAAGATGCGCATCCGTCACATCTTAATGCGGTTAAACTCGCAGGCTGCAACCCTGTATTCTACAAACTGCCTCTAAAAAAAGACTGGGGCGTTTACGACAAAAATTCGCCGGAAATTCTTGAGCCGTATTTAAAAAATCACAAAATAAAAGCAGTAATTATAACCTCACCGACTTATGAGGGTTTTGTTTCGGATATTACAGCAATTAAAGACCTCTGTCATAAATACGGAGCATTTTTAATTACGGATGAAGCTCACGGTGCTCTATACCCGTTTTCAGAAAAATTGCCGGAAAGTGCAGTGAAAATTTCGGATTTTACGGTTCAATCCCTTCACAAAACCGCAGGCGGCTTAAATCCGACAGCACTTTTACATTCAAATTGCGAAATAAATCCCGAAAATGCTCTTAAAATGATAAACACAACCTCCCCTTCATATCCTCTTCTTGCAACGATTGAAGCAAACATAAAATTTCTAAACAGCCCAGGAGGCAAGAAAAAAATTGAAGAGTTAATTGAAAATATTGAAAATATGAAAGCCTCCTGCCCGAATATTACTTTTGGAGGGGATGATATAACCAAAATACTGATAAAAACAGCCGGAATGTCAGGAGAAGAGCTATCCGGCAAACTTTACAACAAATATGGAATAGAAGACGAACGGACAAACGAAATTTCAACCCTTTTGCTCTGCGGAATAGGAACCGACATAAAAAAGCTGGATAGATTAAAAAAAGCATTATTAAAATTGTAACAAATTGTAATAAATTGGGGATATTTATTAAAGAAACAGCCGGATATAGCCGATACCATAGATAAGAATAGTACTAACTTGAAAGGAAAAGGCGTAAAACTATGGGAATGGCAGCATCACAGGCCAGATTATTATCAATAACCTCCCGTCTTTCAGACAATGAATTGCGGGCGCAGTTGATTAATAATGCAAAAATACGCCTTACCGAAGATTCTTCAAAGGCAAGCGAAAAGTATATCAGCGCACTGAACCAGACACAATTAATGATGTCCAATAAAGACGCACAAGGTAACGATCTTTACCAGCAGTTGACGTTTAATAATTTAACAGCATACAGCTCTTACAATAACCAGTACGGACTTATAAACAAATCCGGAGAAATGGTTGTAAGCGAACTTGATGCCGCAAAATATGAGCAGGCAATAGCTGCGGCTGAAGGTAATGAAGATACAGATGCTTTAACAGAATTTTTGAAACTATACGGTATTGAAAAGGATACCTCTACATACTGGGAAACAAATGCAAATGTTCTTAACACTATAATTACTGACTACGGGCTTACGGATGATATGAAAACCCGTTATGAAGGTGATATTGAATATGATGCCGAGGGCAACAGAATTTCAGGCTTACATTACGGTTACGAAATGTCGAAGACTTCAACCGAAATGGGAGTTTATGAACGCCTTCTTGATGATTATACAAAGGCCGATAACGCTTACACAAATGCTGTTATCAAAGAAATGAAAACTTTCCTTTTTGAATATAAACCAAATGGTTATACAACCGGTTATGAAGATATGTATAACGATGTAGTCGGAGGCACAAAAACAGATCAGGTTACAGGTTCTTTTGAGGCTCTAAACTACATTAACTTATTATTTAATGAATTGACAGGTGATGATTATATAATTACTGAAACTACTGATGCTGACGGAAATACAATGAACACCGTCTTCTATGATAACATGAATTATTTGTTAAATGAAAGTATTGAATTTGACAGCAGCGGTAGTTCAGCGACTATAACAACCAGCACAGACTTTACAGATGAAGGGAACAATCAGTATTCAATAAATGATGGAGCCTTTATTGTAACTTATAATGAAGGCAGCACTCCTCCATATTCGGTTGCAGGCTCATCATCTGAAGGAGAGTCAGGCTCAACATCATATTCACCGGGTGCGGTAGTTGATAACGGGGATGGAACTTACTCCTTTACCTACACCTGTACAGAAACCGAAGTCGATGAGGAAGATGGTTCAACAACTACATCTACAAAAAGCGGAACCTGTACTTTTTCTCCAACCAGCGGAGTTGCAATTATGGAGGAAGAAGCAAATGCTGATGAAATAGCTCATCAAGTAAAATATATTTACAAATATTTTAACCAGAACGTACTTTCTCAGATGGACAGAGATAAATTTGCAGACTCTGCGCCTACTGAAAAAGCTGCGTATGAAGCAGCTGCAAAGCAGTTATCTATCTTTATTTTTGGATATGACATAGGTTCTCAGGATTACGATAAACTTGATGATATGGAATGGATTCTTGAGTCAGGCATTCCGACCACAAACCTTGACAGCACATCTACCGTAGTTATTGATCAGGTTATCGGCGGGGCTTCCCAGCAAGTTTCATATCAAACAAATTTTGAGGCAGTCCTTGATGTTTATTTGATCGAAAGTATGATTGATTTGCTCGGTGCACCGAAGTACACCTGGGTCGATAAAACAAATCCCGATGAAAATGCAGATGCAAAAGCCCAGTGGTACACTAACATCTTTAATAAAATGAATGAAGATGGATATCAATCCATTTCGGCTGAACTTGCAAAAGATCCGGACTGGATTAAATATGCATTTGAAAGCGGATTATTAAGCATGATTCAGGTAGATGACGAATTTCAGTGGGTTTCTACAATGTATTCAAACTGCAGTGATATTACTGAAGATACCGTCGACTTGATGATTACTCAGGCTGAAGCCGAATATACGCGTGAAACAAATAAAATTCAGGCAAAAGACAAACTTTATGACCTTGAACTTAAGAATATTGATACAGAGCACGAAGCGCTTCAGACAGAATATGATTCAATAAAATCAGCACTGGACAAAAACGTTGAAAGACACTTTAAATACTTCAGCTAAAACTAAGTCGGCAGAGTGATTTTACAAAAATCTTTACATAATCTTTAACGATATAAAGATTATGTAAGGAAATCCTGATATGCTCAAATTTCGACTATAATAATAATATAGTTAAGAAAGAAATTGGAGATTATCATGGAATCAGTAAAAGAAATCCTTACAAAATTAGAAAATGCAGATAACACAATTAAAAATGAAGTAGAAAACATGCTCGTAAAATGTGGCACATCAGCTCTTCCTCAACTTGTAGATCAGCTTCAGGTAGTAAGAGGAATTAAAAGAGGTGTTGTAGCTATGACTCTTATCAGATTGGGCGATGCTTCAATCAAGTATCTTGAGAATGCTGCAAAACAAAATAAAGATTTTGAATGGGTTGCTGAATACCTGATTCGTGAAATAAAAGGCGAAATTGCCGCATAAATAATCAAGTTTTCATAATGAAAAAGCCATCCTGACGGGTGGCTTTTTTATTATTAGAAAATTCCACAAATATTATAAAAAGCACGTCATTCTGAGGGCTTTAGCCCGAAGAATCAGCTTTCGTTTTCAGGGGATCCTTCGCATTCGCACTCACGATAAACGGGTACGGCTAACGCCTTTCACTCTCTGCTCGTGCGGCTCAGGATGACATCATGGTTTTACGTCATTCTGAGGACGCTAGTCCGAAGAATCCCCTTGCGGTTTTAGGGTGTCTTCGCTTGCGGCTCAGGATGACGCTGTTTTGAAAATTTTTGTGGAATTTCCTATATAAATCCCTATTATTTTATATTCACAAAAAAAATAAATAATGTTATAATCAGCTTATGGAAACAAAAAAATCACTACAATACACATGTCTTTTCGGCGGCGGTGCAATCAGAGGAGCAGCTTACGCAGGAACAGCAAAAGCAATGGAGGAACTCGGCATAAACCCTCAAACTCTTGCAGGTTCATCTGTAGGTTCGGTTATAGCAGGTCTCCTTGCTGTCGGCTATAGTGCAAAAGAAACCGAAGATATTTTCTTAAAAATAAATTTTGAAGTTTTCCGTGATGTTCAGCTTGCTTTAGGGCCGAAATTTGCAATCAGCAAAGGAGAACTCTTCCTTGAATGGATAAGGGATTTGATAGAGCAGAAGTATTATGGCGCAAAATACAAAAAAGGAACACATAAAGCCGTTACTTTCAAGGATATCAGCAAAAATCTTGTTATAATAACGACCGATTTATCGAGTTTTGAGTGTAAAGAGTTTTCGAGATGGGAAACTCCTGATTATGAAATAGCTTCAGCCATCAGAATATCCTGCGGAATGCCCGGGTTAATGCGCCCTGTTGAATATAATAACAGAATTCTCGTTGACGGAGATCTTCAAAAAAGCTGGCCTATGTGGAAATTATCAAAACACCTTGCTCCTGTAGAAAACAGAATTCTTGAATTCAGACTTGAGGGTGACTTTGAAGGCAATGACAAAAACATGGTTGAATATTTAAATTCACTTTATGCCTTCACTACTTCAATGGCCACTAAATTTATTATTGATATTTACGGACAAAAAGACATGTTTGATTATATTGTAATAAACACCGGAGAAACAAACATCGTAGATTTTAACATGCCAGAGGACAAACGCAAAGATTTAATGACAACAGGTTATAATCAGACAATAGAATATTTTAAGAAAACATTGCCTGTAAAAAAAGAACGTCTTCTGAACATTTACAAAGATGTTCTTGAAAAACTTCTGAAAATTCAAAAACACCTGAAACGATTAAATATACAAAAAGCTAAATCCCTTACAGCCGAATTGTTTATTGATTTGAGTGAATATAAAGAATTTATTGAATTGAAAATTTATAAAGGAATTTCTGATTTTCAAAAAAGCTTTTTTGAAAACATTGATTATCCGGCACTTTTCGGTAAAACAACCCTGAATAAAGCCGATGAAGTTATGGATAAATTAAATGTAATTCTAGCTTCAATAAAATCAAAAACAGCAGAGCTGTCTGACTATTTGGAAGAATATAAGACGGCATGTGCGATATAGAAATATTTATTGACAATACATTATTTTTTGAATAAAATAAATAAGTTACTTTAAGCCCTAATGGCGGAATCGGTAGACGCGTTGGACTTAAAATCCAATTGGGCGAATAACCCAGTGCCAGTTCAAGTCTGGCTTAGGGCAAATAAAAGGCTTTCCTTAACGGAAAGTCTTTTTTATTAAGTTTTGTAAATTACGCCGCTAAAAAAAGCAATTTTTAAGGAATTATATATTTATAATATATATAATATATAATTCGAGAGTATAAAATGACTTTTAAATTTGATCTACAAACATTCGGACAAAATTTACAAAAGCTTGGTCAGAGCATGATTCAGGGCGGTATTCTTATGAATACGACAAGCATGATTCACCGCGGCGGTCTGTACCGTACGAGCGTTTGGGGCTGCGGATTTATGCCGGGCGGCTGCACTCCTCCCTTGAATATATGGCATCCGATGTACGGAGATATGTCAACCAATCCATATTTAACACAGCAGGGAATGATGACAGCTGCAGCTCAGGGTAAAGCAATATTTGATCAGGCTTACGAACATTTTAAAAAGCTGGAGCAACAGAATCCGTATCTTAATCCGCTTCAACAGCCAATACAACAAACATCTACTGAATCTGGAGAACAGATTCAAAGTGCAATTGTAGACCAAAATGGTGAATATTCAATGACAACCTCAGCATATAATGAGTTGTTTAACAAAGAAAATAAAACAGAAGCCGAGCAAGAACAATTAGAAAATGTCTACCGGACATCTGTCAAAACTGCAGGAGAATCCTATACAAATTATTTAGATAAAGAGTACGGAAACGAAGACGGCAGCCTGACAAAAGAGGAGTTTACCGATTATTTAACAAGGACTCTTGGAAGCAATATTAATAAATTTGACAGACAAACAATAGAAAATGCGTTTAATAAACTAAATCTTAACAGCGACGGCACAATAAGCAAGGATGAAATGAGTGCATTACTAGCATATATAGATTTAGCCGCTGACGGACAAAAAGACGGAAAAATAACAAGGCAGGGATTTTTAAATACACTTGTCTCATTTGCAAGCAGTAACGAAATGACTACAAAACTTCAGGAGCTCCACAACGAATTATACGGAGAATAATTTTTCTATTCCGCTCCAGTCAAGATGTTTTGAAGATGCAAAATTGCTTAATATCAGCGGGTTAAGCGATTTTAATTGTCCGAATATTTTTTCATAATCATTTCCGGATGATTTGAGTGAGATAAGCGGAATATCAGCCTCTTCAGCAAGTTTTTGAACCTTCACGTCATAATTTATACCTGCAGTTTTTACACCGGCCTTCAAAGCTGCAATAACCGCGTGAAAACGCATTGCTATCATGCAATCAAGCTGGGAAATTCTCTTAAAAGTTTCTGTTCTGTTTTTGTAGTAAATAATTTTTGTATCAACCTGCGGATTCTTTGTTTTTAAAATTCGCTCAAAGTGTTTACAAACAACTGTGTCAAGGGATTTTTGAAAGACAAAAAGTTCAATTTTCCGGCCATTAAAATATTTTAAAACATTATCCGCAAGATTATTTAAGAAAGCTTCGGACAAAGACGGAAAATCTCTCAGTTGAATACCGACCGCATAATTTTTAGGCACATCTTTGATTTTAATATTAAAAACAGGGTCATTGACAAGGTATGCATTTATTCCCCAATTTTGAAGGAGTTCAAGACTTTTTTTATCGCGAACAGAAACAAATTTTGCTTTAGAGATTAAATTTTTAACTATATTTTGAGAAATTTTCCGTTTCAAAGGGCCTATGCCCTGCGCAAAAATAATCACATCTTTTTTGAAAAACTGTGCGCATGCTATGACAAAAGAGTAATAAAGCAGACTTTTCAGGCTGGTAACATCCTGCAGCAGACTTCCGCCGCCCGAGATGAGAATATCAGAAGATTTAATTGTCTTAACAAGAGTTTTTATATCGAAATTTTTAACAGCCTTAACGCCGTAGTCATTAGCTGTTTTTGACGGGTTAGAAGATATTACGGTAACACCTGCATTCAAAGATTTTAATTTGTCGCACAGAACAGAAAGAATTGCGTCGTCGCCAAAGTTGTCAAACCCGTAATAACCCGATATAACAACTTTTTTAGGCATCAATTCCTCCTTTTTCAAAGATAGAATATACCTCATCCTTATACGGAATAGATTTAATAGCGCCGATACCTTTAGCCTGAAGCCCTGCAACGATTGAGGCAAAACGGGTTGCTTCAAACGGAGTCAGCCCGTGTGTAATTGCATGTAAAAATCCGACGTTAAAAGCATCTCCCGAGCAGGTTGTCTAAATTAAATCCTGGGCATACAACTCACTGAAAATTATATTTCCGTTATAGCCTGTGTAATACCCGCCCGCATTGGAATCTTTAATAACAATGACGCTTACTCCCATATCCCAGATTTTTTTCATAATATTTTCAAGAGAATCAATTTCCAGAATATTCACTGTATCGTATTTAGCACTCATAAAAAGAATGTCTACATTGTTTATAATACTGTTAAAATCTTCTCTGGCATTTTCGGGAGTAGTAATTTTTGAAGAATAGTTAGGGTCATAAGCAGTTGTAACGTCGTTTTCTTTTGCAAATTTAAACGCGGCAGAAACGGCTTCTTTTGCTGAAATTGAAAGCGACTGGGTAACTCCTGAAGCATACACTACTTTGGAATTTGAAATATATTCTTCTGAAATATCATCAATCGACAATCTTGAAGGCGCTATACGTTTTCTATAATATGCAAATTCTTTTTTACACCCGCCCGGACGTGCTATAAAATAGACACCGTTTGGATCCGGAGCAGATTTTACCTGAGATATATCAAGTCCTTCATCTTTCCAGCTTTTAACCAGATAATCCTTAAATACATCTTCACCGACTCTTGTGATAAAACCGACATTTGAACCTTCTCTGGCTGCCGCAACAGCCGCCGCAAGCGCATCTCCGCCGTAATACTTTTTAAGACAATCTGCCTCACTTAAATGAGTATCGCTTGAAAGTTCAATAAGACTTTCGCCAATTGTTATGATATCAAGATTTTTTTCCATATTAGTCCTTTAATTCATCAAGCGCATTTTTAACGCGTTTTGTAATTTCAGAATATGAATAACCGCTCAGCAAATCTCTTCCGACACCGACCGCAACGGCACCTGCACTTATGTAATCTTTAATCTCTGAAAGCTTTGCCGCTCCCATCGGCACAATGTTCAAAAACGGCATGGGTCTTAAAAGGTTTTCAAGATAAGAAACTCCGCCAAGCGCCGTAATAGGAAATATCTTAATCAACTGAACCCTTGCTTTCCATGCCGAATAAGCTTCATTAGCGGTAGAAGCACCTGCAATAAACGGAACCTGTCTGTCTTTAGAAAACTTAACAAGGTTCATCTGAAAAATAGGGGAAGATAAAACTTCAGCCCCTGCATCAACGGCTGTTTGCGCCTGAAGGGAAGTTATAATGCCGCCCGCACAGACTTTAGCATGCTTTGAGATTTCGTCAATCACATAATAAATCTCCGGATTAACTACGTTTATTTCCATAAATTTTACGCCGCCTTCAATAAGCGCATAAGCAGTATTTTTAACTTTTTCAGGATCTCTGCTTCTTAATATAGGAAACAACTTTTGTTCTGACAATATTTTTACTAAATTTTCGTTCATAATCTATCCTTTTTTTATAATTTATTATATCATAAAATAAGGAGGGGTATGAAAAACTTAAAATCCAAAGCGTTTTTTATATATTCGTTTATATTTTACGTAATTCTGTCATTTATTCTGGTATTAATATCATGGCAGATACTGGAGGCAGGTGCCTACAATTTCATGGTCAAGAATTTTTCTGCTGTTGAAAACGCCTCAGATAAAATTGCAGTTGTTGTAATTGATGATAAATCCACATCAAGATACCGCTGGCCTTGGAAAAGAGATTTGTATGCGAAAATTTTTGAATATTTAAACACATACTGCGATACACAGATAATCGGATTTGATGCAATATTTGCAACGCTTGACAGGGAAGCGCCGCAGGCTGATAAAAAACTGTTTGATACTGTAAAACAGATGGAAAATCTGGTAGTTGGCTTCAGCCTCATTGACGAAAAACCTGCTGATAAAAATTCAGGTGAACTTTACGAAGAGAAGTTTTATAACAAATTCGGCACAACAATTGAGGATAAACGTGTTAAATTCAAGTACCCTTCAAAGTACGGCAGCTTTATGAGATATCCTGACGGGTATTTTAACTCTGTAAAATACGCAGGTTCGGTAAATTCTACACGCTCCCCTCTTAACGGATACCTGATTTTTAACGATCTGATAGTTTCGCTGAACAAAAAATTTTACCCTTCGCTGTCGTTAAAGATGTACATGCTGCTTAATGATGCGGACAAAGCAACAATGTATGACGATCGTGTGGAGGTTGACAAAACCGGCTTAAAAATTCCTACATTCGTAAGCTATAACGGACTTCACAATTACATCAAATACTACAGAATTCAGGACAGAACCTCATATTCCTTCAAAAAATATTCTGCGGTAGATTTAATAGACTCGCTGGATAACATAAAATCCGGCAAGCCGCCTGTTATAAGCCCTGAAGAATTTAAAGACAAAATAGTATTTGTAGGTGCAAACGCAAAGGCTTCGGCAATAAAAGTTATAGATGCACAGCCGACCCCCATGCTTCATGAGCATCCGGGAGTAGATATTCAGGCTGTAAATTTAAGCAATTTTATAAACAACGACATTATGAAGATAAGTTCGTTAAAATTTGATATTTGCGTAATTTTGATTTTAAGCATTCTAACTTTTGTAATTATAAGCCGGTTTTCGGTATTCAAATCAATACTTCTCCTTATATTAACAGCACTCGGGTATCTCGGATTTACTGTTATCTGCTACAGGCATGATTTCGGGGTAAATGTTGTGACCCCGCTCGGAATTCAGCTTGTAACTATGATTTTTGCTTATTCTTACAGATTTATCGTTGAGGGCAAAAATAAAGAGAAAATTAAACAGGCAATGGGCAAATATCTTTCACAGGATATTATGCAAAATGTTGTAAAAAACATTGACGACATTAAACTAGGCGGCAAACGTGCGAATGTAACGGTATTGTTTGCTGATATCCGCGGATTTACAAGCATGAGCGAAAAGATGACCGCAGAAGAAGTTTCAAAAATTCTGAACGAATATTTCACGGAAATTGAGCCTATAATCACAAAATACAACGGGGTTATCAACAAATTTATAGGCGACGCAGTTATGGCAATCTTCGGAGAACCAATACAAGATTTGAATCACCCTGTTAATGCCGTCAAATGCGCTTATGAAATGCTAAAAAAAGTTGATGAACTGAGGGACAAATGGCTTTTTGAAGGTAAACCCAAGATTGAAATCGGTATCGGGATTAACACAGGCGACGCCTTTGTCGGAAATATAGGTTCAGAAAAACGCCTTGAATACACCGTAATCGGCGACACAGTAAACCTTGCAAGCCGTATTGAAAGCTACAACAAAGTTTACCGCACCAATTTTCTTATAAGCAGTTCAACTTACTCCTACGTAAGTAACATAGCAGATGTAATTAAAATCAGCGAAGTTACAATCCGCGGTAAGGCAAAGAAAATGGATATATACGAAGTTCTTCGGCTTAGTTAAAAGATTTTAGAGTAAGTTAAATTTCAAGATTTTTAAATATCAATAATTCATAAGGTTCGTATTCAAGTGCATTAGCAATTTTTTCAACAACATCAAGAGTAGGTGAAGAAGTTTGCGCCTCAATCTGGGTCAAAGTTGATCTGCCGATTCCTGCAAGTTCTGCGAGTTTCTCCTGAGAATACCTGCGTTTTGTACGTTCAAATTTTACCCTTGTTGAAAACTTCTTTGCTAATGTTGATATATTACCCATAATGTCGTTATATTAACATTTTGACATAATAACAACAATACGTTATTATAGCAAATATGATGTTATAAAATCTATATATTTATAATTACGACGGAGGCGACGTGGAAAAGATTAAAGCATTTACAATGGCTGAAGTATTGATAACTTTAGGAATAATAGGCATTGTAGCCTGCATGACAATGCCGGGTGTTATAAAAAATTATCAGAAAAAAGTTACAGTTGAATGTCTTAAGCAGACATACTCAATGCTCCAGCAGGCAGTAATGCTGTCTGAAGTAAAGAACGGAGATATAGAAGACTGGATTACACCTTCCTATACTGGCGCCGGCGATACCACAGCCACTGAAACTTTTGTCAAAATGTACTACGAGCCGTATTTACAGACAATTCACAGTGAAAAAATGCCTACGTCAGATTCACCTTATGATTATTACTACTATACAAATGACGGACAAAAAGTTGAATCGGACGGACATACTCACTACAGTATTGCTCTGATAAACGGAGTTTATCTGCACTTTAACGCGAATTATGGTGCAAATAAATATATTCAGCTCAGAGTTGACATTAACGGGAGACAAAAGCCTAATACAATAGGAATAGACATATTTTACATGTACGCTTATCCTGAAGTAAAACTTGTTGATGAAGGCGCTGTAAGACCTATTTTACTTGAACGCTGCAAAACCCCAAGAAGTGTTGACCAGCAAGCTTCATGCGGAGCATTAATTATGTATGACGGCTGGGAAATACGCGACGATTACCCGTGGCGCTAAAATAATAAATTATGATACAATTTATTTATGATTGAAGATCTGGAAAAACTTAAACTTGCGATTGATGTGGAGGTAAAGCACCGCTACATTGATATCAGAGGAAAAACAAAATGTTTTTCAAAGTTTATAATCTCCGAGGCAAACAAATACTACAAACTTTCAAAAAAAAATCCCAAGTGGCAGGTTATCGCAGAAACCTTTGCACACTATCCGGTCGCCTCGGTTCCGGAAAGGCGCCGCTCCATTGAACACCTTGTAAAAGTTATCCGATCCGAAATCAATCAGGCTCAGCCTCAGACTCGGACCGAAAGCGCCTCTTCCGAAAAACATCTTAAAAATCCTGCAGAAACCGATGTCACTTATGTTAAAGGCGTCGGGCCAAAAGTTGCCTATATGCTGAATAAACTCGGGATTTATACGGCGCAGGATTTGATTTTTTATCTTCCGCGAAAGCATATCGACTACTCTAGCAGAACCCTTATACGCGACCTTGAAGAAGGGCAGTCCACAACTATTTTCGGATATGTAAAATCCGTTTCAGCTTTCAATTCCAGAAACAATCTGTCTGTCGTAAAAGTCAAAATCGCTGACGAAACAGGATTTATTGAACTCGGATTTTTCAATGCAAAAGGAAACAGATTTACGCTGGAAAGGACGAAAGCCCAGTTTCCTGTTAATGCCGGCATTATGGTTTCAGGAACCGTTAAAATGAACAACTACGATCATCGCCTGACTTTCGACAAACCGTCATACTCAATTATGACAGGCGAATTTCTTGAAAACAGCACCTCAAACCTTAATATGGCGCGTATTGTTCCGATTTACGCTGTCTGCGAAAATTTGAATGTCAAAACTCTCCGCAAGGCAATATTCAATGCAATTCAGCTTTATAAAGACTCAATTCCGGACATTCTTCCGCAATACCTGAAAGAAAAATACGATTTACTTGACAAAAAAACTGCAATAGAGCAGATTCATTTCCCAGAAAATCAGGAACTACTAGAAAAAGCCCGCTTCAGTCTGATTTTTGAAGAACTTTTTATTGTCCAGCTAAAAATGGTAAGGCTAAGAAACGAAAACAACAAACACTCTGCAATTGCGCTGGAGGTCAAACGCGATGGACTTGTGCAGAAATTCATTGACAGTCTGCCGTTTGAACTTACGGGCGGACAGAAAAGGGCTGTGAACGAGATTTTGAACGACCTTCACTCTGAAAAACCAATGGCAAGACTTCTGCAGGGAGATGTCGGCAGCGGAAAAACCGTTGTTGCATGTATTATGCTTCTGGCAGGAGTTGAAAACGGCTATCAGGGCGCACTGATGGCACCGACGGAAATCTTAGCACAGCAGCATTATAACAACCTTGTAAACTGGCTGACACCGCTAGGATTAAGTGTCGGACTGTTCCTCGGCAGCCAGAATAAAAAGACAAGAGAAAAGTTCCAGACTGATTTAAGAAACGGTCAGACAAATATAGCAGTAGGAACCCACGCCCTAATTCAGGACACAACAGACTTTCAAAATCTAGGCGCAATCGTTGTTGATGAACAGCACAGGTTCGGCGTAAAACAGCGGAATGTCTTAAAGAAAAAATCTCAAAACCCGCAGATGCTGACGATGACAGCCACCCCGATTCCAAGAACTCTTGCGCTTACAGTTCACGGCGACCTTGATTTAACAATAATAGACGAACTTCCAAAAGGCAGACTTCCGATAAAAACTTACCTGACCTCCTCACACAAAAGCGTTTATGACCTGATAAAACAGGAGGTCGACGCAGGACGTCAGGCTTATGTTGTGTACCCGCTGATTGATGAAAGTGAAACTCTTTCTGCAAAAGCCGCCACAAAAGAAGCTGAACGCCTTCAATCAGAAGTTTTTCCCAATATGAAAATAGGACTTCTTCACGGCAAACTTAAAAACGACGAAAAAGAACAGGTCATGGATGATTTCAAAAACGGCAAATACAACATTCTTGTGTCGACAACCGTTGTGGAAGTCGGGGTTGATGTTCCGAACGCAACCGTCATGGTAATTGAAAATGCGGAAAGATTCGGATTAAGCCAGCTTCATCAGCTTAGAGGACGTGTCGGCAGAAGCAGCCTTCAATCCTATTGCATTCTTGTTTCCTCATCGCGCTCTCAGGAAACCCGTGAACGCCTCGGAATTATGACGCAGACAAATGACGGTTTTGTCATTGCCGAAAAAGATTTGCAATTAAGAGGCCCCGGAGAATTTTTAGGCACAAGACAGTCAGGTCTGCCTGATTTAATCATCTCGGATATTGTAAGAGATGCCGAAATTTTAGAAAAAGCACGCTATGAAGCGATTAATTTTATAAATACTTATGACATAAACTCTTATCCTGCACTGAACAATGCCTCAAGCCTACAGCTTTTCACGGGGCTGGATATATAGATAGGCGGTAAGTCTGCAAGACAATAAGACGTAATGACGAAAAGTTCTTTATGATAAAATACCGACCCATTTTGTCCGTTATGTCATTCTGAGGGCTTTAGCCCGAAGAATCTCATTTATTTAGATACTTCGCTAACGCTCAGTATGATGTCGTTTTGAAAATTTTTGGTGGAATTGGCTATACAAATCCCCAAAGCGAATAAAAGTCATTAATTTCGGGCATATATAAAATACATAGCTTCTATAAATATTAAGTATTGTAACAAAATATACAAACATGCGCAATATATAAACAGTTATATACTTTATATATATAAGAAGTAATATAAAGGAGCTTGATATGGGCGATCCTCCATACGGACCACAACCGCTTAGAGTTGGTTTGCATTCATGGCGCAGACCACAAGGAAGCATTAATATTTACCACAAAGAAACAAATATTAACAATTTTGGCAGTATTTGGTCGATGCCTTACAATTACGTGTATTGTGATCCGGGACTCTCAAAAGGAGCAAAATGGGGGCTCGGCATAACAGGTGTGCTTGGTTTGGCGACTACCTTTGTAACAGCTTTCATGGGCAGTAAAGGAGGCAAAGGCGGCGGTACTGAAGAAGTAACAGCAGATCAGACAACCGTAAAACCGCAAACTCAGGTTACAAGACCGGAAGTTTCGGATGATGTTAAAGTAACAGAAGAGCCGGCTGACACAAATCCTGTAACTCAAACAGTAAAACCTGATGAAACAGAGAAACCGGATAATTCTACAGCTCCTGTAGCTAGTGCGGAACGGCTTCCTTCTGAACAGCAGTACGATGAATTTACAGTTAAGGCTGAGAAAATCAAAGGTACAAATAAGTATAGAGGACACACCGGTTTTGATATTGTTGCTGCAAAATACAAAACAGAGGATGGACAACCGCTGACACGCGCTGAAGTAGATGCTATTTGTGCCGAAATATTTAAAGGTAAAGCATTACCCACAGGAACAATAAAACTCCCGCTTGAAGTTACAACACCGGATGGTAAAACATATAAATGCGATACCAGCGTTAAATCGGAAGATGTTCCTCCTAAAGCAGAGTACACTCTTGCAAATATTTCAACATATTCGTATTCCGCAAAACAGGTTGACGGTAAATGGTATCCGACAATCGACCGCGAACGCGTCGGAACCGCTGTATATGATTCTGAAAAAGAAGCAATAGATGCAGCAAAAAAAGAAATCGAGCGCAGAAAAAGCGAAGAAAGTAAATAAATAGCACACTAATAACACCCGCAAGGAGAAGATAAAAATGTCTTGGATGATAGGTCGAAATCATTACACAGTACCAACAGGAAGATTGAATTTAGACAGTTCGCCTAATGTCAACATTCATGCCGAAAAAACTAACATAAATAATTTTGGCACGATGGGAATGGGTATGGACGCAAGCATATATTCTCAAATGATGATGGGCGGCATGATGGGCATGTACAATCCAATGATGATGGGCGGCATGATGGGCATGTACAATCCAATGATGATGGGTGGTATGGGTATGTACCCTATGGGAGGATTATACGGCGACTGCTACGGAGGCGGAGCCGGCACTACAGCAGCTACGGTTGGCACGATTTTCAATACATTAGGAGCCCTTGCTGGAGCTATAGCACAGAAAAAAACCGACGGAGCCGGCGGTACAGAACAGCCGGAAACTAATCCCGAAACTAACCCGGAAGCGTCTGTTGAAACACAAGGAACAAGAGCTGCCGTACAAAGTGAAAAAGTCAGAGAAGTTCAGCAGCGTAAGCTTGAATCAGAAAAACTTGAACTTGCAAAAGAAGGTATTACTGTAAATTCTGATGGAACTTACAGCACGACAGTTAAAGATCTGAACGGTAAGGACATTCAAATTAAATCTAACAGCAAGGAAGATATAAGAGCCAAAAAACAGGAAATTCAGCAAGAAGTAGATAATGAACGCGCAACCGCAATGGCAAATAACATTTCGATTACTTCGGGTGGTGAATTAAGCGTTGAAATTGAAACAACCGTACCCGCAGCTGAAGGTTCAGATGCGGAGCCGACAACAAAAACTGTAACTCTTACTTCATCAAGCCTTGATGCTCTGTTAAATAAAATGGAAGAATATGACGTTGAAATAAAGAGACCTGAAGAAAATGAACAAGCATAATAAATAAAATTTACAACAAAAGAAAAAGTGCTTTATAAAAAGCACTTTTTTAGTGCGTAAATCAATTGTAACAAAACAGAGGTTTAATATTTGCAAGAACTGCGAAAAAACATTATAATATATTTATAGAATATATTAAGAACTTGTGTTCTTATTTAAAAGAAATGAGGTGTTTATATGGAAGATTTGAAAGTGGCAATCGGCTCGGATCACGGCGGGTTTCAGTATAAAGAGAAGATTATCGACTACTTAAAAGCAAGAAATATTCCTTATGTTGATTTAGGCACCCACACGCCGGAAGCCTGCGACTATCCGGAAATTGCGCGTGCTGTGTGCGAAAGAGTAATTTCAGGCAAATCAAACAGAGGAATTCTGGTTTGCGGGACAGGTATCGGTATGTCGATTGCTGCAAACAAAGTCAGGGGCATAAGAGCCGCTCTCTGCGGGGATACTTATTCAGCAAGAGTTTCAAGAGCGCACAACAATGCAAACGTTCTCTGCCTCGGTCAGCGCGTAATCGGCGAACACTTAGCACTTGATATTGTTGATATCTGGCTGAAAACAGGCTTTGAAGGCGGCAGACACAAACGCAGAGTAGATTTGATTGAGTAAGGACGTGAAAAAGTGGAAGATTTAACATCACACAAACTAGCATGCATAATTGCAGCTATGCTTGACGATAAGTTGGGCAAAGATATTTCTATTTTAAATATAAGCCACGTATCCTCGCTTGCGGACTATTTCGTAATTGTTACAGGCGACTCGACTCCGCACGTCAAAGCTTTGATGGAAACGATCAGAGAACGTACAAAAAAAGAACTCAACAGAGCTCCTTTAAGAGTGGAAAACGACGCCAAAAACAGATGGAATCTTCTGGATTTCGGAGATGTCGTAGTTCATATTCTGCACAAGGATGAGCGTGAAACCTACGCAATAGAAAAATTCTGGAGCAACGCTTTCAGTATTCCTGAAGCCGAATGGCGTGAAAACTCTAAAGGTTACAGCAAATATAACAACTAAAATGAGGCGGGTATGATTTTCATACCCGTTACATTTCGCAATAGTTTTACAAAAACACACATATAGGTTAGAATATAAATCATGGAAAATGTAAAGAAAAAAGATCTGGAAAGACAAATTGAAGACTTAATCCTTGCAATGGCAAAGGATCCTAAAAATATTGCTAATTATCACGCTTTGTCAAAACTTTACCTTGAACTTGAAGACTATGACAAGGTTATGTCCGTTTTGGAGAGTCTTTTGACTCTTGAGCCGAATGACGTTGAAGCTTTAATCGGCATGGGGACAATGTGGTTTTATGAAAGAGATTTTAGAAAATCTCTCTCTTACTACAACAAAGCGCTTGAGATTAATCCTAAAAACTACCTGATTTATTACAATATCGGAAATGTTTTTGCGGAATGGAAAAACTTCTCAAAAGCCCTGTTTTACTATAACAGAGCAATTGACCTGTGTTCTTCAAACCCTGAAATTTACAATGCAATCGCACTTCTCTATCAGGATTTTGAAGAATACATAGAGTCCAGAGCATATTATGAAAAAGCACTCTCACTTGATCCTGAAAATATAACAGCTCTTGTTGATATGGGTAATGTCTGCTTCAAACTTTTTGACTACCCGAAGGCACTTGAACTTTATAAAAAAGTGTTTGCGCTTAATCCGGACAACAAAATCGTTGCAATTTGCATTGGCAATACTCTAACCCTAATGAGAGAAAGAGAAAAAGCATACAACTACTTTGAAAAAGCTCTCAAGATGGAAGGGGACAACTATAAAGCCTACATCTGTTATTCAATCGCGCTTTCAGAATTTAGAGAATATGAAATTGCAATTGAGATGTACAAACGTGCAATTGATTGCCAGCCGAAAGAAGTAAACGCTTATCTTCTTCTTGCAAACCTTTATACAAACCTTAACAGACTTGATGATGCAATGGAGCTTTATAAACAGGTTCTCCAAATTTCACCGAACAGCGCCGCAGCTTACATGTTTTTAGGCAACGCACACTACCTCAAAGGCGAAATTGAAAAAGCTATTGCTTCATACCGCGCCGCGATTAAAATTGAACCGGATAACGACGAACATAAACTTGTCTATATTCAGGTGCTGGATGAATATATTGATAAAAAGCGCAATGGTGAAATTGAAGAAAGCGCATAATTATGTATCATCATGAAAAACCTTATATGATAGAACGTATTGTTGCAGGTTTAAGCTATTTAACCATGGGGTTTGCAGGGTTCATCTGGCTTATAATCGGGCTTATCAGACGTTCGAATATTACAAAGTTCCTTCAATACCACATATTTCAGTCTATTTTTATTTCAATCGGATATGTTTTATTATGCCTTATTTTCGGATTTATATTGAATATGCTGAGCATGATTCCTATTTTGAATATAGTTGCGGCACAGATTGCGCTTTTCTTTAATATGCCTTTAATCTTTGGCTACTCAATTATACAGACGGCAATTTATATTCTGCTTTTCTACCTTGCAATAACATCATTTATGGGATTATACGGCAGAGTTCCTTTTATTTCAGATATCATAGACAGAAATGTATAATAAAAAAATCCCTGCGGGGTATTGGCGCAGGGAAGGTGCTAATCGAGTAAGAATGTAACTTATATGAACAAAAGGTATGAGAATTATGCATTTTTATGAGTGATTTTCTTCTTTTTGCGTAATTTCTGTCCCGCTGTCGTCCTTTTCATCATCAACAACAGAGAGCACAAGCGCATTTGAAAGCGGAATTCCGCCTCGTGCCTGCGGTTTGTTTACTACATTACCATTGACATACATGACGGTTGAACCGCCTCCGTCAAGGTTAATAGCTCCTATGCAGCCGAGAGATTTCATAAACCGCGCAAGCTCCATCAAAGTCATACCGATAGAACTGCCTTCGCGTCCGTCTGCCGTCAGCAAAATCAGATTATTATCAGAAGTGTATCCTACAGCGGTTCTGGGGTTGCGCCCGCCGATTGCGCCGAGCTTCTGGGCTGTCATATCAACGAAAACTTCACCGTTTTTAACAAGATACGGGCCGCCGCTAATAATATGTTTTACTCCATTCCATTCCGGAGTTGTTTTTATGCTGAGTTTCACATCTTTATCTTTCAATAGCGGCTGAAGAAGCTTTTTCGGGCCGGAAATTACGTAACCGTTCTCAGGGATATCGATCGGGTTGGCGGAGGCTTTTGTAATCTTACCGTCCGCCACCCTCAAACTCATACCGTACTTCGGAGCATAGGGAGAATACCTGCCCCACTCCGGAGTGTAAACAAGAACATGCGTTGAAAGCATTCTCGGCTGATTTATGTTGTCAATTTTGACTTTTGCGCCGCTTCCTTCGATGTTTGCATTAAGCTGAACTCTTGCGACATCAAAGCCGTCATCAAAAATTCCCATTGCTACCCTGTCGTAAACAGGGCCTGTATAAACTTTTTCATCTATCATCAGAGTTCCGAGAGGAACACCGGATTGAAATTTAAAGTAAGTTCCGTTGATTGCGGCGATTGCATTTTTAGATTTAGCAATCGTTGTAATTGTGCGCCTTCCCTGAAGTCTGCCAGAGTTTGAAAGAACCGGCATAACCTCCAGATTTTTGGCAATTTTCAGGTCTGCTTCTATAATATTAATTCTGACCGGACGTCCGTTATAGTAGTTTGTGAGTTTTATGTGCTTAACGCCTTCCTGAACGTCTGTAATAACTGCTTCGGGGTATTTTTCTTTAATGTAATCGTTGAATTTTTTCTTTCTTACTTCAGGCGAAAGTTCAAGCAGAATTTTTTCTTTCAGGTCTTTGACATCAACAGCAGGTGCAGTGTTATGAGCAAGAATAACATCATCTGCCATAATTGGTTCGGGCAGTACAAGCGCCTGCAAACAAACCACTCCCAGTATAACAGAAAGACAAAATGCCTTTTCAATTAAGCCTGACATAACCAAATTTTTGCGTGACAAAATAGTATCCATAGGTCGACCTCACTGGTTGAAGTAACGGATACCTTTTTTATTAAAGAGTGGTGCGGGGAATAACACTCGTCAAGGGGTGTATAAAAAACCACTTTGAGGGCATTTAACGCCCCTCTACTATCATTGTAACATAAATTTACATATTTCTCAATATTCTTTGTTGCAAAAGCAACAAAGTTTTTACAAAACTAAATAGAGGCAATTTTACACTTATTTACTTGAAAACTCCGCAATTACGCTGAGCACACAAAGTAAAAAGAGCGGGGTTAAAAGAATTGCCCAGATTGTATTTGCAGTGCTCCAGTTGTTGTGCGGAGCATCAGGAAAATTATTCTTGTTTATCCTGTTAAGCTTTATCTGTATATATACAGGGAAAGCAATAGTGCCGAATGATATTAACCAGTAATAATCCGGCAGGTTAGATGAAAAATTAATGATAAAATATAAACAGGCTGCTAAAATTCCGATGAATTTTTTTTCGCCTAATGCGCTGAAATATTTTTCCAGAATCGGGAAGAGCCAAAAGTTCGTAATACACGCAAACAAGCCTCTTGCACCTGCGTGCACTTTATAGCCGAAATTATTTTTCAGAGTTTTCCACATTATATAAAAGTAGATTATTTCATAAATTCCAAAGGATATAATGCTTAAATATGCAATTTTCCAGATCGGTGCGGACGGGAAACACAACTTGCTGCTGTCAGGATTGTAACCCTGCTGCAAAATCCCGCTTAATTTTCCGGTTATTTCATCAGATTGAGTTTGCATATTAAATTCTTCTTCCATTTTTCACTCCTACTTAATCAAGATCAACAGGTTCTCTTTGAATTTTGTCGATAGCCTCTCTGGCAGTAAAAACAAGTGCCTCAGGGACATTTTCTATTGTAGTGAATTGCCTTAAAACATCGACTACACGCTTGAAAGCTCTTACAATATCGCCTTCGCCGATATCAATCTGTCCGCAGATTGACTCCCATTCCGCTCCTTCAACCCAGAGTTCAATAAGAGATGAGAAATAAGGATTTATGTACAAAGGAGCATCTACATCACGGTTATTTTGAACTTTTTCAATTTTGCGGCGGATGTTGCGTATGAGATTAAGTGTTTTTCTGACAGGCTCTGAGAACGGAATATAAGGGATTTCAATTCTCAAATCTTCTGTCACAACTGCGCAAATTACTGCTGATAATTGAGAAGGGGTCAGATTTTCCAAAATGCCGGAAAATATAATTTCGGCTATATAAAGTTCATTTTCAGAGCGGATTTGCGACGTTGTAATTCCTTTAGGCGTCGGATAATCATTTTCAAGATATCCGAAATCAATCAGCACACTTCTGTGTGCCAGAAACTTGTTCCAGAAAATGTCACGCTGTTTTTCAACCTCTTTTTCAAGTTTTTTCTGTTTTATATTCAAACGTTCAATAACTTCAATGTTTTTAGAATGTTTTTTGTAAAGCTTGCAGATATCACAGTGGAATTCGTGCATTTTGGCAAGCATTGCTTTAGTTTCGCGCCCGAATTGAACGGCTTCGGGAGAAAGCGGCCGATTTTTGGCTTTTTCCTGCTTGCAGATTTTTTTGTAGGTCTGGCGATTCTGGACATAAATATTGCGGATTTTGTCGTATTCGATTAAATTTCCATCTGAATATTTGTAAGGACAGGCAAAAGTTCTTTCAGCAATTTCACGATTGTTCATTTCTATTTGTTTTAAAATAGGATGAAGCCTTGTGCCTGTTGAAAAATACCCGAAACTTTTGAGTATTAATTCTTTAGCTTCATCGAGGCTGAAGCGCTGAAGGAGGTTCAAGACCATAGAATAGCTCGGCGAAAAACGGCTTTCAAGAGGATTAGCATCACTCAAAACCAGTTCTGCCACTTCTTCCGGTGACTGGAAAGGAGTTCCGACAATTGTAACGTATCCGACTTCATCCATTCCACGTCGGCCGGCGCGCCCTGACATCTGTAAAAATTCGCTGGCTGTCAGCATACGGTGGCCGCTGTCCGTGCGTTTGCTTGTAGAGCTTATGACTGTAGAACGTGCGGGCATATTTATACCTGCGGCTAGAGTTTCCGTTGCAAAAACAACTTTTATAAGCCCTTTCTGGAAAAGTTTTTCAACCAGAAGTTTCCACGACGGAAGAAGCCCTGCGTGGTGCGAGGCAACTCCGCAGAGAAGATATTCAATATGCTTGTTGTTATAAAGGTACGGATTTTCCGCAATGTAATCATCAATAAACTGCCGGATTTGTGCACGCTCTGAAGGCGTTACAAGCTCTAATCCCGCGCATTTTTCCATTTGTTCGTCGCATTTTCGCCGTGAAAATGTGAAATAGATAGCGGGAAGCATATCTTTTTCCTGAAGATTTCTCACAACTTCTTTTACATAAGACTTTTGCTTCAATTTTCCGTGCGCAAACTTCCTGCGCTCAGGTTTAATCCGGTTATTAAGAGCACCCGAAGGCGTCAAAAGCGGAAGAAGTTTATCCGGCTGTGAACTGTCAAAATAGTAGAATTTCAAAGGCACAGGACGAAAATCCGTATTTACAAGCTCTGTTTTAGAGTGAACTGTATTTATCCAGTCTGTAAGTTCATCCGCGTTTGCAACGGTTGCCGAAAGCGCTATAATCTGGACATTCGTCGGGCAGTAAATTATACTTTCTTCCCAGACAGTTCCGCGCTGCTCGTCGTTCATATAATGAACTTCATCAAGCACAACATACCTTACATCCTTCATATTATCCGCAACTGCACCGAAGTTTGTGCCATAGAGCATATTTCTGAAAACTTCCGTTGTCATAACGACAATCTGTGCATTACGATTGATTGAAGTATCTCCGGTCAAAAGCCCGACATTATCCTGACCGAATTTTCCGGCAAAATCATAAAACTTTTGATTTGAAAGCGCTTTCAGAGGGGTTGTGTAAAAAACTCTTGCGCCGTTTTCAAGTGCTCTATGAATTGCGTGTTCGGCTATTACGGTTTTTCCGGCACCTGTCGGCGCGCAGACTACCACACTTTTGCCATCATCTATAAAATTACAGGCTTCTTTTTGAAAGTCATCCAGTTCAAAAGGAAATTCGTTCATCTTAATCCTTTAAAAAAGCTTTTTCCATACTTATTATGCCCTAAAAATGAATATTTGTAAAATTATTACATAATTTAAGGCAAAAAATATTTTTACGTATTTTAATTAAAATATCAGCTGCACAATAATAACAAAAGGAGAATAAAATGCAGGTAAATTTAAATACGCATCAGCAAAACCAGAATTTCGGAATGAGTATGAGATTCACAAAAGAAGCTAAAAATCTTTTAAAAAAGCCGCTTTTAAAAGATAACGAAATAACAAGAATGCAAAAACTTCAGGACTCCCAGGCTTCAAACCCTGTATCAATAGATATTGATTGTTGTAATATACGTACATTAACGGCAGAAATTCGTAATGATAAAAATCACATTTACGAATGTCTTGCAGACAGCTACTATAACATGGCTTTCGGAAGCCCGATAAAATTTCTTGAAAAATGCTGTAAAAAGGCGGACAAATATCTGAGCAAACTAAATAAGTAAACATATTTTATTCGCAAGAAATAAAGACAATAAAAAGCTCCCTCTTCGGGAGCATTTTTATTATATTTTATCAAATCCTGTATATTTTCTTAAAACTTCAGGAATTATAATTGTTCCGTCTTTTTGCTGGTAATTTTCGACAATTGCCGCAAAAGTTCTTCCGACGGCAAGCCCTGAGCCGTTTATAGTATGAACAAGTCTAGTTTTGCCTGTAGCTTTTTCTCTGTAGCGGATGTTTGCGCGTCTAGCCTGATAGTCGCCGTAATTTGAGCAGCTTGAAATTTCTTTATAAGTACCGTAAGACGGCATCCAGACTTCCAGATCCCAGCATTTGTTTGCTGAAAATCCGATGTCAGCCGTGCAGAGAGCTTCTCTGCGGTAAGGAAGTTCTAACAACTGAAGCATCTTTTCCGCGTCTTCGGTTAATTTTTCGTGTTCGTCTTTACTCGTTTCAGGTGTAGTAAGCTTAACAAGTTCAACTTTATTAAACTGGTGAACACGTATTAATCCTCTGGTGTCTTTTCCTGCAGACCCTGCTTCACGGCGGAAGCACGGAGTGTAGGCGGTCATATATTTTGGAAGATCATCTTCGCTCAAGATTTCGCCTGCATATATGTTTGTCACCGGAACTTCTGCAGTCGGAATAAGATAAAGGTCTTCATCAACGCATTTGTACATATCTTCCGCAAACTTCGGCAGCTGTCCTGTGCCTGTCATAGTGGCAGCGTTTGCCATAAAAGGCGGCAGGATTTCCTCATATCCCTGCTCTCCGCAGTGATAATCAAGGAAAAAGTTAATGATTGCCCTTTCAAGTTTTGCACCTTTGCCTCTGTATAGTGTAAAGCGGCTCTGCGAAAGCTTTACTCCGCGCTCAAAGTCAACAAGCCCTTTTTCTTCGCACAAATCCCAGTGCGGTTTAAATTCAAAATCAAATTTTCTCGGCTCGCCCCATTTGTAAACCTCAACATTGTCATCTTCTGATGCCCCGATTGGTGTTGTTTCGTCCGGAATATTCGGAATATGCAAAAGAATATTGCGTTGTTTTTCGTCAAGTTCTGTTTGCTTTTCTTCAAGTTCTTTTATATCGTCGCCGATTTTACGAACTTCTTCCTGCACGGCGTCTGTATTTTCGCCTTTTTTCTTCAATTCGCCTATCATTTGCGAATCTTTTTTGCGTTTGGCTCTTAATTCGTCAGCCTGCGTCTGAATTTTACGTCTTTCTTCATCAATCTTAATAACTTCGTCTATTGAAAGTTCGGGGTTTCTTCTTTTTAAAAGTTCGTTTATTTTTTCCGGGTTTTCACGAATTAGTTTAATATCAAGCATTTCAGACCTCTTTCATCTTATTTTTTCAGCAAAAATATTATAATTTAAAGACATATTATAATCAAGATTTAATCAATCTTTAGCTAAATCTTAAGAATGATTGCATTCCAGCAAAAAAAGTGCATAATATGTATAGGGGGAATGTGTATGCAGATGTTCAGAAAACTGGTTTCTAAATTTGATAATCAAAGAAAGCAAAAAGCGGTTCAGGGAATGCTAAATCCGGTTGTGCTTGAGTCAGAAGATAATAAAAACGAATTTCTTGATGAACTATCAAAGCGCGCTGTTGAAATGTTTGAGAAAAAATGCGACATCAAAAACTTTTCAAAACTTGTACTTTCCGATCCTGAAAACACCTCGCACATAGAAATGACTCAGGAAATGATTAAGCAGGGCAAGATTGTTGACCCGTTCGAGGATGAAAAACTTGCGGAACTTGCGGACAACCAGCGTTTTTTGCGGGATTTAGGACTTATTTAAACTCTCAGAATTATTTAAAAATTCCGGATAATTAAAGATTTGTAATTATTTCATCCGCAAACTCTTTTGTGCCGAGAGTCCCGCCTAAGTCAGCCGTGCATTTCCCGCTTTTAAGGGTATAAAATAATGCGTTTTCAATTTTTTGCGCATACAGATTTTCGCCGATGTATTTGAGCATCTCTATTGCAGAAAGCAGAAGTGCTGCAGGATTTGCTTTATTTTGACCTTTTATGTCAGGTGCCGAGCCGTGAACAGGTTCAAAGACAGCGCAATTTTCACCGATATTTGCACCCTGCGCAATGCCTAAACCTCCGATTAGCCCCGCGCAAAGGTCTGATACTATATCGCCGTACAAATTCGGCAATACAAGAACATCAAACTGTTCAGGCTTTTGTACAAGCTGCATGCAAAGGTTATCGACAAGAATTTCCCGCGGTTTTATCTGAGGATAATTTTCAGCAATACTGCGGTAAGTATCTAAAAACAACCCGTCAGAAAGCTTCATAATGTTTGCTTTTGTAACAACACAGACTTCTTTACGGTTGTTTTTAACGGCATAATCAAACGCAAATTTGCAAATTCTTTCAGTTGCGCTGCGCGTAATAATTTTTATACTCTCCGCGGTATTCGCATCAACCTGCCGCTCAATTCCGGCGTACAAATCTTCTGTATTCTCTCTTACAACCACGATATCAACATTATCAAATCTGGTTTTTACATTCGGAAGATTTTTGCAGGGTCTGAGGTTTGCATACAAATCAAGCTCTTTTCTTAACTGCACATTTACAGACCTGAATCCTTTTCCGATGGGTGTTGTCACAGGTGCTTTCAGAGCGATCTGATTTTTGCGTATTGAATTTAAAACACGCTGAGGAAGCGGAACACCCTCTTTTTCAATGACATCTTCACCTGCTGTCTGCAAATCCCAGTTAATTTTTAAACCTGATGCTTCTATAATTTTCACAACAGCGTCGCTAATTTCAGGCCCTATTCCGTCACCGTTAATCAATGTAATATTATGCACTTTATTCATCGCCTTTCACAATACGCAAATTTCTCTTAAACTCTCTGTAAAATCCGCAGCTTGTAACCTGCAGGGAATCTTCAAGAAAAACATCCCCGAGAGCAAGCGCCGCCAACAGCGGGCAATCTATCTCCTTTACATAGTTTTCGCAGGTTATGCATAAATCATCGTCTTCTATAAAAACTTTTGAATTTTTGCTGTACATAGCTTAATTATACAGCGCTTATGCCTGTTTGTAAATATCGCAGGCTTTGTAACATTTCGTAACAAAAACTTTTGAATGCGCAATTTTCATCAGGCAAAATATTTTATATAAGTAAGGTTAGGTTTAAAACAGGTAGGTTTAAAATGACTGTGACTGTAGATAGTGCTTTAGGTACAGCTTGGAAATACACAAAAATGTATCCTTACGTTGTTTTCGGAACAGGATTTGATACATACTCCGAAGGGTTCCGGAAAAGTTGGGAAGCCGGCAAAGCTCTTAAATTTAAAGACAGGTTTACCGGTGCATTTAAAGCGGGGAATACAGCTGCAGCAACAGCCCATCAACAACTGCTGAGTGAAAACAACGGCTCCTTCTGGCAAGCAACTAAAAAGAGTATCACAAGCATCTGGCCTGATTTAAGAGACGGCTGGAAAGCTGCCGGCGAAACCGCAAAAACCGCAAATAAATCAAAATTTCTGGCAAGACTCGGAAGTGTCGGGAAAGTTCTAGGTAAAAGAATGCCGCTTATAGGAGCTGCACTTACTCTTGCGTTTGAACTGCCGAACATAATAAAAGCAACTGCAAATGAAGGGGTTCTGACCGGAGCCGGAGAAACTGCCAAAACAGGCGTAAGGCTGGGTATCAGCACGCTTCTGGGCGCAATTACACAGGCAATAATTCCAATTCCGTTCTTAGGCGGTATGGTAGGCTTTGTTGCAGGTGATTTTCTTGGCAGATTCATCGTAGGAAAATCATACACAGAAAAGAAAGCCACAGAACAAGCCGCTGCAGGAGGCTCAAACAACCCGTTCACAATAGATACATCAACAATCCCGTACGGCGGAGGCAGTTTTGCAAATGACGAAGAATTTCAAAAACTCCAGCAGGCTTATATGCAGGCTTCGGGACAGAATAACAATATGAATTTAACAGGCGGCAATATCACGAACCCTTACGGTAATTTCAATACCCTTATGTAGGTTTAACTCCAAATCCCCTGCAACCCTAGGGATGAAAGTACTAAGTTCTTAACAAAACTTAGTACTTTTTCACGTTTTAAAGCAATTTTTCTTAAACAAAACACTTTATATAAATATAAACAGGGGAAAAATCTTAGAGGAAAAGTTATGAGTGACAGCATCAAAGTAAACAGTGATGTAAAATTATTAACACGTTATGCAATGGGTCTTACACCGGAAGAAGAAGAAATTTCTATTATTACTCCCGGCACTATTCCGGCAACAATTGCGATTGAAAAAGCTGCAAGAACAGCCCCTTCAATATTTCAGGACATGAAAGACCCGAAAGGAACATGGAATAATATAAAAGCCACAGAGCAGAGTTTGAAAGGCGCAAATTTTAGAGAATCATACACAAATTTTCAGCGCAATCTTGAAATACAGGAGCTTGAAAGAAGATTCCGTCCGATGACAGGCAATCCGGCTCAGGAGTTGCAAAAACTCCAGAAGGCAGAAAATATAAGAAATCTCGCAAAAGAATACAAAAAACTTACAGGCACTGCTAAAATGCAAAAAGGCAGAGAATTGCAGCAGGCACTTGCAGATTTTATGAAATCGCAAGGGATGAGCAAACAAGAAGCAAAAAAATTTTTAACTGAACTTACAGACAAAAAACTTGCAAAACAGATTAATAATGCAAAAAAAGCCTTAAATCAGTTTAATCAATCAAAATACTATGATAATGTAAGACATCTAATCGGAGAAGCTAAAACTCTTAAAGGCAAAGATTATGCCGATAAGATGAAAGAAATTGACAAAGCAATTGCAGACGCTAATCAAAAAGTTCATATTGAAAAAACAAAAGGCAGTTTGAAGCCGGTTTCTAAAAGCGGAAAAGTATGGAACGGAGTAAAAAAAGCAACAGGCTACAATAAAGGTAAAGAAGTCGTTAATACCGCACTTACCAAATCTTCTAAGTTAAGAACCATTGCAAAATTCGGAAGGTCAAATGCTTTGACAGCAGTAAGTTTAGATCTTGCGCTCGCTGTTCCGGAAATTATTGCAACAAAACAAACCTTTGATCAGGTCGACGAAAACGGCAACCCTGTAAAACCAGGAGAAGGCAAAGGTACAGAAATGGCACTTAAGCAGACAGGACGTGTTGTTGCAACAGCAGGTGCTCAGGTTGCGGCTTACGCAATAGGAGCCAAAGTCGGCACTGCAGCAGTAGCTGCAGCATGGGCAGCTAAAGGTGCAGCGTTAGGTTCTGTTGCACCGGGTGTAGGAACTGCAATCGGAGCTGTTGTAGGTCTTGGCGTTGGTTTGCTGACAAGCTGGCTTGCCGGTAAAGCTATGAAAAAAGTTGTCGGTAAATCAGAACTTGACCAGCTTCAGGACAGGACTACAAACAAACCGGCGGAACAACTGGCGCTGCAGGCACAACAGAATGATGAGGTACTGGAAGAAGTTCTCCGGACTGCTAGAGCAAGATACGAACAGGATCCTGCAGAAAACAAAGACATTAAAAAAGCTTACAAAAATGTTGTAACAGCATATCAACAAGGGGATCTCGGCACAGCTTCACAGTCAAGAGAACTTACAAAGCCTGAAGGAACTCCTTCTTCAGATGAAACTACTCATGCACAGACACAATATTCCGCACAACAGGCAGCCTCTCAAACATCAGGAGCAGCACAAAATCCTCAAGCAGCAGAAAAACCTTCCGAAACAAAACCTGCTGACAATCCTGATAAGAAATCAGAAGATAAAAATGATGATAAAACAGAAACCGGCAACAGCGAAAAATACCAAAACACAATCGCAAAACTTGATTATATTCTTAATATGCTTCAATCTTTAAAAAATCCGGCTACAGGAGGTATGAGCGGGATATTCTACAACCCGATGAGTTTTAACAACCCGTTTATGATGCCGTTCAACAGCGGAATGTATGCATAAAGTCAAAACGACACTATAGTTTAAAACTATAGTGTCGTGACATGAAAATCTCTTTCCGATACAGAAGCTGTACATTCAAGTACACTGTTCAAAAACTTTTCAATGGCCAATTCCATTGATGAAATTTCGGTTTTCAGCTGTGTGTAATTCTGCTCTCTTTTTTCACGTAGTGCATTTTCAAAAATTTCGTCCTTGTACATATTTACATACTCCAATTATCTCTACATAAATCCTTTACGGATATTTTGCCCGTTTCTTTAAATTTTTAAATATTTTTGTTACAAAATTTATTATTAGCGGAAATTAAAAATGGTTTAAAGTACAATATTAAAATAAGATTTTTAAAGGGTTAAAGGAAATATGAAAACGGACTTTCAGCTGACAAGTTATGATTATTATTCATCAAGACGCGATATGGAAATGATTTCGACAATTGTCGAAGCATTAAAAAAAATTCTTGAAGAAGACAAAACCCGGCCCCAGCCGCTGTTTTTAAAGACATCGGACAATCTTATACTGAATATTGCGCGTATGGTTGTTCAGGAAAAGAAGAAAACATTTTTGATAGGAATTACCGGCGAAAGTGCTTCCGGCAAAACCGTTTTCGTAGACAACACCATTAAAGCCTGCGTTAAAGAGAAAAAAGAAGGAATATATACGGTAATCCGCTGTGATGACTATTATAAAGATACTTCAAAAGAACTTCTTGAAGCAGGAAGTTATGAAGAGCTGTTTAAAACAGGCTTCAGCTTTGATACTCCGGAAGCCATAAATCTCAAGTTAATGAAAAAACACCTTCTGGATTTAAAACGCGGAAAGGAAATTAAATCCCCCTTATATGATTTCGTAACCTGCGTGAGCAATCCGGACGGAGAACTCAAAAAACCGGCAAAAGTCATTTTGACGGAAGGTTTGTACGTTTTGAATGAAGGTTTAAGAGAAATTATGGACGTAAAAGTTTACGTTTTCACCCCGCTTGACGTGATTAAAGAACGCTGGTACAAACGCGCAGCCCTCAGAGGCAAAACCGGAAAAGCCGCTGATTTACAGTTTGCTGACGTAAACAAAACCGCTCAGGAGTACATCCGCCCTGCATACCAGATATCAGACGCTGTCATAAACGGTATGGTCAGTCAGGAATATATCAGGCAGATTACTGATAAAATTTTCAAAACACTTGAAGAAATTGTTTATTAACAAAAAAGGAAACTCTTTTTTAAAAAGAATTTCCTTTTTGTACCTGTACAGCAGTTATAAAAGCTGCACAATTAATAATCATAAATTATTCTCTGACACGGGCACGGAGCTTCAGGAAAGGCTTTAACGCATCTGTCGCAGGGATTTACTACCATTCTTGCCCTGCACGGGTCGCAGTCAGATTTTTTAACTTTACACGGATTACAGTTTTTGAACCCTGTGAACGGATTCAGACTGAATGAGCTTGAATTGTGCCCTATTCCGATGTAAGGAAGCGGGTTCAACTGGCTGACAGACCAAGCATTTGCGCTTTGTGCCGGAATTAAAAAGAGTCCGAACAGAGCCATCATCATAAATAATCTTTTCATACATATTCTCCTTTAAAATTTTACGGATAAAAAGCTATCCACATTTTTATTTTAAAGTTTTTGAATAAATTTACGATACCCGACGGCGCTACAGACTTCTCCGATAGAGCTAATACTAAATGGCGGTTTATACGAAAAAAGACCGGCTCATAAATGAACCGGTCTTTTAAAAGCTTTTTAATTTTGATTATAAAGCTTGTTTTGCAACAGCAGCATCATCAAGAAGAATTATATAAATTTCTTCACCTGATTTTGCATGGTATTTAAGCCCCTTAGTTACAAGACCTGTTACAAGGCCGACACCCGCACCTACAGGAGTACCGATAGCAACACCTGTACCTACTTTAACAGGGTCAGGAATGAATGCAAAGCCGACACCTGCACCGGTACCGATAGCCGCACCGCCTGCTGTATAGAGCAACAATTTACCTGCAGTCATCCACGGACCTTCTTTTAATGCGTAATTTTTGTAGAAAGGTTTAGCATTTAAAGAAGTTGTTTTGCCGTCCGGAGTAACGATTTCTGTCAACTGAACGTAAACTCTTGCATTTTTGTTGAACCATTTTTCGTTTTCAATAGCTACAACAGAACCGTTGAATTTTGAATTTGCCGGAACAATAAGAGTTCCTTCTTCAGTGTAGATAGGCTCCTCGTTTACGAAGTAAACAGCCTGACCTGCAGAAGCTTCTTCTGATCTGAACTTGTCAGTGAAAGCAACTTCAAGAACGTTACCTTCTTTGATTACGTTAGAATTTTCAAGGACATAAACTTCGTTGTTCGGAGCATTTCTTTTAACTTTCAAGTGTTCAACAGCTTCACCTTTGTATTCTCTCTTAACAAGAGCGAGCTTTGCCTTAAGTCTTGAAAGAAGAACAGCAGCTTCAGCTCTGGTCAGGTTGTCATTCGGACGAAGTTCATTTTCGTTCGGATAGTTTACGTAAATACCGTAGTCAAGAGTTTTTGCGTAAACCTGTTTTGCCCAGCAGGGAATTTTGTTTGCATCAGAGAAAGACGCAAGGGCAGAAGTGTCAGAGACTTTGTCCTGAGTGATGTGGCTGATTACAGACTGTGTTTCAGCTCTTGTCATAAGTTTTGAAGCCTTGAATGTCCCGTCCGGATAGCCGTAAACAAGGCCTAACTGCTGAGAACGCAAAATATCATCATAATTTTTGTCGTCAGCAGCAACATCCGAGAATGAATTTGAAATAGAAACATTCAAATTGTCATTTGATAACAATTTCAAAAGTGACTTAACAAAGCAGATTCTCGGAACATCCTTTTCAGGATTAAAATTGTTGTTCTCATCAAGATTCATGATGTCGTTTGAAACCACATCAAGGATTTCTTTCTGAGCCCAGTAGCCGTCGCTCACGTCATTAATTTTAGAGGAAGCGAAAGCCGGAACGACCATGAATGCTGTTAAGCATAATGCCGTCAATGTTGCTAAAAAGTTTTTCATAAATCTCAATTCCTCATCTTTACTACAACAAGATTTTTTTTTATGATAACATTAGAATTATAAATAAAATACTTATTTTTGTAAAGTATTTTAAAGTTTATTTTAGATAGTTATATAAATAGCGGATTTCCGCAAGAGGAAGATGATGGAAAACTTTAACATGACAAAGATTGTGGCAACCCTCGGGCCTGCCAGCAACACAAAGGAAATGATACGTACACTTTATAAAACAGGTGTAACAATGTTCAGATTGAACTCTTCGCACGGTGATGTAGAGATGCACAAGCAAAATCTTAAATTCATCCGTGAAATTGAAAAGGAAGAAGGGACTTTAATTCCCGTGCTTCTTGACCTTCAGGGGCCGAAAATCAGAATCGGGTGTCTTGACAACCCGATTGAATTAAAGAAAGGCGAGGTTCTTAAATTCCGCCACCAGAACGAAATGACCGGAGATATTATTCCTGTTGATTACAAAGGCATGGCCAATGACGTTAAATCAGGCGAAATGATTCTTATTGATGACGGCAAAATTCAGCTTGAGGTTCAAAAAGTTGAAGATGATGTTATCTACGCAAAAGTTTTGACAGACGGGCTTTTAAAACAGAGAAAAGGTATAAATATTCCCGGTTCAACAGGCAGCATCGATGTCCTGACAGAAAGAGATATTAAGTTCGTTAAATTCGCAGCAGAAAATGACGTAGACTATCTCGGGCTCTCTTTTGTAAGGCATGCCGATGATGTTGTTCAGTTGAGAGAACTTTTAAAATCTTACAATAACAACGTCATCAAAATTATTTCAAAAATAGAAAAGCCACAGGCAGTCGAAAACATAGATAAAATCATAGAAGTTTCCGACGGAATTATGGTTGCAAGAGGGGATTTAGGCATTGAGATTTCGACCGAAAAAGTTCCGATTGTCCAAAAGACAATTATCAGAAAAGCAAATATCAAGCGTAAAGTCGTAATTGTCGCAACCCAGATGCTTGAGAGCATGATAGAAAATCCGATTCCGACAAGGGCTGAAACCAGCGACGTTGCAAATGCAATTCTTGACGGCACTGATGCAATTATGCTGTCAGGCGAAACTGCTGCCGGTGCTTACCCTGTAGAAGCAGTTGCTATGATGAAAAAGATATCCGATACCGTAGAAAATTCACCTTTTATGCGCAAAAACAAATTCCCGCGCAAAATGATAGAAGAAGAAAAAGACAGTCAGGCAATGGCAATAGGCATGTCTATAGCAGATATGTCAAAGAAAATGGATATCAAAGCAGTTGTGGCGCTTACAGGAAGCGGATTTACAGCACAATTTTTATCAGAAGGCCGTCTGAGCGTTCCGATTTACGCCTGCTGCCCGAAGAAAAACATTTGCAGGGATTTGAAGCTTTACAGAGGCGTATTTCCTGTTATAGTTGATTTTGACGGAAATATAGACCGTGCGGCACTGCAGAGTGCAGACAAATTTATGATACAAAAACTCGGGCTTAAAAACGGCGATACCGTGATATTCTCAGGTTCTGTTCCCGAGCTTCTTGTAGGCGGCACAAATTTTATTAAAATACACACAATCGGATCTGCCAACTAGTCTTAGAAAAATTCGATGTTAAAACAAAAGAAAAAGCCCCTTTTTTAAGGGGCTATACTTTTTTTAGGAAGGAAGGAATAAACATCTCTCTTATTTATTTAACGGATAATCTCTTTTCTTTTTTCTCTATCTCTCTTACTTATGTCTCTTAATATCACTCGTGGTTATTTATGCTGCTCTCTTTCGTTTCGTCTTACATATATATAAAGTATATAAGTTTTATCAAATTTCACAACTTGCTAATTTCGTTACAAAACTTTATATATAAATTATACTTTTATGTACTTGAAAAATAAAAATAACTGTTCTAAAATATAAAGGTAAAAACATGGATTTGGGTGGTCTTTCCAAACCCGGTTAGTGAGGGTAAATGCTAGTTTCGTCAATAGTAAGATTTAACGCTGCGCAAAGCATGAACAATGCTGCATTCGGTATTATGCAAACATACAATCAAATGAATAATATTCTTTCCAATCACACATTCGGAGGAGAAAACGACCTTACAATGCTGCATGAAATGGACAAAAAACTCAGTCTTGATTTAGCATCCAACAGTATGCTCTTTAAAATTGCAAGCCTTCAGGAAAAAATGGCAGCAAAACAACAGGCTGATGATATTAAAAACGGCAGATTTTCTGTACTTGCTTAATTTTTCCGGTCTTTGAGCTTTTGTGTTTATTTGTTCTAAATCATATATTAAGAGCTATGCAGGATTTTGCATGCTCTGTGAATGCTGATTATACGGAATTATTGAACATTACATACAACCATGTTATGCCAAAAGTCCTATACAATCCGGCGATTTTTATAACGTCGCAAACGGCTATTCTTTTATGACGGCAGCTAAGCCTCAGAGCTTTCATGTTCAATAAACAAATACCTCACAAGCCTTGAAAAGAGAACCGGCACGACAGAAACAGTTACAAGTACGGGAATAATACCTTTTGCCTGCGCTGCAAACCCGATTGCAGACATGAATATCGCAACAATCCCCCACGAAAAACCGTTTATAAACCCGCCGATAATACTCTTATACTGTGGAAGCACGCCCTGCGCCATCACCATTGTAACTGGCTGGGCAAGCATTGTTATAAAACCTATTAAAATAAAGATTGCCTCCGAAAGATGCGGCAACGTTCTGTAAGTCAGCGCAAACAAAATCATCAGCGGAAGAGTTGACGTCATGGACATGTAGAATATATTTGCAGTTCCTGCTTTCTTTTCAAAATACCGGCTTAAAGCAGACCCCAAGCCTCCGGCAAATATAAATCCGAACAAAATACATCCGATATAAAAAGGTTTGTACCCCATGCTTTTCCAAAGAAAAGGCAGTAGAATTGAGCACGAAGTTGTAATCAGTGTTTTTAAAATAGCAATGGTAATAAGGATTTGAAGCTTTTTGTTTTTGAGAATATCTCCGAAAGCATCAATAAATTTCATATTTGATTTTTGAGAAATTACAGCCGGAATTTTGGGCACAAGAAAGAACATCATAAAAGCTGTAAATAACCCGGGAATACAGAGGAAAGGCATGTTTTTCAGCCCGAGAAACTGCGCGACACAAGCTGAAAGAACAGGCCCCAGAGAAAAGCCGATAGAACCCATTGCAATAAAAATTCCCATGATTTTAGCTTTGTCGCTCTGTGCAAATTTTACGATAAGCCCGAGTGCCTGCGGGTGAAAAAAGCTTGAACCGAGGCTTCCGAGAATTATGCACAAAATCAAAATCCATACGTCATGCGATGCCGGCGCAAGAGATATGAAAATTGACGTAAAAATCAATCCCCAGAAAATAAAAACTCTTTTTACTATATTATCCGCAAAAAATCCGAACAGCGGCTGCAAAAGCGACGAAAATATATGCGACAAACTCAGAATAACAGTCGCAAAAGCCATTGAAATACCGAGTTTACCTGCGATAAACGGCATAATCGGGTTCAGCATACCTGTGTAGATATCATTAACCAGATGAGCCTGATTAAGCCACAGAACGGGGTGTTTTGGTGTAAAATTTCTCATACTTATATAAAACACCAAAAATAAGGTTAAATCAATCAGACTTTAATGTTTTACGCTTAAAAAGAATAAACACGAACCCTGCAAGTGCACCTGCGAATATACAGACCGAAATTATTTGCGCTATATGAAGGTTTCCGAGATTCAAAGCACTGTCAAGCCTTATACCTTCTATAAAAAATCTTGCTAAAGAATACAACATAAGGTATAAACAGAGAGTAAGCCCTTCAAACTTAACACCGAAACGCTTCAGAGTAAAAACAAGAATAAAAAAGATAACAAAATCCGCAGCACTTTCATAGAGAAAGGCAGGATGATAATATTCAAAAGCCGCAAACCCTTCCGGTCTGAACGCCGGCGGGATGTAAAGCTTAAAAAAACCGTCATACGGCAGCCCGAAAGCTTCATTGTTAAAAAAATTTCCCCATCTTCCAAAGCTTTGCGCAAGAACAGTTCCGGCAGAAAAGAGGTCAAGAAGCCTTAAAAAAGAGACCTTATATTTTTTCGCTGCCCACAAAAGCCCGAGAATTCCCGCAATCAAACCTCCGTGGATAGAAAGTCCGCCGCCTCTTATGTAAAAAATTTCCAAAGGATGAAAGAAATAATAATCAATATTTACGAGGCAATAATAAAGCCGTGCACCGATTATTCCGAGGATTACGACAAAAGGCGCCGCATCCCAGATCATATCGCCCTTTCCGTCTTTGTAGACAAAAGAATACAAAACTCTTGCAGCACAAACTGCAACCAGACAGGCAGATGCAAGAATTATTCCGTACCAGTACACCGGAAAACCAAACACCTCAAACGCAACATCTCCGGGGGATTGAAAGGTCATAATCTAACCTTCCGTATTTTGCTGATTTTCGTTTTGCTCTTCAATAAGCTTCTGTATTTTTTGCCTAACCTCGTCGCCATCCTGCAGGTTCTGCCCTTTTTCAAGGTAAAGGTTGTAATTATTCACGGCATCAGAAAGCAAATCATTAATCATCTGCTTTGCAGTATCTGAAAGCGTAATTTTGTCCTGATTTTGAAGGGTTTCTTCATCAACCCTGACAACAGCGCCGTTTTCGTCAATTGTCAGAACACCTTTTGCAAGATCAATTGAGAAATCTTCTTCCGCCACAGCAAGAGAATAATAAGCATCAGCAAATTCAGGATTAAGTTCAATCGCTTTGCGGAAAGAATTAATGGCATTCTGATAATCTTCTGCCTGCGTGTAAGCAACAGCAAGATTGTAATGGGTTTCAAAAACACTGCCGTCCAAATCCGCACTAGACTTAAGACGCTCAATCGCGTTTTCATAATCACCCTGTTCAATATAACTTTTAGCTTTGTTGTTAAGCTCCTGAACCGCAAACTTATTAATACAAGCAGTTGAAACAACCGATATAAACAATATACTTACAAGCAGAAGCGCTTTTTTCATATACTCATCATCCTCTTATATTAATTGATGTAAACGAATTATAAAATAAGCATAAAAATTTGGCAAATTTTATAAATTTAAGTTACAATTAACATATAAAAAAATAACCGTCCATGTAAACTATTTTTAGAAATATGAGTTTGTAACAAAATAGTAACGTGGGCAAAAACAGGAGAAAAAAATGTCCGAAGAAAAAGTAATCAGGTTAGGGGAAAAACGCGAACATACGCCAAAACATGAAAACGAGCCAAAGGAAAAAGAAGAAGAAAAAGGCTTTGAACCTGTATATTGCAGCTTTTGCGGCAGACCTAACACTCAGGTTCTGAAAATGGTAAAAGGGCCCGGCGTAAATATTTGCTCGGAATGCGCAATGATAGCGGTACAATACCTGATTTTAAACGACAGGATGCCGTCGGCAGACGCACAGAAAATTCTTGACGCCTTCTGGGGGAAAGCAAAAAGATGACGGGGATTTTCAAACAGTTAAATCCGTTTGAAGTAAAAACGCTTATACTGGATATGATTGCAAAATTCAGCGGAATAAGCGACCTTTCTGCGCTGAAAAATCTTAATATAGACATTCTTGATGCACAGAACGACAAAAAAACAATTGTTAAAATACTCTATAAAGAACTCAACAACGCAAACGAAAATAACGAGTATATCTTAAGGCTTCTGCTTGAAAGATATGCACCGAAGGACGAATTGAGCGCGCATCTGTGGGGGCTTCTTAAAAACCCGATGGTTTCAAACGAAACTAAAATTGCTGCTGTTAATCTTCTGCGCGATATAGATTCAGGGCACTCTTACGATGAATTCGGCAAATACATTGATAATGAAGAAGAATTGATTGACCGTGACACAAAGCTTCTTCTGAAAAACGCAATATTTAATCCGGAAGTTCAGATTGATTTTCTTGATTTTTTAAATTCTCTTAACACAAATGACAAAATAACACTGATTAATTCACTCGGAGACGACTATACAGAGGACGAACTTGCAAATATACTTGTGCCCGTGTTTTTGTCAAACCCGTATTCAGAGGAAGGGAAAACCGCCCTTAATATTTTAGGAGAGTCCAAATCCCAGCTTGCATATCACGCACTTAATGAAGCCGTTAAATATGCAAAAGAAGACATTCAGCCGCTTATTAAGAAAAACCTTTCAAAATTAAAACTTTCAGGAATAAGGGAAGATAATACACATATTTTTTATAAAAAACTGCTTTCGGACTCAAAACCTTATGTTTTTTGCCTCACTTACCCTGACGGACACGGGAATCAGGCACTTATATTTACAAGAGAAAAATTCGACGGCCGAATACAGTTTGCGGCAGTCGTAACAGATGATTACACAGGAATTAAAGACTGTTTCGGTTTTAACGATATTTCAAAATTCGAGTGCGAAAAAATCATTGAGCGGTTTTATCAGGAAGAAGAAGTTTTGAATATTTCCCCTGAAGCTCTGAAAACAATCCTTATCAACGCAGAAAATCTTTCAGACAAATTTCCCTATGAATACATCTGCTGGAAAAACCTGCTGACTGATATTGAGCCTGAAACCGTAAACGTAAAAGAGTTTTTGAACCAAAACGTCAAGCCGGCAAAACTTAATTCTGACGATATAAAAACACTTTCAACTGACGAATTTTCAAAACACTGGTTTCTTGATTACGGCTACAGCACAGAATATGACGAACTTATAGACGATTTAAACAGGAAACTTCTAAATAACGAATACAAAATTGACTTTGATGAAGTTATAGAAGAACATTTTGACAGAATTTTTGACGCTCCGGAATATTCCGTCTGGAGCGAAAGGCTTGTGATGAGTGCATATTTGAAGTTTCTGACAGGGAAAGCTGCTTTTGCCGGAAAAATTTACGGACTGTATTTTGATGATGTGTTGAAAAGAGAGTTTTTTAAAAATATTATAAGAAAAAGCATTTATGAATACTATTTCGGGCTGAAATACAACACGGAACTTAATAACGGCAAATTCAGCCTGAACGAGCTGGACTATATAATCAAACTCATAGAGGCAAAGTGGGTGCAGAATGTATAAAGTGATGGCACTTGACATAGGAACAAAGCGAATAGGTGTTGCATTAAGCGACTTTTTGCTTGTTACGGCAAACGGACACTCCTGCATTGAGCGCACTTCCGACGAAAAAGCGATTCAGGAAATCCTCAAAATCGCTCATGACAACCGCGTTGAAAAAATAGTTGCGGGCGTTCCGGTGAACATGGACGGTACGGAAGGATTTCAGGCACAGGACTGCAAAGACTTTGCATCAAAAATCACAGGCTATGAAGTCATCTTTGAAGATGAAAGGCTGACTTCATCGGAAGCGGAAGAAAACCTGCGCGCAAAAAAAATCGACTTCAGAAAAAACAAAGGACTGGTTGATATTGAAAGTGCTTGTATTATACTGGAACAGTACCTTAGCAGAACGAAAAATTAAAACCATAAGGAGAAAATAATGGAAAACGAAGAAAGACAACTTATTGAAACCGTTGACGAAGACGGAAACGTAATCAACTTTGAACTTTTTGACATTGTAGAAGTTGACAATCAGGAATATGCACTTCTTTTGCCGGCAGACGACGATGAAGACAGCGAAGACAGTGAAATAGTTCTTATGCGCTTAACAAAAGACGGAGAAGATTACCTGTTTGAAACAATCGAAGATGATGAAGAATTTAACAGAGTTGAAGAATACATCAAAACACTGGAAGACGAAGAAGACGACGAGGAAGAATAATTGTTAGAAAAATTTACGGAAAAAGCGGTAAATGTTGTAAGCACAGCCCAGAAGTGCGCAAATGAGATGCATTCGGCAAACATTGTATCAGAGCATCTTTTGCTGGCGCTTTATATTGAAGCAAAAGGGTTCCCGCAGAAAATGTTCAAGTCTTACGATATCACTTACGAAGATTTATACAGGGAAGTAACGGCAAGCCTGAACATTGACCACAACATAAGCACTGACAAAACACCGGTGTTCAGCAACCACCTGAAAGAACTGTTGAAAAACGCTCTGGATCTGGCGAATAAATCGGGCAATCCCGCAATACTTTACGAACATTTATTTTTAGCCGTAATTAATGACAGAAAGTCAAATAATGTCAGAATTCTGGAAAAACTGGGGTTTGATATTGTAAAATCAAAAGTTCTTCTTGAAAAACTTGTACAGAGAAAGACCAAACGGCTTTATCATCCGGAAGTTGACGAAAACAAAGATTCTGACACAAACCCGTCAACAACAGACGCAATCTTTGACAGCAAAGAGTCAACGGAAGTTTTTGAACGTGCAGTCGCAAAGCTTTCAGCCTCAAACTACGAAATTCTCGGCACGGAGCAGATTATATCGTCAATTCTGGAAGATAAAGATTCCGAACTGTCACAAATACTTGCGCAGTACGGGATAACTGCCGAAAAGTTTGAAGAAAAGCTTGCAAACATCCAATCCCGTCAGGCTGAATATGAAAACAAACAGATAATATTTACCCCGAACGCATTCAGGACAATGAACCTTGCCCTGCAAACAGCAAAAGAACTCGGCTCGTCAGTCGTAACCCCGTCGCACATTGTTTTAGGCGTTTTGAAGGCGAAAAAAGGAATTGCCTACGACATTTTGAAAGAAATGAAAATTAATGACGATGACGTTGCGCATTCCATTATAAAACCGATTGAAAAGCAGATGCCTGAAACTCTTACTATTCTGAGGCTTGCAAAAGAAGAAGCCAGAAGACTCGGGCGGAATATTGTCGGCACGGAAATGTTTTTGCTCGGAATTATCGGAGAGGCAAGCGGACTCGGCGCTCAGGTGCTCAACGAACTTGAAATCAATATTAAAGATGCAAGAAAAGAAGTTGAACAGCTTATCGGATTCGGCAACGAATATTTTGAAACGGAAATAGTGTTTACAAAACGTGCAAAACGTGTTCTTGAAAAAGCGTGGGAGCTTGCAAAGGCCGAAAACAAAGAACGGATAGGGTCTGAACACATGCTTCTTGCACTCACGTATGAACCGAGCTGCCTTGCAATGAAAGCTCTGGAACAGTTAGGGGTCGATGCGGTCGAAATTAAAGAAGGAATTAAAATCCAGCAGCGGCTTGCAGCGGAAAATAATTAATAAATGGATAATATCAGAGAAAAAGTAAAACTTTTTTTTGTAAAGTACAATCTTTTAACCGGAGAATTTCCTATTCTAGTCGCATTTTCCGGCGGATATGA
The DNA here is from genome assembly GCA_944322665.1 of Candidatus Gastranaerophilales bacterium. Lineage (GTDB taxonomy): Bacteria > Cyanobacteriota > Vampirovibrionia > Gastranaerophilales > Gastranaerophilaceae > Scatenecus. The sequence continues at coordinate 3,683 of CALUPM010000001.1, read as the reverse complement.
TTCCATGTGCCTCCTCGACGCGGTGTCAAACCTCACGGATAACATTATTGCAATCCATCTTAACCACAACTGGCGCGGGGAAGAAAGCGATAGAGAAGAATTAAACTGCAAAGAATTCTGCTCTGCAAAAAACATCAGGTTTTACTCTGAAAAACTTTCTTCAGGCGTAAAAAAGACAGAAACTGCAGCAAGAGAAGCAAGGTACGAGTTTTTCAGACGATGCGCCCAAAAATATAACAGCCGTGCTGTTTTGACAGCCCACAACGCAAACGACAACGCAGAAACCCTTATCTACAGAATTGCAAAAGGCACGGGATTAAAAGGTCTGTGCGGAATTTCTGCAGTCCGTGATATCTACTACAGACCTCTGCTTGACATTAAGCGTGACGAAATTGAAGAATACTGTATGTCACACAATCTTTCCCCGAACAGTGACAGCTCCAACGAAAATACGGATTATAAAAGAAACTTAATCAGAAAAAATATTCTTCCGCTAATGGCAAAAATTACGCCCGCTGCGCTTGATATGATTAATTCGCTTTCAAATAACGCAAAACTCGACAACGAAATTATTGAAGAATATTTAAAAACGCTTGTTGAGCCTTATTCCGCGGCGAATTTCTTAAACTATTCAAGAGCGCTTCAAACCCGTCTGATTTATGAACTTTTTGATAAGAACGGAATTGAACCTGACAGGGGCAAAATTGAAAGAGCCGTTAATTTTGTGCATGAAAATAAAGTCTCCAAAAGCGGCAAAACTCTTTCTGTTTCGGAGAAATTTTTCCTGTTTGCAAACTGCAGCGAAATTAAATTTATAGAAAAAATTCCACCCTCAGAAATTGAAATTGCAGTCACTCAAGATGGCGAATACAACACACCGGAAGGCATATTTTATATAGAAAAATGCACCTCAAAGCCAGCCGGCTTTCCGCCGGACAGCTGCAGGGAAGCTTATGCGGATCTTTCAGGATACAGCGGACTTACGCTGCGCACAAGACTGGACGGGGATATTATAAAGCCTCTGGGGGCAGGCGGAAGTCAAAAATTAAAAAAATATCTTAATGAAAAAAAAGTTCCGCCATACAAAAAAGACAAACTGCTTTTTCTTGCCTCGGGAAAAGAAATACTCTGGGCGCCGGGACTTGGAATCAGCGAGAATATAAAAGTTGTCACAAACCCGACACACATGTTAAAATTTGATATTAAGGAGAACTAATCATGCAAATAAAAGAGAGCGACTTAAAAGTTTTGTTTACCGAAACTCAAATTCAGACAAGAATAAAAGAACTTGCGAATGAAATGAATAACTTTTACTCCGGCGAAGAAGTTTATGCAGTCTGTGTTTTGAAAGGTGCGGTTATGTTTGCGACAGACCTTGTAAAACATCTTAACATGCCCTTAAAAATGGAATTTATCCGGCTTTCAAGCTACGGCTCGGGAACTGTTTCAAGCGGCAAAGTCAACGCCGTAGATATAAAACTTCCGGATCTTAACGACAAAAACGTACTTATTATAGAAGACATTGTTGATAAAGGATTGACCGCAAAATTTCTTCTTGACTTTATGGAATGCAATTTCAGGACAAAATCCACAAAATTCTGTTCGCTTCTTGACAAAAAATGCACAAGAATTGTTGATGTAGAGCCGGATTACTACGGATTTGATGTAGACGACAAATTCCTGATCGGTTACGGGCTTGATTTTGACGGATATTTCAGAAACCTTACATACATTGGTTACGCTGACAAATCGATTCTGGAGTAATTTTGGACAAACAGTATCTGAAAACTCTTAAAAGACTTGAAATTTTCTTTTCCGGAACTCTGAACACACCGGAAAAAGTGTTCAAAGCTCTGAAAAGCGTGCTTGACTTTAAAAGCGGATATATTTATTATACAAATCCCGAAAGCCTGCGTCTTGAATACTCCCTCAATAAGGCTGAAGCACCCTCAGAAATTTTTCTTACATCCGGCGGGAGTAAAGGCATTTTCAAGACAGACAAAGGCGTACTTTCTAAAATACTTAAAGATTTTCAACCTCCTGTCTATGCCTCTTACCTGAAAATTCAAAACACAGTATTCGGAATTCTGATTCTTGAAAGGGACAGCAAATTCACTGAGGAAGACGGGGCTCTGTTTGAATTTTGCACGCATATAATTTCAAATCTGATAAAAGAAATTGAACTTACAAAAATAATGAAAATACAGGCAGAAACGCTTCAAAAAGGGATTACGGAAGCCGAAAAAACAAACCGGACAATCAAAAAGCAGAACAAAAAAATTGTTGCGGCAGACAAAATTAAAACGGAATTTCTTTCAAACATTTCGCATGAACTGCGCACTCCTCTGAATTCAATAATCGGCTTTTCGGAACTTTTGCAAAACCCGGAAACCGGAAATTTAAACGACCGTCAGAGAGAATTTATAAAAGATATTCAAACAGAAGGGATAAACCTTCTCGGGATGATAAACGAGATTCTTGACATGACAAAGATTGAATCCTCTTCCATTTCAATTAACCTGAGTGAATTTGACATTTTTCAGTGTATAACGGAAACTTTGAATATTTTAAAGCCGTTATACGAGAAAAAGCATCTTGAAATACATCTTGAATGCGGACACCCGAAAATAAAAGCAGATTACCTTAAAATCCGACAGGTGCTTTTCAACACAATCAGCAACGCAATAAAATACAGTCCGGAAAATGGCGCCATTTTCGTCTCAGCGAAAGCCGCCCGCAAAAATTTGACTATAAAAATAAAAGATAACGGCTGCGGAATAGAGAAAAAATACCACAGAAAAATCTTCAAAAAATTTGAACAGGTTAATGCAAAAGAAAATTCCACAGGCTTAGGGCTTGCAATAACAAAAGAGCTGGTAAAACTTCACGGCGGCGCAATAAAGGTAAAAAGCGAAAAAGGGCAGGGGGCGGAATTTATTATAAAACTTCCGCTTTCATAACAAGAATGTATTGCCCGTATTATATAAATATGGTATATTTATAATGTATTAATAAGAGAGGAGCTTTAATATGGCATCTATAAAAGACGCAGTGGAAGAATCGCTTAATGAACCGCATGCACTAACAAAATTCTTTATTTTTACAATTCCTGTTTTCGGGGCTGTCAGCTTATATATGAACAAAATGCAAAACAGCATCTGGTTTTATATTTTAGCGATTATCAGCGTAATAGTAATTTTAGGCATAATGTCAAGATGCGCAAACAATGTTATGAACTATAGAGATGTAACATTGCCGACATTTAATATTTTTACATTGTTTTTTGATGCTTTGCGCACAATAATAGCACTTATTCCTGCAGCTGCAATAAACGGAGGTATTGCCTGGTACATTGTTACAAAAGTCTGTCCGATGATTTCTGTTACGTGGATGTCACAGGCAATTATGTATGTTACTTACGCTGTGTGCGGGTCAATTGTGCTAACTGTTTTTATGCTTTTTTGCAAGAAATTTAGTTTTGCAAACGTTTTTGATGTTAAAGCGATTTCAGATTCCTGTATTGATGTTTTGATACAGGGAATATGGATGGCACTTCAAATTGCTATAATCGACGCTATAATCACCGGAAGTTTAACATACCTATTCTGGCTGTTTATCGGTATCGAAAACGTTGTAATGTATTTTGTATGGTGTATGACGGCAGTATTTAATGTTGCGCTGAT